>JAITCP010000094.1 GCA_031283025.1 Spirochaetaceae bacterium | reverse complement strand
ATTGGCGTATGGGTGCCCACCGCATATTCTTTTAATATCTGTTCCTGTTTTTTACTGAGTTCCACTTTTGTTGCGTTTTTCCATGGCATAGCTTCAGTCCCTCCTTTTTTTATTATCGGTTTTACAAAGGTTTTCTGGAGGGGATATTTATGCGGGGCAGTACTACGGCAATAACAAATTTGTAGCTGTCGGCTATAGCGGCAAAATGGCCTATTCCACTGACGGCATAAACTGGACGGCAGTTAATAATTCCGCTTTTGGAACGTCAATGATATTTGGAATTACCTACGGCAACGGGAAGTTTGTAGCTGTCGGCTATAGCGGCAAGATTGCCTATATGATAGACGAAGAAACAACTTTCCACACCCGTTTTGGGTTCACGGAGAAGCGCATAACTTCCGCTGGAACGGAATATACGTTATCCGACGGCAAGGTATTAAAACTCAACAACGGCGGCGGAGTTACGTGGTCGTAACATACCTCCCTCTTATCTTCGTGATCTTCGTTCCTTTGTATCTCCGTGTGAACTTCTTCGGGAATAAAGCCCTTTATCAGTGTTAGGGTTTCCTCTATTCCCGTGTTGTACAATAAGCCTATGGCATACACAAAAACTAACTGGCAGGCCCGGCAGGGCACAGGCCTTAACCGTTTTGCCAAGTCACAGGAAACAGGGGGTTCGGTGGTGCTAACACCCAACCCCGAAAAGGTTACCGTTCCCGGCACCCCGTTTACGCCGGAAAACATGAACCACATCGAGGCCGGGATAGCGGACTTAGATACAAGCACTGTAAAACTTACCGGAGCCCAAACTGTCGCGGGCGTGAAAACGTTTTCATCCAGACCGGTTTTACCCGCAAGTGATCCAACGACCGATAACGAAGCAGCTCGCAAGGCATACGTTGACAAAAGGATACCCGCCACTGAAAAAGGCACTGCTAATGGCGTTGCAACACTTGGGGCAGACGGTAAAGTACCCGCAGCCCAGATCCCCACCGGGATAGCGGGCTTAGATACAAGCACTGTAAAACTTACCGGAGCCCAAACTGTCGCGGGCGTGAAAACGTTTTCGTCCAGACCGGTTTTACCCGCAAGTGATCCAACGACCGATAACGAAGCAGCCCGCAAGGCATACGTTGACAAAAGGATACCCGCCACTGAAAAAGGCACTGCTAATGGCGTTGCAACACTTGGGGCAGACGGCAAAGTACCCGTAGCCCAGCTCCCCTCCAGCGCAACTAACGGACTTTTAGAAGTAACCCGTGATACTTCATTGTCCGGCAGCGGAACGTCCTCCAGCCCATTAGGAATAAATTTTCCACCTGAAAATAATACGCTTACAAACAATCAAAAATATCCGCTTCCTTACAAATACCTCCCATCGGCAGTATTTGATCTGAATACCTACCGTACTCCCGGTGAGTACACGTTATATTCCCCAGCCAGCAGCAGTACAAACTTCCCAGACGGCTGGGGTACAGGAACGGCAAATTCGGCCTTCTTAAAGGTAATGCCTTTTTATATGTCCGGTACTACGGCTCATGCTGTGCGGCAGGAATTACATAAACGCGGCACAAATCGAATTTGGATTCGGTATTCAACGAGCGCGACCGCATGGGGTGCTTGGGAAGAAATTGCAACCCTTGCAAGCCCGGTATTTACCGATAGCCCAAAAGTCGGAGTTAACAGGATTGCAGTGGTGCCGGGAACGGCATTAAGCGATGATACTAATCTGCCAATCGGGACGTATATATTAGTCCAAGGCAACGTTGCTTATCCAAATATACTCTTGAATACAATTAAAACTTCTGCAAACGTGGAGATCACATTAAGGTTGCCAAGTCATACACTTTTTTATTCGACAGGGGATGCTGGAACATATTTAAGCGGATCATGGCGCTCGTCGGGCGCTATTACTTACGCCGTGGGAAGCACTGCATGGTATTTATTTAGGAGGGTATTGTAATGTTTACAAACGCAAAAGATCCAAGATGGACGGACAAAACACACTCAAAAATAATAATTGATGTGCTTTTGACAAATGAAACGGAGTACAGTTTTTTTGTAGCTTCACCAAATGATTGTACTACTCACGGCCCGATGCTGTACAACTTTGCCCTTAACGGCATATTTGGCGAGGTTGCAGCCAGCGATGAGGAACGGATAATCGCCGGGGAATTGCCGGTGCCCGAAGGCTACATGGTGCAGGATGGCACCCTTGTCAATATAGCCGCCTATGAACAGGAGGCAACAGCCGAACTCAACCGGCGCCTTGCGGAACTCAACAGTGAGGAAGCCAAGGCACGGGCGGAAATTGACGCGGAGTATGCCGCAGAGCGGAAGGCAAAACTTGCAGCGTTGCTTGCGGTAAAACAGCAACCCGGCTGGCCGGTTACGGTTGAGTGGCCGGAGGGGGAGTAACGGGTAAGGCAGGCTGGGCCCCTGTACAAAACCGTGATTTTTGTTCAGTTTCTGTTATAATTCGTTTGTCAAATTGGGGTATAAAGTACAGGCATTACGCGCAACTTCTTCTTTGCCTCTGACTTCACCCCTAGCCTCACCTCTGGCTTCCCATTTGGCCGCCAATCCTGTTTCTTCAAATACTTTATCAAGCGTTAAAGTTTCATCCATTTTTATAGCCTCCTCCTATAAAAAGTCAAGCATCAAATAACCCTTGGTGAGAAAAAATCCGAGTAGAAGCGCTGTTACAGATTAATGATGGTTTCCGGGGATAAACCGGTAATGGTTTGAATATCAAGTCCTGTAATCTTCTGTACAAATTCAGATGAAGCCCCTTCTGCAAGGGCATTACGCGCAACTTCTTCTTTGCCTCTGACTTCACCCCTAGCCTCACCTCTGGCTTCACCCCTAGCCTCACCTCTGGCTTCCCATTTGGCCGCCAATCCTGTTTCTTCAAATACTTTATCAAGCGTTAAAGTTTCATCCATTTTTATAGCCTCCTTCATAGAATTAAGATTTGCCCACGCTACCGCGTGTAAATATGCCCTTATTTGTGCACCTTTCTCTCGTTTGTCTATTTCATTGCCTACTTGGGTGATTTCTGAACACTTCAGTTCATTACTCAGGCTTTTAAGCCACAAATTTTCTTCCGTAGGGAGTCGTCGGCTGTCAATTACCTGTATCGGCAGTATGTCCCCACTTACAGTATAAATCCCAGGGCTGGTTTTCGCAACCTTGTAACTACGATCATTTTTCAAATGGTCAAGCAGTTTTTGGGGGTAATGGCTTTCTACAAAAGTTACCGTTAAACTGGTTATGGGAACATCGTTAAATGAGGCGTACAGGCAGGCATAGGCGTAAACTTTGTAGAAATCGGCTACCGATACATAATCGCCGGGGCTTTTATATTCAAGTAAATTCCACTCCCGGAATATGACAGCGATGTTCTTTTTGATAACGACATTTTTCGCTTTCTTGATAATCACACAGTCTATCCGCAAAGGCTCGGATGTAAGCGGGTATTCAGGGTGAAATTCCAGCACATCCTGATACGCTTGCAGTTCCATTTTGAGAGCTTCTATGAAAGCAGGATGCCAGGCTATGTGGGGACTATCGTTGTCCGGCGGTTGTTTTAGTTCCACAATGAGTACTCCTTTACGGCGGCCAATTTCTACTTTTGGGGCCGTCTTATATAAGGCAAAGCCGTGCATGGCGCTTGAATGATTTGGAAAAAATAGTTTCTCGCCCTTTGGGCTGCGAAACGTGCGTTTTTCAGCGGTAAATCTCTAAAAACTGAAGTTTTTAGAGATTCCCTACTGTGTATTTTGCAGTTTTTTACAGGAAGTTGTTCAGAAACTGCTGTTTTTGAACAACTCTAATTCTTAATCTCCGTACTCTCCGCCAAAAAAAGCGAAGAAATTCTCCGTATGAAATTCTTGTGAGTGGAACAAAAAAACCGCCTGACCACTTGTAGCGGCCAGGCGGCGCTTTTTCGCATATAAGGGCTTGTACCCTTGTGCTTAGAAACTAACTACCATTGCAATAGGAACGGCCCAGTTGATCCATTTATCTTTGTCTTTACCACGTTCTATGCCGTCAGACCATACTTTGATACCTGCATAGAAAGTGGGGCCCCATTCGGCACCAACTTGGATGTATGGGTTAAAGTGCCAGCCAATGATGGCGGGTAAATCTTTACCGTCGGCATCTTTGCCAACTTTTCCGTCAACTTTACCCGGAGCTTGATATCCAACGCCAATACTCGCATAAGCGGTAAGATTGTCGCTTAAAACATAGTAGGGTAGTACATCGACTATCAATCCAATGCCTTGCTCACTCTTTACCTTCTTGCCCGCTACATCCGTTTCCATGCTTCCGGCAAAGGCTGCTACAGTGCGGAACTTAACGCCGAAGGCATCCATCGTATACTTTACGCCCAAACCGGCTGCGATAGGTGAACTAACTTTTACCTTACCTTCTGTCTCGTAGGGCAGGGTATAGCCAACGCCAACATCCAAACTCAGATTCTCGATTGATGCAAGATTGAAATAAAGAAAGATTTTGGAAGGGTCTTCGACTTCAGCTTTTCCTGAAACTTTCTTCTCAAACTCGGTGGTGGAGGTTTGTTCCTGACCATTTGAATCAAAATATTTTTTTCCTACCCAAGTTTCACTGTACCCGTCAGCTTTTACGTAGCCAAGGCCTCCCACGTAGGTAAGGGCGATGTTTCCAAAATCAAGGTTTAAGTCCACTTGGGCGATGGATTTCTTGAATACATCCGCCGCTTCCCCGCCGCTCATAAACGGAATAACAATGTTAATCGTCGCAATTTCCGCAGGGGTAATCGTCAATAAAGCGCCCTCTCCGCCAAATCCGCCGAAGAACGCGTGTCTAGTTCTCACTCCCTGGCCGTACATATTGGCATCAGGACCGCCAGCCGGTCCCCAACCCCATACATTGCCGCCTATTACAACGCCGGTATCATAAGCAACCTGATAGAAGCCCCAGCCGGTAACCCCTTCTTTCCCAAACATACCGTCAGGATTTCCGCCGATCATGAACTTGAGCAAATCAGAGGGTTTCCACCAAACATTCCCGACCATTCCGCCTTCTACCCGAACCCAGCCGCCGAAAGTGCCGTCCTCGGATTCTCCGGAAGCTTCAATGCGAACCCGATTCATCCCGCCGCTTGCTGTTAC
>JAITCP010000034.1 GCA_031283025.1 Spirochaetaceae bacterium | reverse complement strand
CAGAGCGACGGGCTTATTGCCGAGGCGAGGGACGAGGCGACGGAGCTGGTGGACGAGGCGGCAACCATCGGGAACCTGCTGGCTATTCATGGCTGCGGGTTGAAACTGGAAGGGGACGAGGGGCACCGGGACGCTATCGGGCTGTTCTTTGAGCCGGAGGAGGGCGGAACACCGGTAAAAGCGGAAATTATTGCCGTAAACGAGCCGCGGACGCTCAAGGTGATTGTTCCGGCGCTGGAGGCGGGGAAAATGTACCGCCTAAAGGTGGTAACGCAGAGTTCGGCAAAGACACATTCACACCTTCTTAAGGAATTGCGGGAAGTGCGGTCTGATTTTATGTTAGCGGCCCAAGCCTAGGGGCGGATACGTCCCTGCATTAGGGACGGGTGTGTCCCTGGCTTAGGGACGGGTGCGTCCCTGGCTTAGGGACGGGTGCGTCCCTGAGCCGCTTCGACAAGCGCAGAGTCCGGGAGTCTGTAGGAAAAGTATTTTTTTGAAGACTTCACACGGCCTGCCTGCCCTGTCTGCCGACAGGCAGGCAGCAGGTAGGCGGCACGGTTGTCTTTCCTCTCTTCCTCCGTGTGCGCTGTGCCTCTGGAGTCTGTAGGAAAAGTCCTTTTTTCAGGATCCGACATTTTATAATTCCTTACTATATAAAGAGTTACGAATTCAAAAAATCGCCAAAATAGGGTTTTCCTACAGACTCCCGTGATCGCCGTGTGAAAAAACGGGAGTAAATGCTTTGTGATAAAATAGGGAATGGGGAGTAGGGAGTAGGCCTGCCTGCCGCAGGCAGGGAATAGAGTAAACTATGCGTGAAAGCAGTACGCAATGCTTACGGACAAAAACCCCACTCCCCTACTTTGTGAGATAATATGGGAAAAAATAGACTTGTTCACGGGAACCCGGTTGGTTCTTGAACAAGTTAAGCAAAATACTGCGTATTTTGCATTTTTAATAGGTAGTTGTTCAAAAACTGAAGTTTTTGAACAACTCTAATATGGGAATCTTTAAAAACTTCAGTTTTTAGAGATTTACCTCTGAAAAACGCACGTTTCGCAGCCCAAAGGGCGAGAAACTGCAAAGGAATCTCTAAAAACAACCGGTTTTTAGAGATTCCCATATATTAAATTAGGAGTCGTTTTATGAAGGTGAAGATTTTGCTGATTGCCGTTTTGTTGGCGGTGTTTGTGCAGGGGGCGGTGTTTGCGCAGACGGAAAGTGCGGACTATTACAATAGGTTGGGAGTACAATACTACAACCAAGGTAACTATGCCAAAGCGATAGAATGTTTCCTTGAAGCAAAAGCCATTTATGAAAAGACTGTGGGCAAAGAGCATCCCGATTATGCAACCGCGTTAAACAACCTGGGATTGCTGTATTACAGCATGGGCGATTATGCCAAAGCGGAAAGCTGTTATCTGGAGGCGAGAGCCATATGGGAAAAGGTATTTGGCAAAGAGCATCCCTCTTATGCGGTCACGTTAAACAACCTGGGAGGGCTGTACCGCAGTATGGGCGATTATGCCAAAGCGGAAAGCTGTTATCTGGAGGCGAGAGCCATTGTTGAAAAGGTACTTGGCAAAGAGCATCCCGATTATGCCCAATCGGTAAACAACCTGGGAGAGCTGTATTACAGCATGGGCGATTATGCCAAAGCGGAAAGCTGTTATCTGGAGGCGAGAGCCATAAGGGAAAAAGTGCTTAGCAAAGAGCATCCCTCTTATGCCACAACGTTGAATAACCTGGGATTGCTGTATTACAGCATGGGCGATTATGCCAAAGCGGAAAGCTGTTATCTGGAGGCGCGAGCCATAAGGGAAAAGGTATTTGGCAAAGAGCATCCCTCTTATGCGGTCACGTTAAACAACCTAGGAGGGCTGTATTACAGGATGGGCGATTATGCCAAAGCGGAAAGCTGTTATCTGGAGGCGCGAGCCATATGGGAAAAAGTACTTGGTAAAGAGCATCCCGATTATGCGACCTCGTTAAACAACCTGGGATTGCTGTACAAAGAAATGGGCGATTATGCCAAAGCGGAAAGCTGTTATCTGGAGTCAAGAGCCATCCAGGAAAAGGTACTTGGTAAAGAGCATCCCAATTATGCTGTTTCACTGGGTAATTTATATGGGCTATATTTGAGTAAAAAAGAATATACGCAGGCGCTTAGGTTTAAGCAGGAACAGATTAAATTAAAAACTAACCTTATAAATCAAAACTTCTCTTTCCAAACGGAACAACAGCGCGATGCTTATTGGAAAGTTAACTCAGTGTCTTTTGAAGAAAGCTACTCCCTCTCCTTCTACCACCCCATCCCGGCAAGCAACGTCCTGAACTACGACAACGCGTTGTTTTCCAAGGGCCTGCTGCTCCGCACCACCAACGCCGTGCGGGATTCTATTTACGCTTCAGGCAACCAAGCCCTCATCACGCAATTTGAGGAGTTAGGACGCTTGCGCCAACAGATTAGCGCCCAAAGGCAAAGCGGCGGGAATGAAGCGTACATCCAAAGCCTTGAAACACGGGCCGAAGCTCTAGATAAATCACTCACTCAGTCCTCAAGGGAATTCAGGGAATTCCAGGCGGATTTGGCTGTCAACTGGCAGAGTGTACAGAAAAGTTTGCAAGCAAAAGAAGCCGCTATCGAGTTTGTTTCCTTTAGGATTTACGACAAGAAGTGGACAGGCAAAACACAATACGCCGCGCTTGTTGTAAAGCCCGGCATGAAGGCTCCGGAATGGGTGCCGCTCTGTGAAGAAAGCGTGCTGGCGGAGCTTTTCGCTAAACTTGAAGGCAAGAGATCGCAGGAACAGGCGCGGATTCTCTATGACGAGAACGGCCCCGCCCTCTACAACACGGTCTGGAAGCCGCTGGAAAAAGTTCTTAAAGGTGTTACAACCGTCTATTACTCCCCTTCCGGCCTCCTCCACAAAGTATCCTTTAACGCTATTCCTGTAAATGCTAAATCACGGCTCATGGACAAATACGGCCTTAACCTTGTCTCCAGTACACGCGAAATTGTTTACCGTAATAACAAAACCGCGGGAAAGCCACAATCCGCTGTCGTGTACGGCGGGCTTGAGTACACGGTTGACGCTGATACCATGCGGCGGGAAGCACAGGCGTATAACGTTCCGGGGACGCGATCCGGTTCAAGGGATTTATCGTTCTCAGTTGATCCCGCTGATTACCAGCAGAAAACAAGCGGGACAACAACTTGGGGTTATTTGGAGTTTACCGACACTGAAAGTAAGGGCATACACGAATTACTAATAACAAACAGGATACCGGCTAGTTTGTACAACGGCGTTAGGGGAAACAAGGAATCTTTTTTCTCCTTAAACGGCAAGAAAACCGTGGTGATCCACCTGGCGACCCACGGGTTTTTCAACAAGGATATTGAAAAGAACTATGAAGAGCAGGCGCGGCTGCAACAGTCGGGACAAGGACCAAAAGTCTTTGAAAACTCGCTACGGCGTTCCGGCTTGGTACTGGCCGGGGCCAACACTTGGAAGCAAAACCCGGTAGAAGGGGCGGAGAACGGCATTTTGCTTGCCGATGAAGTAGCGGGAATGAATCTGTTGGGAGCCGATCTTATCGTACTGTCCGCCTGCGAGACCGCTCTTGGGGAAGTGAACAACAGCGAGGGGGTATTCGGCTTACAGCGGGCGTTTAAGCTGGCCGGAGCGCAGACATTGATCATGAGCCTGTGGAAGGTAGACGACGAGGCGACTTCAATTTTGATAAGCGAGTTCTACCGTAACTGGCTGTCGGGAAAGAGCAAGCAGGACACATTCAAGGAAGCGCAGAGGAAGGTGCGCTCAAATTCGCGGTATGCGTCGCCATTTTACTGGGCGGCGTTTGTGATGATGGATTAGCGGGAGTGGGGCGTTGAAAATCCGCTTCCTGCGGATTTTCAACATGGGGGTTTTTTCTGCGAAAAAACTCCTAGCTAAAGCATGGAAACAGCGGCGTCAAGAGGGGAACCTTCGCCGCATTGCGGCTCGGTTGAGTATACCTGCCGCCTAAAGCACCGCAAATGCCCGCTCTTTAATCGCAAATATCCCCGCATTACCCGGAAGCTCCGGCCTTTTACCATTCCGCAGTAGTAGCCGGGTGTTTCCGGGGATAGTAGGAAGCGCACATAGAATAAAAGCGGAGGTGGGTGTCTCTTGCATACGTGCCCTAAAACCTTAGGGTGCGTATGCAAGAGACAGGCCCCACCGTTTATATTGCTGTGCGCTTCCCCCAATAATCAGAAACACCCGGCCATTGGTGAAGCAGGGTAAAAGGCCGGAGCGTTTGCTCGATAGCGGGTAATATCCACCAACTTGACAATGCGTATAAGCCGGTATCATAATAAGAAATGAAAAAGATCGCGCTAATCCTGCTGATTGCGGGCCTGTTAACGGCTCCCGCGCTATTCGCGCAGGATTTTGAAGAAGTATTCCCCGTGTTCCTTTCCGGGCTTGTCAGGCGGAACGAGAACCTTAAAACCCTTGCCATGCCTGATGTGGAAACACTTACAGTCCCGGAAATGGAAGGTCAGGCGCTGTATTTAATCAACTTTATAACCCCGGAAGACGCCGAAATCTTTTTAAGAGCGCTGGAAAAAGAAAATATTCCCTACGGCATATTTCCGGATGATGCGCTGCGGCTTGTGTTGTTTTATGAGGATATGATTGTCTTCATTTTCAAAACCATAATCGGGCTGTAGGTTAGATACATTGAAACGGCTTTTCATGGTTTTTCTGACGCTCGTTTCTTTTTCTTCATTCCCGCAGGAAGATTTTCTGCTTGAAGGTGAAGGCATCCTCAGCCTGGAAGACATTTCAAAACAATTGGGAACCCCCATTGCCGTAATATCATGGAGAACTCAGACGGGCGTTTTGCGGATAAAAAGAGCCGTTAAAGGCGGGAATTATGAACGGCGGTACATAGAAAAAGACGGAACAGTGATTTTTGAAGACAGAGCGGAAATGGAAGGGTACTGGCAGCAGTGGTATCAGACCGGGGCAAATGAACTTCCGGATAATGAAACGCTTGAATCCATTCTGGAACAAATATGGGAGAATTGGGAATACGGCATAACATCGTACCATGAAAACATAGATAAAACCATGTTGATCAAGTTTTATAAAAGCGATGACAACGGGTTTGTTTACAATGATGACGGATACCTCTATATATACGGGTACTGGTACTTCATTGACGGAAAACTGTAAATGCCTGCCAGGCTGGAGGAAAACTATGGACATGGATGAATTGTACCGCATTGCCCTTAAAGCGGCGGATGCGGCCTATGCTCCTTATTCCCGGTTCAGGGTTGGGGCGGCTCTCTTGGCGGAAGACGGTACGATTTTTACCGGGTGTAATGTGGAGAACCGTTCCTACGGCCTGACGATCTGCGCCGAGCGGAGCGCCGTGGTTCAGGGGGTAAGCCGGGGATACCGTTCCTTTACCGCCCTTGCAATCGCCACCCCCGATTCAAAAGAGCCGGTTGGCCCATGCGGCGCCTGCCGCCAGGTTTTGAGCGAGTTTATGGAAAGCGGCGCTCCGGTTCGTTTTGCCGGTTCCGGCCCGGATAAGGTTGATACGAGCATCGGCGTTCTGTACCCTTTTGATTCGCTCCATGATCTTAATAACGTTTAGTCACTCAAAAAGTATTCCCAGCCACTTGGTTATTTCGCTCACCGTTTCCCCGATACGGCCAAGGGCGACGGGGGCGGTGGTTTCCGCAACAAGCCAGCGTATGTCCTTGCCGTCTGAATCTTTCATGGGGAAGCGGGCGCCCGCCCCTTCCAGATTTGCAATCCCCATGGAGTGGCTGAATTCACGGGACACCATGATCCCCGCAGGTATGTCCGCCTGCAAAAGGATGATCGCCCAAAGCAGGGCGCGGGAATCGCAATCGCCCCGGCTTTCCTGGGCGGCGCTGACAAGGTTGACAAAATCGCTCCCTTCAAGATCACGCTCGTACTTAAAACCCTGCACCCATTCCAGGGCTTTGGCGGCAATAAAAGCGTCCTCTGCGGCCCTTGTTCCCAGCCGTTCCGCTTCTTCGCTTTTGATCCCTTTGCCGCTGGGGCCCAAGACGGAATTGTTCCAGCTCCGTTCCAGAATAAAAGCGGCGTTTCCCAAGCGGTCAAAGGAATCTTTGAATATGGCCCGGTAAAACCGTTTCCACGCTTCCTGCCATTTGCCGGAGGAGAGGTAAAGACTCAGTACCTGGAATTCCCGGTCTACCACGCTTTGCGCCGCCGCCGCGTCGTTTTCCCGGAACCGGGCTTTACCGGCGGCGGCCAGGTTCTGCTCCACCCAGTTTCCCCGCGGGTGAAAGTATTCGGTCATTATTCCGGGCAGGCGGCGGTCCCGCTCCCCGCCTTCAATGGAATCCAACACGGAAAGGTGAAGGCCGCGCAGTTCTGCCTTGTCCGGCCCGTAGGCCAGCGCTGTCAGAAAGTTTTTTCCTTTAGCGGGTGTTCCGGTTCTATTGGATGGAGCGGTTCCGCCGGATGGGGTTTCCAGTTCCAGAAACAGCGCCCAGCCGGTAAAGCGGGCGTTTCTGTTCTGAGGGCTGGGAAAGTTCAGTTCCATAATAACCGCTTCCGCGCCGTTGTACGTGATTTTATTTTTTGCCCCCCGGTTGGAAAGTTTCTTTTCCAGTTCTTCCGCCAGAAGCGCGGCCGATTCCTTGTTGGGGTAAACCACTATATCCAAAAAAGCGCCAAAGGACGATTGAAAAGTAAACTGATTTTTGCCGTCTCCTCCGGTAAATTCATATTCTTCCGGCAGGTCCAGCCGGAAACCCCAGGTGGGGGAATAGAGAGGCTCCGCTTCCAGCGAACATATAAGGAGAAAGGCCGTTATGCAGCATAAAAGGAGCCGTTTGTTCATGATTTAATCATATACTATCCGGTATACTTAGGAAAGAAAGATGAAGAACATAACGGTTTTATTTGAGGATGATGATTTTCTTGTTTTGAATAAGCCTGCGGGGCTTCCCGTGCAGGGAGGGGCGGGGGTGGGGGCCTCGCTGGATTCCCTGTTGACGGAGGCTTACAAAAACAGGCCCTTCCTGGTTCACCGGCTGGACAAGGATACTTCCGGCGTTATTGTTACGGCAAAAACAAGAGAAAGCGCCGCCGCCTGTTCCGCCCTCTTTGCCGCGCCGGCGGGTTTGCATAAACGGTATTTGGCGCTCTGCGCCGGGATGTTGGAAGAAAAGGGCATTATCAGCGAGACACTTCTTGTTAAGGGCCGGGAACTGACGGCGGAAACGTCATACCGCCGCCTGGCCTGCGCGAATTTTCCGGCGGCTGCCGGTCTTCCGGGAGATGCCGGTTCCCCGGCGAATCATCCGTTTTCCGGGGCCGTATCTTTTCTGGAACTACAGCCGGCCACGGGCAGGATGCACCAAATCCGCCGCCACTTGGCCCAGGCAAACTGCCCTGTATTGGGGGATGACAAGTACGGCAATTTTGCCCTTAACAAAAGAATGCATAAATCTTTAGGACTCAAGCGGCTCCTCCTCCATGCCGTTTCAATCCGCCTGCCCCCTTCCCTGGTTAAGGGGGGTATTGAAATCAACGCGCCGCTGCCGGATTATTTTAGCGCTGTGCTGGAAGCTGTGTTTAGGCGGGGAAAAACTGCCGCACTACTGCTGTCTGCCGACGGCTAAAGTTGGTTGCCGTTTTCGGCGATGACCGTCCAATTATTAAGATCGATGATCCGCCGCTCGCCGACTCTCCGCTCGCTGATCCGCCGCTCGCCAATCCGCCGTTCACCGGCCGGCTGACTATTGACGACCGGCTGGTCTTTGGCGGGTGGTTGTTGATCGCGAGAGGCTCTAAGGTATGCAGCAATAAAATTGTTAAACGCCCTCTCATTTTCTTCATCCATGGACCGGCATCTTGCTTTGAACGCCTTCAATACATCGTCCGCCACTTCTTTAAGCCGCGGGTCTTGGCATACGATATTATCGTCGTTCCACTTCAATATTGTCGGGTTGCCTTGTTCTTCTATGACCTGTATATACAAATGTCCGTGCGACGCGCCATAGGTGTGTTTGTTTCCTTGGGTTCTCTTGGGATCGATTTTCGAGGCGCCGTTTATCAGCCATGTCAGCATCTTCATATAGTGCGACCATTTTAGTTTTTTGGCTAACTCCTTGGCCTGGGAATATTTTTTTAGTTTTAAGATTTCTTCGGACAAATCGTCGAATATTTCTTTATAACTCCGGCATCCGATAAGCCCATCTTTTGGTACGGGTTCTGCAAACGGCGATAGTTCTTTGATTTCTGAAAGCAGCGGCGATATAATATAACCTATCTTTGGATCTCCATTGTCAACAATATTGTGCCATTCGCCGTTAAACCGCAGGGACATCGTCTGCGAATTGCCTTTTTCCGTAATTTTTATGGCAAGTATGCCTTTATACAGCGCGCACCATACAACGGATCCGTCGGGCTGTGTCGCGGGGCGCGTAATATCGGCCCCTCTTACATAAACCTGCAATCGTGGGAGGAATTGGTTAAGAGAATCATAATCCGCCATATTTTATCCTTCGGAAACGGAACCCGTCGAAACTCCGTAACTCATACTGGGAATCTCTAAAAACTTCAGTTTTTAGACAATATGAAGTGCCTCACTGTAATAAAGACGTGAGTTCACCTACAGTGTAGTAGGAGGTTCCCTACTTTAATATAGTATATTTTTTCGATTTGTCAAGAGGTTCGTTTGTCCATTTGGTAATGCGGTGGTAACAGTTGGTCTTAAAGCGGAGTAAAGAAAAATGTGGGGCCATGCATGGTGTTACTTGAATTCAAAAGCGTTCCGTATTTCCGCCGCAAGGTAAAAAGAACCGCAGGCCAGAACGGGGCGGCAGGTTTTTCCCGACAGGCGCAGGGTTTCTTCTATAGCCGCCGCAGTGCCAGGGATGCAAACAATGTCCGGTTGAGTTTTCCCGGTGCTTTTGCTGTACCGCTGCGCCGCCTCGCAAAAACTGCGGCAGACTGCCGCCGGATCGCTTGCCTTAAATGAGCCGGGCGCGGTGATGATGCACCGGCTAAAACAGGGGGCAAACAGTTCTGCCATTGCCTGCGCATCTTTGTCCGCAGCGCAGCCAAAAAGGAGTATTCCGCCTTTGCCGTACAGATCGCAAAAAGTTTCGGCGCAAAGGCCCGCGCTTAGGGGAGTGTGAGCACCGTCAACAATAAACGGCGGTTCGGCGCGGAGCTTTTCAAACCGGGCAGGAAGGGCGCTTGAGGCCAATCCCCGTTCTATGCTTTCGTCATCAATATGGGGAAAGGCTGTTGTTACCGCCGACACTGCCAGGGCTGCATTGCAGGCATAAATCCTGCCGGGTATGGGAACGGAAAGCCGCCGCTTAAAGTTTCTGCCGTTTGGGGCTTCCATTTGCAGGGTAAAGTCCGTTCCGTTACGGTGTATTTGCATATCAGGAAAATCCGTCCCAGCGTAATCGGGCAGGTACAAAAACGGGGCGGCGTTTTGTTCCGCGCTTTGGCGCAGTACTGCAAGGACTTCCGGTTTTTGCTCCGCAGACACAACCGGACGATTCCGCTTAATGATCCCCGCTTTTTCCCCCGCGATGGCGGCCAGAGTGCTTCCCAAATATTCGGTATGCTCTTTTTCAATCACCGTGATTACGGAAACTGCCGGGTCTACAATGTTGGTTGCGTCGAGCCTTCCCCCCAGGCCGGTTTCAACTACCAGCGCTTTGCAGGAATCAAGCCGGGCGCAAAGAAAAAAAAGCATCGTGGTAAGTTCAAAAAAAGTCGGATCGCCGGGCCCGCCCGGCAAATCCGGGGGAAGCTGCCGGTACGTTTCATAGATGCCCCGCAGTTCTCTTCCCGCCTGCGCGTAAACTGTTTCCGGAAAAAAGGAACCGCCCCCCCGGCATATCCGTTCACGCCAATCGCTTACATGGGGGGACATATACCGGGCGGTCTTTATGCCAGCCGCTTCCAGGATCGACGCGGTCATAGCTGCAACTGAACCTTTGCCCTTGGAACCGGCAATGTGTATCACCGGGGCGGAGGATTCAGGATGCCCCGCCAAATCTGCCAGCGTTCTTATGCGGTCAAGTTTGAAGTGTTCTTCCGCTGTAGGGGATTTTCCGTCTAAGGGCTTTCCCCTTACCGGGCTTCCGCCCAAGGGGCTTCCGTCCCGTCCCCATTCCATATTGATAAAAGAACAAAGCCAGGAGTACAGTTCAGCCGTTTGTTCCGATTGCGGAAGAAAAATCATCCCTTAATTATTGAAAAAATACTGTGTATGGTCTACCATGAAAATATGAACTTGGATGAGCTTCTTTCGCGGCGCGCCAAAGTTTACTTTATCGGCATAAAGGGAACGGGGGTCTGCGCTCTGGCGGAGCTTTTCCACCATTCGGGCCTCTGTGTTTCCGGTTCAGACAGCGCCGAAGTTTTTTATACCGACGCGATTCTTAAAGAGCTGGGCATACCGTACTACGAACATTTTGACGCAGCCCATGTCCCCCCGGATGCCGCGCTGGCGATCCATTCGGCGGCGTACAATGCGGAGGAAAACCCCGAAATGGCGCAGGCCCTGCGGCTGGGAATTCCGCTCCTCAAATACACTGATGCCCTTGGGGCTTATTCGGCTCTTTTTGATTCGTCCGGCATCGCCGGGGTTCACGGTAAAACTACCACCACCGCCCTGACCGGCGTTCTGTTCCGGGCTGCGGGGCTTCCCGCACGGGTGCTGGCAGGAAGCGCCGTCTCCGCCTTTGGGGGCCGTTCCACTTTAAGTCTTGGCGATACATACTTTGCCGCCGAAACCTGCGAATACCGCCGGCATTTTCTGGCCTTCAATCCCCGCCGCATCGTCCTTACCAGCGTGGAAAGCGATCATCAGGATTACTTTCCCGCGTATGACGACATCAGGGATGCCTTTGTCGAGTACGCGCTTAAGCTCCCTTCCCGCGGCGAGCTTGTCTATTGCGCCGATGATCCGGGAGCCTGTGAAGTAAAAAAACTGGTCATGCAAAAACGTGATGATCTTACCGCCGTACCTTATGGATTCGGCGTTCAAGAGGAATCCTTAAAAGAGTTCTCAGATAATAATTTTCACGGGGACTTTCGGATCAGCTCTTATGAAGTTCGCCATGAAAGAACGTTTTTCCGTTTGGCGTGTTTTCCCGATGCGGTGTTTAAGCTGCGTATTCCCGGCAGGCACTGTGTTTTGGACGCGGCAGCCGCGCTGGCCCTTACCGGTATTCTGGTAAAAAAGGAATACGGCCAGGGCGGCTGGACGGCGGAACGGCTGCAGAAGGCCGTTGACGCTTTGGAAGGATTTACCGGTTCCCGCCGGCGCTCGGAACTGCTCGGTGAAAAAGGGGGCGTGCTTTTCATGGACGATTACGGCCACCATCCTAGGGCGATCCGTTCAACCCTTCAGGGTTTGCGGGAATTTTATCCGGGCCGCCGCATCATCGTCAGTTTTATGAGCCATACCTATACGCGTACCGCCGCGCTGCTGGATGATTTTGCCGCTTCACTGCTTCCTGCGGACATGGTTTTTCTTCACAAGATTTACGCTTCCGCGCGGGAAGCGTATTCCGGCGGCGTAAACGGCCAAACACTTTTTGAAAAAACAAAAGCGGTTTTTGAAAAAGAGGGATACACAGGCAGGGTTTTTTATACTGAAGAGCCGGAGGACGCGGCGGAACAGTTACAAGCCATTTTGCGGGAAGGCGATTTGTTTATCACCATGGGGGCCGGGAATAACTGGCCGCTTGGGAAAAAACTATACTCTTCTTGATGATGGGTGGCGGCCTGTAGCTTTTACTTTTCTGCAAGCATTAAATGATCTTATAGTCATCTGTCCCCTCTATATGTATACCCCTATAACCATCTGATTGGTCAACCGGATAATTTTCCCGCTGTTCTGCCCAAAGCCGGTTCCGAAAACTTCTGGTTAGATATGAGAAATTAGACAAAACATATAAAGGACTGCTCATGTTATCATGCGCTTTTATTGCTCTTCGTAAGGCAGAGGTTATTTAGGGATAAGCTCTAAAGCACTTCTACACCGCTTATAGCGGCGCATACGGCTGGATAAATCCAGCCTAATGTAATTAAATGTGGTTCAGTTATCCTGCGCCGGAACGTGATATAATTGTGGATCAACGCCCTACAGGCGCTGTTGTTTGTTCCCTTGTCGGTTTTGGGCTTGTCGTTTTTGCTACGCAAAAACTCCCCCTAAAGCATTGCGTTCAAAAGTGGCGTCCTGCCGCCTAAAGTACCAGAAATAAATGTAACGCTAACCAGCAAATGCCCAGGGCAACGTCATTTAAAATAAAAAAGTGATATAATGGAGTACCTTGGGAGGGGAAACATGAAAATCTCTGACAATGAAGTGATCGGGCTTGAGAAAAGCCTGGACGGAATAAAGGACTTCAGGCGGCATGGGGGCCACCTCCTGCACAAATTGAAAGACGTTTTGATAATTGGGCTA
>JAITCP010000018.1 GCA_031283025.1 Spirochaetaceae bacterium | reverse complement strand
AATTCAATCCTGTTTGCCCTTAAATTTTGGGCGGGCGTTATTACCGGTTCGCTGGCCCTGACAGCCGATGCCTGGCATACCTTGTCGGATTCCATAAGTTCGATAGTTTTGGTGATCGCCACAAAATTCATGTCGAAAAAAGCTGATAAGGAACACCCCTTTGGGCACGGGCGCTGGGAACAGATCGCCGCCCTTTTTATCGCCTTCATTCTTGGCATCATAGGCTATGATTTTTTTAAGCGATCAATCACTCAATTCATGAACAGGGAAGCTGTTCATTACGGGCTTATTGCCATTGTGGTTACGGCTGTGTCTATAGTGGTTAAAGAAGCATTGGCCCAATATGCGTTTTATATCGCAAAAAAAACCGGCAACACAAGCGTAAAAGCAGACGGATGGCACCACAGATCGGATGCGTTGTCATCCGTGGTTGTGCTTGCCGGCATATTTCTGGCAGAGTACTTCTGGTGGATTGACAGCGCCCTGGCCGCAGTCATCGCCCTGTTTTTGTTTTATGCGGCGATTACAATCATAAAAGAGACGGTAACCAAAATGCTGGGTGAAGAACCCGGTGAAGATTTGGTTGAAAAAATCATCGCCCTTGTTAAAACAATGTACCATGACAATCTGCAGATTCATCATTTTCATCTCCATAATTATGTAACTGAAAAGGAATTAACCCTGCATATCAGGCTGGACAAAAACATGACCATAGAAAAAGGCCACAAAATTGCAAGTGAGATAGAAGAAAAAATAAAGGAGGATTTTGGAATAATCGCAACCATTCACATTGAACCGCTTAAAGAAACGGTTGAGCCATTTCCAAGACTTGATTAGTTTTGGGAAAGCCCTGGTTACCATGAAATAAATTCACCAACACGGAGCGGCTTGGTCCGGGGAACATATTCCGGGTGTTTTTCAAGGTGCAGTTTTATTTCGTGGAGCGGATAAACCAAAGGTTCATCGCTTAGGTTTATTATGCCAAAGTGCATGGGGATAACCGTTCCCGCATTAAGATCGTCCGCAGCGCGGAAAAATTCCGCCACGTTCATGTGCTGGTAGTGCATAAACCAGCGTGGTTCATACGCGCCCGCGCCAAGGAGCGCATAATCTATGGTGTACTGTTTTCCGAATTCCTTAAAGCCGCAAAAATATCCGGTATCGCCGGAAAAATAAATTGTTTTGGAACCTTCTATTAAAAAGCCGCCCCACAAGGTTGTTCCGGCAGGCTGGCCTAAACGGCGGGACCAATGCTGGGCGGGAAGTAAGGTAAAATTCACTGTACTTGTACTCGCTGTATTGGCGGCGGCTGAACTGGCGGCCGCTGTCCCAACGCTGGTACTCTGCCACCAGTCAAGTTCATGCACTTCTTTTGCACCCAGCTTGATAAAAAATTCCTTAAGACCAAGGGGTACGACAAACACAGCCTCTTTTTTTACAAGCTGTTTTACCGTCCACTTGTCAAGGTGATCGTAATGGTTGTGGCTTATCAAAACCACCGGACGCTGAGGTAATTTTGAAAAATCAAAGGGGATTTTTACCTTCTTGGAAACTATCAGGGCGCGGTTGGAAAAAAAAGGATCCGTTAGAATAGTAACGCCGTCAATCTTGATGATGAAAGAAGCGTGCCCTATAAAAGAAATACTGTTAAGCCCGGAGTTTGTAAGATACTCGTAGGTATTGTTCACCGGCCCGTACTGTTCGGCGGGAAAGTCATCAACTTTTCTTTTTTTACGGAAAAAAAATCTGTTTCTCTTGAGCGTTGGACGGGACATCCACGGGTTAAAAAAGATACCCTGCTCGTCCCGGTGTGTTCCGTAAAGCAGGGCGGGATCAGCCGCGTTCGCTTTTTCAAGCCACTCATCTTCATCAAATCCCGGGTTCTGGGTAGCGCAGGAAACAAAAACTGCCAGAGAAAAAAAGAGAGGCCAGGTTTTAATTGTACCGGGCTTTTTCAAAACTTCTGTTTTTGAAAAAGCAGCCTTGGATTTAGCTGAAAAATCGGGCTTTTGTCCGATTTTACTAAAGCCATTGTCAAAACTAGCCGAGTTTTGACAACGGATCAAATTCTTGAAATATGTCATAAGGATCATCCCCCGAGCGGCGGTGCTGTACAGCTTCCAGAATATGTTCCGCCTCAATGCTCTCTTTGTTTTCCAAATCCGCTATGGTTCTGGCTACTTTTAGAATACCATAATAGGCCCGTCCGGAAAAGGCCAGTCTTTCCGCTGCTTTACGAAAAGCCCGTTCTGCCGCTCCGGTAAGGGGGCAATAAGCGGTAATTTGGGCAGGGCCCATGCTGGCGTTGCGGCGGCAGCCGGAAACGGCGCTGTTTCCGTGAATGGCGCTGTTCCCGTGAATGGCGCTGCCTCCGTAAATGGCGCCGCTTCCGTGAATGGCGCTGTCTCCGTGAATAGCGCCGCTGTTACCGGCAAAGCGGCGGCGCTGCATTTCCACCGCCCGCATTACCCGCCGCCGAATTACAGAGCTGGGTTCGGCTTTTCCGCCCGGCTGCAAAGTGTTCAGCACCGGCACACGGATTTCTATACGGTCCAAGAGTGCGCCGCCGAATTTTTTCCAGTACCGGCGGATTTCTTCCGGACTGCAAAGACAGCTCCCCGTACCGGAAAAATCATTTGCGGGAAAATCACCCGCAATGGAATCGTCCTGAATTCCGGCGAATGCGCCCAGCCTGCCGCAGGGGCAGGCATTGGCCGCCATGATTAACTGAAAATCCGCAGGGAGTTTTACCGGCCCTTCCGCTCTTACAATGGTAATTACCCGATCTTCCAAAGGTTCCCTGAGCGCCTGCAATACGTTGACCTTAAATTCCGGCGCTTCGTCCAAAAATAAAACGCCAAAATGGGCCAGGCTGATTTCACCGGGACGGACAGTCCGGCCTCCCCCAAGGATTCCTTCGGCGCTGGCTGAATGGTGGGGCGAACGGAATGGGGGGCGGCTGACAAGGGAAAAACCTGTTTCTGTGGAACCGGCCTGTCCCGCATTACTGTGAATGCGGGTTACCTCCACCGCTTCTTCTGCCGTCAGCGGCGCCATTATGGAAGGCAGCCGCCGTGTGAGCATGGTTTTCCCCGCTCCCGGCGCGCCGAAAACAAGCAGGTTGTGGCCTCCGGCGGCGGCTATTTCCAGCGCCCGCTTATACCGGACTTGCCCCCGCACTTCAGAAAAATCGCCGCAGTCCGGTAAGGCGGCGGCCTCACCTGTAAAAGCCGGGACATTGCGGAGAGGCGGCGGAAAATTTCCCTCCGTGATCAACAGCACCAGGGCATGGGCTGCCTCGTCCAGGCTGGAAACGGCGGCAAAATGGACGGGCGGAACCGCCCCGCCGCCTGCGTTTTTGGCCGGGCGGTTCAACAGCACAGCCGCTTCTTCCTCGTTCTCTTTGGGAACAATAAAAAACCGTATCCCCTCGGCAAGCCCTGCGGCGGCGGCGGCCAGCACACCCCGGACAGGGCGCACCCGCCCGGAAAGTTCCAGTTCCCCAAGCACCATAAGCTGTTCGGGAAGTGCCGCCAAACCGGGAACAAGCCCCGCCGCAGCCATTACGGAAAGGGCAATGGTCAAATCCAACTCGGCCCCTTCTTTTTTAACTCCTGCCGGAGCCATGTTGATCAAAATCCGGTCTACGGGGAAGGCAAGTCCCGAATTCCGGAATGCCGCACGAACCCGTTCCCTGGCTTCCTTAACGGCCCCCTCCGCAAGGCCGGAAATATCAATGCCCGGTATGCCCCGGCGTATGTCAGTTTCTACCCTGATAAGAATACCCCGATCTGCAAAGGGAGTATAACCGGTAATGTACATATATCCTCCTAAAGCGGCGCTTTTACTGTATAGCCGTTTTACTGTCTATAAGGCAAAGAGATCAGCGGCGCTTTAGTGGAGGGTGCGTTTTTTACGATTTTTTTGTTTTTACTCGAATTTTTTCTCACGGAGACTCCAAAGGAAGATGAAGAAGATTTTTGTCCGAGAACATTGCGTGAAGTTAACAAACCCAGCTTGCATACTACAACCCCTTCATTCAACTTTGTGCTCCTCCGTGAGATAAAAACCGAGAAAAATCTTCTGGATGAATAGACTTGTTCAAGAACCCGGTTGGTTCTTGAACAAGTTAAGCAAAATACTGCGTATTTTGTAATTTTAATAGGAAGTTGTTCAAGAACTGAAGTTTTTGAACAATTCTAATATAAAAAACCTCCCAGGAAAAGGAGGTGAAGAAACCTGGGAGGCGGACTGATAGTGCTTTACAGAACATTATGCTTCATTATCTATCAGATGTTTATAATATACTAAATTTCCCGGCCAGGGTCAAGTTTTAGCAGATTTTTGACACAGAAATCAATTTTTGCTTTTTTTTACCACCTGATTTTTTCTCTGTTTGTGTTTGTCAAGCGCAAAAAAATATAGGCGCAGGATGAATTCGTGGCTGAAAATTGATTCGTGGCGAGGGTTTAATACCCCGCTGCGGCGGGGTATTTTATTTCCATGATACATAACCATTTCATATTGACAATAAGTACAATATTGTGGTTCTATAATGCAAGGCATTTACATGGAAACAAACAAGAAGAGCATACCGCTCCGTTCAGAAATAAAAGATCAATATAAATGGGATTTACGGAGCCTTTTTGCCGATGACGCGGCCTGGGAGCAGGCTCTGTCCCGCTATAACGGGGAAACGGAAAGAATCCCCGCTTTCAGGGGAACCCTGGGAAAATCTGCGGAAACCCTGGCGGATTTTCTGGATTTTTACCGGGACTTGGGTGTGCTTGAAGAGCGGCTTGCCTACTACAGCGATCTCCGTGAAACAGAAGACGAGGGCTCCGGCACGGCCCGAACCATGACGGGGAAGTTTACCATGGCTGCCGCCAGAAAAGAAGCGGCCCTCTCCTGGGCAGTTCCGGAAATCCAGGCCATCCCCAACAAAGAAATGACGGACTTTCTTTCCCACCCGCGGATGGAGGAGTATTCGGTCTATCTTAAGAAACTGCGCCGGTACAAGCCTCATATTTTAAGCGATAAGGAAGAACGCATCCTTGCCCTCCATGCCGAAGGTGAAGGCACGGCAGATCAGGCTTTTTCCGTACTGACCAATGTCGATCTTGACTTTGGAACGATTGAAACAAAAGACGGCCCGCTTCCCCTTTCCCAATCCACCTGGTCTGTGTTTATGGAAAACCCCGAAAGGGAAATCCGCCGCAATGCGTACAAGGCGTTTTACGGCTGCTTTAACGCCCATAAAACAACCCTGGCGGCGCTCTACTCCGGCTCTGTCAAACAGGATGTGATCAACGCGCGGATCAGAAATTTTTCTTCCGCGCGGGCGGCTGCCCTTTTTCCCGACGATGTGGACGATGCGGTGTATGACAATCTTATTACCACGGTGAGCGGCAATCTTGGCGCGCTGCACCGTTACTACAGCCTCCGAGCGCGTTCCCTTAAACTGGATGAACTGCGCCACTACGACGTGCTTGTCCCCCTTGTGCCGGGTGTAAAAAAGATCACTCCCTGGGAAGAAGCGGTAGAAATAATTTCACAGGCACTTGCCCCCCTGGGGGACGAGTATGTTGCCACACTGCGGAACGGGCTCCTGGGCCGCTGGGCGGATCGCTACGAAAACAAGGGAAAGCGCAGCGGAGCTTTTTCCGCCGGAAGTTTTTCCGGTGATCCCTACATTTTAATGAACTACAAGGACGATTCAATCCGTGATGTATTCACTCTGGCCCATGAAGGGGGCCACTCCATGCATTCTTGGTACTCCGCCCGTTCAAACCCTTTTATGCAGTACGGCTACACCATTTTCGAGGCCGAGGTAGCCAGCACCTTTAACGAGGAACTCCTTTTCCGGCATTTGGAAAAAACCGCTGATACGCCGGAGCTTAAGCGGTACATTATAAACAAGCGGGCGGATGATTTTCTTTCCACCCTGTACCGCCAGACGATGTTTGCTGAATTTGAAAAAACCGCCCATGAACTGGAAGAAGCGGGCACGCCCCTTACCCTGGACGTGCTCCGCGGCGAATACCGCTCCCTGCTGGAAAAATATTTTGGCCCGCAGATGCGCCTTGAAGAAGAAAGCGATCTGGAAGGCCTGCGTATTCCCCATTTTTACCGTGCCTTTTATGTGTACAAGTACGCCACAGGAATTTCCGCCGCATACGCTCTGGCGGAACGGGTACTTTCCGGCGGTGAACAGGAACGGAACGATTATTTCGCCTTTCTGAAATCCGGCGGCTCCCGTTTCCCAATAGAATCCCTCCGGGTTGCCGGGGTGGATATGTCCAGCCCCGAACCGGTGCAGGCGGCCTGCAAAGCATTTGAGCGCCTTGTGGATGAGTTGGAAACGCTTCTGTAGCTCACATAGGAGAGGTACAAAGAACACAAAGGGGAAGAAGCGGTGTCAAGTATCTCTGCGTTTACCCGGAACGATTGTACATCATTCTTTATTTAGTAATATCAATGCCTCTTTTTTAATCATTTCCTCAACATTTCTTGCTTTTGAAATAATTTCCAATGCTTTTCTTTCCAAATTATTTTTGAAAATTCTCTTTCCGGTTGCTGTTTTTGTTCTTATGGAATTTATTGTATATTTTTCATGTAGTTTCATATATTGAATAATTTCCTGTACGGAATTATTTTTAAATTTATCATAATATTGAACAAATGTTTTCATTCCTATTGTTTTTATTAAGTCTTCTAATTTGTTTTCATAATTACTAGAAATGTTTATGTTTTCTGCTTCCGTTTCAATTATTATTTCACTGTCAATCTCATCGGTTACAAGTATGCCGCCCATTGTTTCACAATTTGTTTTAAGAAGATCAAGTTCTTTTTGACTCAGTTTGAACCATTCACCGTTTACGCAAAATTCCCTGAATATTCTTTGTATTGATTTTTCTGCTTCTGAATAATCTTTAATTTTATATGCAAAAAGAGTTTCAAATTCCCCCGGCATTTTTAATCCAAGGCCATAATACCTTTCATCAACAGAATTTTTTGTAATACCAATTTTATATGGCATTTCATTTGTTTTCGGATCATTAATCCATTTATTAAAAACAACATACAATATTCCGGTTTCCATTTATTATTCCTCATCTCTCTATTTCCCGTCCCTCATACGAAGTCCGGTCGCGCATATCAGAACCGCGCAAAACTCCCATCACCACGCTGACTGTAACAGCGCATACCATAATTCGCTTATATTTTAGTTATTAGAGTTGTTCAAAAACTTCAGTTTTTGAACAACTTCCTATTAAAACTGCTTAAAACTGCAAAATACACAGTAGTTTGCTTAACTTGTTCAAGAACCAACCGGGTTCTTGAACAAGTCTATTGCCAAAATTCATTAATTAATAGAGATACCAATTCTTTGGCAAATTCTCCATCAAATTGAATTTTTTGACTTGGTTGTCCGACATGTTCTCTGCCTTGGCTCCCACATGTATCAATTTGAAAGTATTTTTCTCCGTCTTTCTCAAAAATACAATATGTTGCAGAAACCTCATCATGTTTGGTGTTTTTATCCATAGTAATTTTTTCAATTGAAGTTATACGCGCCATTTATTTTCCCTCATCTCTCTATTTCCCGTCCCTCATACGAAGAACGCCGCACGTACCAGAGCCGTGCAAAACTCCTGCCTCATTCCTTCATGTTTCTCACTTCAATGAAGTTTTGCGCCATCCTTATCGGTCTTAACCTGCACCTAATCGCAGACGGTGCAAAACTTCAAGCTATAAAAACGGCGTAGCCGTTTTTATAGCCTTACAATTCCCAGCCCCCTGCCGCGCCGCTCTTACTCGAATCAAGATCATCCTCCGGCCCGGCGGTAGTTTCTCTCCTCTGGACGTAGAAGTCAGGACCATCCGGATTATACACCGCATGGCCTCGGTTACTCTGCACAATGCCGGAGTCCTTTACCACATTGCCGTTCACCGTATCGCTGGCATAGCCTGTAATAGTTCCTCCTGTTTTGGTGAAGGTCCCGCCCAGATAATACACCCCGCCGCCACCAAAGGAAGCAGTATTGCCGGAGATTTCCCCGTCGCTCATGGTAAAGGTTCCTCTATCGGATACACACACCCCGCCGCCATAAAAGGAAGCAGTGTTGCCGGAGATTTCCCCGTCGCTCATGGTAAAGGTTCCGCTATCGAATACACACACCCCGCCGCCATCAGAGGCAGTGTTGCCGGAGATTTCCCCGCCGCTCATGGTAAAGGTTCCGTTACCGTCTACATGCACCCCGCCGCCACTAGTCCTAGGGTTGGAGGAGGCAGTAGTATTGCCGGAGATTTCCCCGCCGCTCATGGTAAAGGTTCCGTTACCGTCTACATGCACCCCGCCGCCATAAGAGGAGGAGGAGGAAGCAGTATTGCCGGAGATTTCCCCGTCGCTCATGGTAAAGGTTCCGTTACCGTCTACATGCACCCCGCCGCCAGAAGAGGCAGTGTTGCCGGAGATTTCCCCGCCGCTCATGGTAAAGGTTCCGAGCGCAATCACCCCGCCGCCCCTTACGCTGGTAGTATTACCGGAGATTTCCCCGCCGCTCATGGTAAAGGTTCCGCCGAGAGCTACATACACCCCGCCGCCACGAGAGGAGCCGGAGAAGGAGGCAGTATTGCCGGAGATTTCCCCGCCGCTCATGGTAAAGGTTCCGGCTACATGCACCCCGCCACCTCTAGAGGGGACGAAGGAGGAGGAGACAGTATTGCCGGTGATTTTACTGCCGTTCATGGTAAAGGTTCCGCCGGAATCTACATACACCAAAGAAGTGTTACTAATTTTACCCAATAAGATGAGATTGTCATCCAAAACCAGGGTAACACCGCTTCCTATGTAAAAAAGCAAACCATCATTATAAATATTATCTGAAAGACCGACGATCTTTTCGTTTCCTCCAATACCCTTGAGTTGTATAGTAATATTATTTCTGTCCTCATAATCAAGGTATTGAGAGCCAATAGACTCATCTGCAACAACATTAACAAAATAGATAGTCCCGCTTACAACGTTGTTTTGAATCCATCTTAACTTATCAGCCAAGGTATTACCCTCAACGGTTATTTCAGCTGGTGGTGGTGCCTCCCATACCGCATAGAGCGTTACCGTCTGACCAACACCGGCAAGGTCTTTTACGCTTTGTCCATCCGTGTATACTGCTGCTCCCGAGGATGATGATGCCCAGCCGTTAAATTCATAACCTTCCCGGGTAAAAGCGTTAGGCCGCAAGGTTTCGTCAGCCCCAACGGCAAAGGTGGAATTTGCCATGGTTCCCGCCGCCTCAGGGGCGTTTTTATTGTAAATCACCGTGTAGGAAACATCGGGAGATGGCAGCGCTTCCCACACCGCATAGAGCGTTACCGTCTGGCCAACACCGGCAAGGTTTTTTACGCTTTGTCTGTCCGTGTATGCCACTTCCCCCGTGTCTGACAGCGCCCAGCCGTTAAATTCATAGCCTTCCCAGGTATAGGCGTTAGGCCGCAAGGTTTCGTCAGCCTCAACGGCAAAGGTGGAATTCGCCATGGTTCCCGCCGCATCAGGGGCGTTTTTATCGTAAACCACTGTATAGGAAACATTGGGGAGCGGCGGCACCCTCCACACCGCATAGAGTGTTATCGTCTGGCCTGCACCGGCAAGGTCTTTTACGCTTTGGCCGTCCGTGTATACGGCTGTCCCCGAGCTTGATGAAGCCCAGCCGTTAAATTCATGGCCGTTACGGGTATAGGCGTTAGGCCGCAAGGTTCCGGTAGTTCCAACGGTAAAAGTGGAATTTTCCATGGTTCCCGCCGCATCAGAGGCGTTTTTATTGTAGACCACCATCCACGTATTACCCTGAGGCCCTCCAGGGCTACCCCCAGGGCTTCCATCAGGACTACCGCACGCGGTGAGACCCAGCCCAAAAATTGCCAAAGCGGCAAAAATATCGCCGATTACGGTAATTTCCCTTCTTTTCATACAATACTCCTTTTTTTTAGCGCAAATTTGCGATTTTTCCAAGGAAAAAAGGCAAAAAAGTGCGATTTAGTAAAACATTCCTTAAAGGAAGTTAGTATTATAATAATAACTTAACGGAAGTTTGTCAATTGCCGGGCATAAATTATTTTAATTCAAGCTGTTATGACGAATTTGCGCACTTTATTAGCTCATAATATTAAGGAGCAACGCCGGATTTTGAGCATTACTCAGGCGCAATTAGCAGAAAAAGTAAAAACAAGTACCCACTATATAGGGCAGATTGAGCTTGGAAACAAATTCCCCACGCCGGAAATGCTTGAACGGATAGCGACAGCCCTTGAAATCGACAGCCCTCAGCTTTTTTCAATGAATTCTTTCCCAGTCGCGGCTATCATGCAGTTTCAGGAGGGGTTTTTATCCGATATGGAAGCAATGGTAGCAAGCGCCATTAGTTCACGGCTTGCTGATTTCCGGAAAATATATTAGGAAGAGTCTGATGTCTCCGCCTTACCTTTTTATAGAAGAAACTTGTTAAATTGCCAAGGGGTGTTCCCCGTTTTTTTCTCACGGCGGCACAAGAGTCTGTAGGAAAACCTCGGAGAAGAGGTTCACACGGCGGGCACGGAGGGGAAGAATAGGGTGTTGTTTGTATACACCAGCAAACTTCTTTTCTTTCTTCCGCTGTGTGCGCTGTGTCCGCTGTGTGAAGTCTTCAAAAAAGATACTTTTCCTACAGACTCCAGAGCACACGGAGTACACAGAGGAAGAGAGGAAAGAGATATGAGAAGTGAAGTTTGCATAAATTTGATACGACAATACATTATTCTTCCCTCTGTGCCTCTGGAGTCTGTAGGAAAACCTTTTCCTCACTAAAATACCCCCTGATTTTTGCTCAAAAACAGCCAAAAAACGCCTAAAATGGCATGTTTTTTCACTTGTTTTTTATGCAAATTTACTTTT
>JAITCP010000058.1 GCA_031283025.1 Spirochaetaceae bacterium | reverse complement strand
TCTCACAAATGGAATCTTTACGTAACTCTCTGTATGTTGCGCTTGTTAAACCACTGCTTCCTTACATTCCCCGCCAAATAAAAAACCTCATGATCGTTCCTGACGGTACTCTTGGCCACCTGCCCTTCGACATTCTAAGGGAAAATGATTCCAGCCCTGATCTCGGCTTGTCTTACCGTATCAGCTTTTCGCCTTCCGTCTCTGTCAGCATGCTGGCCGCTCAAACCGGTATTGACGGGCTTGAGCCTCTCTTTGCCCTGGGAGGGGCGTGGTACAACCGTAACAAAACCGCCGCGGACAGGGGGGAACTGCGGGATATTGCCATAGCGGCTCAATCAAATGATGCAGGCAGTGGAACAAAAGAACGCAGATGGATGGATTTGCCCGGTACGGAAACGGAGGTTCAGAACCTTCGCCGCCTGGTCTCCTCCCCCAATCAAATCCTCGCGTTATTCGGCAATGAAGTCAGCGAGCAGAGGATTAAAAGGATGTCTGCAAACGGGGAGTTAAACAAATACCCCATAATTCATTTTGCGTGCCACGGGTATTTTGACGAAGCCGACGCGGACAGATCAGGAATTGTGTTGTCGGAAGTATCGGGGTTATTGGGGGATGAGGAAGACGGATACTTGACCATACCCGAAATAGCGATACTTGACATGAAATCACGAATGGTAATGCTATCCGCGTGCGAGACGGGGCTTGCGGCGCTTAAACGGGGAGACGGCATGGTAGGGATGGCGCGGGCGTTTATGGTAGCGGGGACAGAGAATGTCGGTGTAAGTTTATGGTCAATAAGCGACGACGGGGCATCAGAATTTATGTCGCGGTTATACGGGAAGGTAATTAAGGAAGGGCTGTCGTTCAGGGAAGCGTATTATCAGGTTAAGCAGGAATTTCGCGGGGATGAAAAATGGAGCCATCCCTACTACTGGGCGGCTTTTACCATGTATGAGTAAAGGGAGAGTTGTAAGCAAGCTGTTGTTCCCTTTTGTGTTTTCTGTGTAACTCCAAGGTAAAATTTTTAGGGCTGATTTAATCGACGGCTCCCCAAGAATTCAGCTAAAATTCAGAAAGAAATCATTCCGTTTTCACAATCCCCGTACAATAAGTTGTTGTCTGTATATCAATGGAGCAGGCTTTCAAACCCGCTTCATTGCTAAGAGGCAAGCCGTTGGCTTGGAAAATTTATTTCTTAGGAGGGTGCTATGAAAAAAATAGCGCTTCTATGTTTGTTAGCCGCTGTTATAGGCGGCAGTGTTTTTGCCCAGTCAAACATCCCGATAACCACTATAAGGGGAACGCTTGGGTTAAGTAACGGAAGAATTTCTGTTGTAAGCGGAAATATCACTTATTACGTCAGAGGGCTTGAACGTTTTGTAGGCTTCATTGACGGCCTTAAGGAAGGCGCGCAGGTTTCGTTGGACGGTTATGCCGCCGCCCCTGCAATAGAGGGGCAGAAGGACAGATTATTCTATCCTGTAAAACTTACTTTGAACGGGAAAAATTACGAAGTGGGTTCTCCGGATGCCAATAAAATGAGGTTTGGACGAAAGGGCAAAAGTACAGGTTCCCGCAGAGGGAGATTGTAATTTTCTGCATGGATTTGTATACTAAGGGAATCTCTAAAAACTTCAGTTTTTAGAGATTTACCGCTGAAAAACGCACGTTTCGCAGCTCAAAGGGCGAGAAACTGCAAAGGAACCACTAAAAACAACCGGTTTTTAAAGGTTCCCCTAATCTATAATGAGTGGTTTAATGGTAATGAATAGCGGATACATCAAAAAGCTGGCGATTGCCGCCATGATTCTGGGCTTTCTTGCGTTTACCGGATGCGGGGCGAAAAAGTCCGGCCCCCGCGGCCCGCGGTCTTACGAATTTACCGAGGTTAGGCGCAGAACGCTGGAACGCACCGTTTCATCCAGCGGGACGATTCATCCGGTCTCCACGGTCAATGTGCTGCCCCGCATGAGCGGCAAGGTTGAAAAGATCAATGTCGATTACAATGATTCTGTCCGCAAGGGGGATATTCTTGCGGAACTGAATACTGACGTGCTCAGGCTTAAGCGGGAGCAGCAGTATGCCTCCGTTATCAAGGCGCGTGCTTCTTATGAATTACAGCGGATCAATTACCGCAACCAGCAGATGCTTGCCGAAAAAAACCTTATTTCCGAATACGAACTCAGGACAAGCAAGACCACGCTGGACGGGCAGGCGGCAGACCTTGCCGTTGCCGAAGCAAATTTGAAAGAAATTGAAACGGAGATCAACCAATACGCCTACATTACTTCTCCTATAGACGGTATTGTGCTTGACCGGAATATCACCGTTGGCGACACAGTGGTGGACAGTTCCAGCAACAACTCATCCAAAATTTTTGTTCTGGCGGAAAATCTTAATGAAATGCAAATAGAAGCCCTTGTGGGCGAGCTTGACATAACGTCCATACACAAGGGACAGGCTGTGAAATTTTCCCTGGAAAGCCTGCCGGGGCGGGCTTTTACGGGAGAGGTGGAAACCCTGCGCATGGTTCCCGTAGTGTCGAATAACGTGGTTTCATATACGGTGATCATCAAAGTTGAAAACCATGACGGCGCGCTGATGCCGGGAATGACCTGCGCTGTTGATTTTATCGTGGAGCGCAGTGATAATGTTCCGGCTGTTTCCAATGCGGCCCTGCGTTATCAGCCCACCGGTTTAAGCGCCGAACAAATTGCGGATATGGTTTTTATTGCCGGCCTTTCCGGCATGGATGAAGAACAGCGTCAGGCGGCGCTGGAAGCGCGGGAGCAGGCAAAGGCTCAAGGCGCGGCCCAAAGCGGAAATGCCGCGTCAAGTACCGGCCTTGCAGGCCTTGTGATGGGCGGCGGACAGGGAAATTTTGACATGCGCGGGCCGGGCGGTCAGAGACGGCCTGGCGGCCAGGGGCAATCGGGCGGTCAAGCGGGACAGGGCCGCGGCGGTTCCCGTGCCATCATCATGCGTAATCTTTGGTTCATTAACGGCGACGGAAAACTTGATGTAATCCGGGTACAAACCGGAATCAGTAACGGCACGCTTACGGAAATTATAACGGAAGACGATCTGGAAGGAAGACAATTTATTCTGCGGGAGAAAATCTAATGCCGGTTATTGAACTGCGGGGAATTAAGCGGGAATACCGGATGGAAGGAAAAAACAAAACGCCGTTAAAATCAGGGAAGGCGTCAAAAGCATATTCAACACCTGGCAATGGCGCTTTGGCGGCAGAGGAAGATGACGCTGTAACCGTCAGGGCGCTTCGCGGCGTTGACTTTTCCGCCGAAGCGGGAGAATTTGTTTCCGTTATGGGGCCATCCGGTTCCGGCAAATCAACATTGATGAACATACTCGGATGCCTTGACAAACCCAGCGGCGGAACCTACACCCTGGACGGCATTGAAACTTCCAGTTCCAACTCAGATACTTTTGCCTACATCAGAAACCGGAAGATTGGTTTTGTGTTTCAATCTTTTAATTTACTGGCCCGAACCACAGCCCTGGAGAATGTTGAACTGCCGCTGTTTTACCGCCGCCGTGAACCGGGTGAACAGGGCGGAGCGGCGCACAGTCAAACCCAGGAACGTAAAGAGCGGGCAATGGCAGCCTTGAAGGAAGTTGGCCTTGATACGCGCATGGATCATTTCCCTTCGCAGCTTTCCGGCGGGCAGCAGCAGCGGGTCGCCATAGCGCGGGCAATGGTAAACGATCCCGCGTTTATATTGGCGGACGAACCAACCGGAAACCTTGACACGGGAATGACCCTTGAAATCATGGGGCTGTTTCAGGAACTCAATAACCGGGGAAAAACGATAATCATGGTAACGCACGAGCCGGAACTGGCCGCTTACACAAAAAGGATCATCACTCTGCGGGATGGGGAATTGGTATCCGATAAAACGGTAACAGAACGGCGCAACGCGCTGGACGATCTTTCCAAATGGAAGAAGGATCACGCGTTGCTTTCCGAAACGCCGCGCTTGCCTGACGGGGCAAATCCCCCTGCCGGAGCAGTCCCGCTTACCGGAGCAACTCCGTCTTCCGGGGCAACTCCGTCCTTCGGAGCAAGCGCATGAACCTGATCCAGCTTTTAAGCACCTGTTTCCGTTCCATCCTCCGCAACCGTATGAGGAGTCTTCTTACGTCTCTGGGCGTTATCATCGGCGTTGGCTCCGTGATCATCATGGTCGCTCTGGGTGAAGGCTCCCAGCGGGCGATTGAGGCAAGAATTACCGCAATGGGGACCAATTTATTGCAGATCATTCCACGGCGGCAGGTAAGCCGCAGCGGGCAGAGTATGGCTATGCGGGTGAACGCCTTCACCAAAAAAGACATTCAAAAACTACAGGATGAATCAAGTTTTGCAGCGGCAATTTCCGGCGTTGTCAACAGTAACGCCAGTGTTTCGGGCGGCGAAGGAAACATACAGGTTTCAGTCATGGGCGTTGAGCCGGATTTCAGCCTTGCCCGCAATTATAAAGTAAACGCGGGTTTTTTCTTTGACGACGAAGACATGATGCTGCGGAACAGGGTGGCAGTACTGGGCCGCACAGCGGCAAAGAATTTATTCGGTGATGCGGACAGCGCCCTGTCGCAGCAAATACGCATCGGTACAACCTATTTTAACGTAATCGGCCTTTTGGAAAGCAAGGGGGCAAGTTTTGGAGGCAGCGATCAGGACGACATTGTTTTAGTTCCCCTGGACACGGCAATGACGCGGCTCAATAATTCCCGCAATATCAACATGATTGTAATGAGCGTGATAAGCAAGGATTACATGGAAGCCGCCCAAAAAGAAACTGAGCTGATACTCCGTGAATCCCGCAAAATTCAAGAAGGGGCAAATTCCGATTTTGACATTATGAACCAGGCTGACATGATCGACATGGCGTCCGCAACGTCAAAAACATTGACGACGCTGCTGGCCGCAATCGCCGGAGTCTCGCTTTTGGTCGGCGGCATCGGCATTATGAACATTATGCTCGTATCCGTAACGGAGCGCACCCGTGAGATCGGCATCCGCATGGCGGTTGGCGGACGCAAACGGGACATCCTGTTTCAGTTTCTTACAGAAAGCGTTATCCTAAGCCTTATGGGGGGGCTCCTTGGGACGGGGCTCGCATTTCTTGCGTGTTCCATTTTGTCAATGACGGGAATTCCCACGGCGATCAACCCGCTGATTGTCGCTGCTTCCGCCATATTTGCCGCGCTGGTTGGAGTGATCTTCGGCTACTATCCCGCTCTGAAAGCGGCGCGTCTGTATCCCATCGACGCGTTACGTTATGAGTAACATCTAAAAACGGCTTCCATGCGGTTTTTAGACTTGGGAGTTTTTGCGTTGCAAAAACTCCACGCTAAAGCATTAGACTTGTTCAAGAACCCGGTTGGTTCTTGAACAAGTTAAACAAAATACTGCGTATTTTGCAGTTTTAATAGGAAGTTGTTCAAAAACTGAAGTTTTTGAACAACTCTATTGGTAACAGCCGCATCCTTGCGGCGGAGACGCAAAGGCGTAGCGGGTTAATAAGAAGAAAGAAAGGATTAAATTAATGATGTTGAAGCAAGAATGGCGTAACATGAAAAAAAATCTGTTTTTGAGCGTGCTAATGTTAGCCGGTATTGATCTGTTTGCGCAGACTATCAGCCTTGAACAGGCGCGTTTAATGGCTTTGGCAAATTCACGCAGCCTTGCCAGATATAGTCTGGCAATACAGAGCAGCATCCTGGAAGAAAAAAGCCAGTTGTATACGATGCTGCCATCTGTTTCAGCGGACTATAACGCTTCCATGTTCTACTTGAACAGGGATTGGGGGTTTGTGAACCCGACGGATACGTTCGGAGCGGGATTTAATTTTGCCGTTACACAGAAAATATTTGAAGGCGGAAAAAGTTTTATCCAGAAAGCCCTTTGTGAAATTGCGACGGAAAGCGTCAGGAAGGAAGCGTTGGCCGAATTTTTCAATGTGCTTGACGCGGCGGACAATGCATACTACGCGGTTTTGGAAGCGGCTGCAAGCCTGGAAGCGGCGGAATCTTCCCTACAGACGGCAAACTTAAGCCTTGCCATTGCGGAAGTCCGCCAATCAGGCGGCATAATCAATCAGGGCGATTATCTTAAAGCGCTGGCGGAAAAAGAATCGCGGGAAAACACCCGCAACCAGGCGCGGCGGAATCTTGCCCTGTGTTACAGCAAGTTCAGAAACCTTACCGGACTTACACAAACGGTTGAGCTTGAACAAATAAACTTTAGCGCCCATGAACGGCTTATCGTTCTTTTTGCCGGAATAACTGATGAAGAAGCTGATGTTTTATACGCTAACTTGCTTAAGATACTTCTAAAGACAAATCCTTCATTGGCGCGGGCCTTGCTTAACAATCAAAGGGCGGAAAAAAACCTTTCCTTGGCAAAACGGGATTTTGCCCCCACGTTGAGCGCCACTCTTTTTTCCACAGCGTTAAGTTATTCCGTAACCAACGGATTCGGCAGCACGGCAAGCGGAGGAATAACGCTCAGGGGAAGCATCCCCCTTGATTTTTGGGTTCTGAACAACCGTATTGAAAAAAGCAAAAATGCCCAAATATCGGCGGCGCTGGATTACGCCAATACGGAAAACTCGCTGGAAACGGAATTGCAAAGCGCCCTGCTTAACGCGTTAGCCCAGGCAGGAACGATTGTTTCTTCCCGCAGGGCCCTTGAATATGCGGAAAAACATTTTGAATACGTTATGGAACGATACAGGCTTTCCCAAAGTTCCGTATCCGATCTTGGGGAGGCTTCTTCTTTGCTTATCAGTAACCGCAACAACCTGATACGGGCCCAGTACGGATTTTTGCAGAGCCTTTCCAAACTCCGTTCATTGTGCGCTGTGGATGATGAAAAGAAACTTGTAGCCATCCTTACAGGTAGTGGGGAAGACTGATTTTTCATAATTACTCCCGGAGCAGGAAGAAGAGAGCGGACTCACGCCGCCGGAAAACCGCCACGGCTTATTTATCGGGCTTTTTGGGGACGGATTTTATAGATTAGACTTGTTCAAGAACCCGGTTGGTTCTTGAACAAGTTAAGCAAAATACTGCGTATTTTGCAGTTTTAATAGGAAGTTGTTCAGAAACTGAAGTTTCTAAACAACTCTATTGTATCTGCGTAAATCCGTTAATGCCGGCGTATATGGCGCCTGACATCGCGTGCCGCAAATTTTGTCTTTTCAAACCGGTTAAAAATGCCGTTAATAGTACTAAGCATGAAAGTTCTCTTAATTCATACCGCAAAAAAAAATGACAATGCCAGTCGGCTTAGGCCGCTTCTGGAAGATATGAATAACTCCGTTGAAACCATGACTATTAAATCACAGGATGAGGGGATTATTACGCAATTCACCTCCTTTTTTAGCCCGTTTGATCCCGAAAGAAAAGAAGAAGAAAAGACAAACGCTCTCTCTCATGTAGCCATCCTTTCGCCTCTTTCCAAACGATGGTTTGATTTTCTCGCCGGTTTTTCCTGCGGCTCCCGTTTACCCTTTATAGTCTTTGGCGAGGAGGCAATCTCGGGAATATCGGAAGAATTCGCCCATTGCTTTACCTTCCTTAACACCGATGACTCACTACACATATTTCTGGAATCCGAAAACGAAGCTTTTAAAAAGCAGGAAGCCGCCAGGGCAATTATCAGGGCGCAGGAAACTCTGCTGAAAATGGGCATTCCCGTAACAGGAGAATCCCTGGCCCAATGCGCCGGTGAAGGCCATGTCGAGGAAATCTCCCTCTTTCTGGCTGCGGGTTTTTCCCCTGATACCCGGAACAAGACGGGGGTTCCCCTTCTTAACCTTGCCGCCAGGAAAGGCAACCTGGAAGTTGTCCGCTTTCTTATCGCGTCGGGAGCGCAATTGAATCTACAGGCAGACGACAGGGGCACCAGCGCCCTTATCGACAGCGTTATGGGCAAATACTATGATCTGGCGGACGAATTAATCAGGACAGGAGCCGATGTAAACATCAAAAGCAAGGACGGTCAAACAGCACTGATTGTAGCGGTAGGCACCGGCGACGAAAAGATCGTGGAAGTCCTCCTTAAAGCCGGAGCAGACGCCGATATTTCCGACAGTCTGGGCGTGAGCGCGAAGAAATACGCCTCTTTTTTTCATAAGGAATCTATTATGAGCCTTTTCGATACCTATTCAGCAGAAAAGGCAATGTAACGCCGCCATACGGCGGCCAGCGTTATCATCGGTTCGGGTGCCATTATTGGGCGGGGGTGTCTGTGGCAATACTGAAAATAACCTTCATGATGCGTCAGAAAAAGCGATGCCAAAGCGTCCGTAAACTAATGCCATGACCGCCTATGGTTCGGTGGGTAATAGGCCGGAGCATCGGATTATTTACAGGGGGTGTTTTCAGCATTGCCCCGGACACCCCCTTATGCTACACTACCCTCATGGCTCATTGCGTGGTAAGCGAAGCGGAAGCAATTCTGGACAAGGAATTTCCTGTACTGAACAAGGGGTTTGTCCGGCTGGTGGATTATCTGGGGGGCGATGAGCGGGTGGTTCAATCCGCGCGGGTGTCTTATGGGGAGGGAACCAAAACATACCGGGAAGACGCGGCCCTTATCGACCATCTGCTGCGGAACGGCCATACCAGCCCCTTTGAGCAGGTGGTGCTGACCTTTCATATCAAGCTGCCCGTCTTTGTAGCCCGCCAGTGGATACGGCACCGGACTGCCCGGCTAAACGAAATTTCAGGCCGTTATTCGGTACTAAAGGACGATTTTTACATTCCCGTGCCGGAGGATGTTGCCCTTCAAAGCGCCGACAATAAACAGGGCCGCGCTGATACCGCCCTGGACACGGCGGAGGCCGAATTATTCCGCAGCGATCTTGACGCCGCCCAAAAAAAAGCCTACGGCGATTACGCCCGCCTGGTGGAAAACGGCCTGGCACGGGAACTGGCACGGATCAACCTGCCCCTTTCATTGTATACCGAATGGTACTGGCAGATAGACTTGCACAACCTGTTTCA
>JAITCP010000032.1 GCA_031283025.1 Spirochaetaceae bacterium | reverse complement strand
AGCAGGATAAGTTTTATTCCCGCGGGGCAGCGGTGGAGCGGCGAGTTCCCCGCCCGGTAAGACCATGCCCGGTAGGGCCGGGGGGCGCGGTTTTTCAATCGGGCCATAACGTTAATTGAGCCATGAACAGTTCTCCACTGTTACAGAGGAACGGCGGGGATCGCGCACGCCGTATTCGGGGCGCAGGCGGTCAAGTACCGTTTCCGGTTTTCCGTCTTCCCGTATACGCCCCCGGTGGAGGATCACCAGCCGGTCCGCAAAGGCCAGAACTTTTTCCAGTTCATGGGTAAGTATGATGAGGGTTGCCCCTCCCTGCTTTAAGGCTTGAATGGTATTCAGCACCTGAACCACGCCGGGCCAGTCAAGGTTGGCAAAGGGTTCGTCCATGATGATGATGCGGCATCCCATGGCAAGCACCCCCGCCAGGGCAAGGCGGCGCTTTTCCCCACCGGAAAGCTGCCGGGGGGGCAGTTCCCGTTTTTCCCGCAGTCCTGTTTTATCCAGCGCCGCCGCCGCCCGCTCCGCTGTTTCTGTTTTACTCAAACCAAGATTGGAAGGGCCAAAGGCGGCATCTTCCTCTACGGTTTCTCCCACAAACTGGGCATCCGGGTCCTGGAAAACAATGCCCAACTGCCTGCGGAAAGCGCCGTGTTTTGAGCCCCGCTTTTTTAACGCGGCCTCCAGCGCTTCACCCCGGAAGCGGATCGTCCCCCCGCTTGGTTCCAAAAGGCCCGCAAGCATACGCATAAGAATTGTTTTTCCCGATCCGTTTGATCCCGCGACCAAGAGGCATTCGCCTTCTGTAATATCAAGGTCAACTCCGTCAAGCGCGCAAACTCCGCCGGGAAAATCCTTGCGTAATCCCCGTACTTCAAAAACCGGATCATTCATCCAGCAGATCCGCCGTTATCCTCCGCAGCCGTCCGGCAAACGCGGCAATGATGATCAACTTGACAGCATCCCCTATAAGGAAGGGAAAAAAGCCGCCGGCAAAAGCCATGAGAAGGGTAGCATCAATGTGCTCAATGTATTTCATCCAGATAAACAACCAGATCACGCCGGGAATGTACACGGCCAGAAACCCAAGCGCCGCGGCTATAACGATACGGCAGAGGTGTGTTTTTGTTCCCGCACGGGGCCGTCCCGCGATGATGCCGGAAGTAAAAGCCGCCAGCACATAACCCGCAAGAAAGCCTCCGGTAGGGCCTGCAAAATGGGCGATGCCCCCGCTCGCCCCGGCAAGCACCGGCAGTCCCAACGCTCCGGCAATAAGAAAGAGGAGTACCGCCGCCGTCCCCAGAACCGGGCCCAGCACCAATCCTGAGAGGACAATAAAGAGGTTTTGCAGCACGACAGGAACGGGGGTGAACGGCAGAGGAACGACAACAAAGGTTCCCCCTGCAATAAGGGCCGCAAAGAGGGCGGTAAGTGTCAGCCGGAGTGTTGTTTTTTTTACCATGAATTTACTCCTTTCTTTTCACATAAAGGGGAATAGGGAGTTGGGGAATAGGGAGTAGTGTCTGTAAGCGTTGGGCGATGGTTTCACGCATAGTTTACAAACAATACTCCCCATTCCCTGCGGAAAAGTAGTGTCAGGCGCCATTGAGTGCTAAATAGAGTTTGTCCATAATGTAGACACATTATGGACAAACTACCTTAAAAAACGCATTTTCGCAGCCTTTAGGCGAGAAAATGCAAGGTCTGGCCGCAAAGTAACCGACTTTGTGGACAGACACTAAATAATACAGTATTCCGATTTGTTCGCCGTCGTGCGCTCCGACTACTGTCTGCCCGTTCGGATCTGCCATTAAATCCATGTCTTCAAGGGAGATAAGTCCCAAAAGCGCTTTTTGCGCGCCGGGAATAACCCAGGGCCGGCAAACCATACTCCGGTTTTTCCAGTGGACCTCCGCCGGATCCGCTTCTTTTACGTTTACACTTGCATTGTTCGCCATGCGTACCGGCTTTTCTGCCCGTGCTTTAAGCCCTAACTCCCGTTGCATAGCCTCGGTGATAACCAGTGTTCCCGCCCCTGTATCGACCAGTATATTTACCGTTGTCCGGCGGATTTCCTGTTCTTGCTTATAACCATGCTCCGCAAGAATTACATCCCCGGCGTTTTTAAGGGTAATGTCTGTAAATACCTGTACCATTACATTGCTCCGTAATGTAATGGTACATACAAATTAAAGAAAGTCAATGGAACTGTTTCTCCACTTATATCCCCCCTTTCTATTCGCACGGAGAACACGGAAGGGGAAGAGAGGGGGAGTGGTATGTAGGCTGGGCTTGTTACAGTTTTGCTTTAATGTTTTTGTTTTTTTTACAAGGTTTTTACCCCATCCCCGTGTTACCACCATGTGCGTTTACTTTAGAAGAATATAACCACCTGCCTGCGCAGGCAGGCGGAGGTCACAGAGAAACACGGAGTTTTAATACGATTTTGGCCTTTTCCTCCGTGTACTCCGTGGTAAAAAATTCTTAAGTAAACGCATATGACGTTACCACCACTAGCGGTAGTATGCCCCGCCAACTAACGCCACTACAAAAAAGCGGTGTCATAGGAGGCGCCTCCGCGTAACCTTTCTCCGGATTCATCACGGGCTGAAATAACTTTAATTATTCTGTCCGGACTGATAGATCTGATAAGATAATCTGCCAATCTGAAAAAGCTCTATTCAAAAGTTCCACGTCATTTAACGCTTCATTATAAAGAGCCGCATTATTATTCATTTCAGCTTTAGCTATTTCCAAAAACAATTCATTCACAGGCTCTTCTCTGTCAATTGATTGGGATTCAAGCCATTCAGAAAAAGAACTCTCTAATAATAACGGATCCGGATCATTGAAAAATAACATATAAGGTTTATATCTAAATGGGGCGGCTTTAATTAGTTTTCTTGCAATTTCCACAATCTCTTTTGTTTTACTAAAATCATGCTTAAGCCAATTTTCTCCTATTATGTTCATTATTCTTTTTTTATAATAAAGCAATTCTAATTCTTCTAAATCGTTTATTTCCATTTTGAAAGTATCCTGGTTAGTATGCCCGTAACCGTGGCCAAAATAAGCGGGCATATCTTCTCTTTCAATTTTAAAAATGAAACCGTCATATCTGGAAGGTTTTCGATATTTCCAACGATTAATAACCCACCATTGATCAACACTCTTTTGTCCGGTTAACGGAAAACAATATAAGCCGTTTTCAGACTTGGAAATACCGTTTTTCAGAATCCTTTTGGTATTCTTAACGGGCGACCAATGAACAGCCAGCATAATACTTCCCATATGTTAATATATACGGCATCAGTTCTTTTCACGCCCTCTTTTAATAACTGCCTTGAGTATTTGTTTGTGTTTTTTCCTTCTTTTCCGGGCATTCTTTGATAGAGGGCTCTCAAAAGACGGCCCTCCTTTTTCGTTAGCCTCGCTCTCTTTTAGATTTATTTCCGTAAGGTGCCTTTCCTTTTTCCAGAATTGCTGTTTGCCTTCTTTCTTAAGATGCTTCCAGAATGAACCATGAAGATGGCCAGTGCCGGAATAAGAGCCTTTTTTGTTTGAAGCCATATATATCCTTTCTCCAATTTTTGCTGCTACTATAATTTAGCATAAAATCCTATTCTTTTCTCACAAAGCATTTACTCCCCAATAAACCGGGGATTATTGGGAGAGGCGCACCTGCGGCAAATATCACTGAAAAAACGGACGCTTTATGTGTTTTTCTGCATATGGGCGGCGGGAAGAACACCCCTTCAGGCCGCAGAAAAAGCGTCCTTCAGGGGTAACCTTCCCGCCGCCTACGCGGCAACATTACTCTAAAGCGTCCGTTTTTTCAGTGCTTTCACTGCCTGTGCACCTCCAACACCTCCCGGAAACACCCGGCAATTAACCGAAAGGGTAAAAAGCCGGAGCTTCCGTAGCTTTAGGCGGCAGGTATACTCAACCGAGCCGCGATGCGGCGAAGGTTCCCCTCTTGGCGATCACTCTTTTGGTTCTTGCTTTTTCGTTGATGGTTTTTTTGGCCGTGAACTTGTTTTTCTTGTATTTTTTCCATGTAACTTCATCATTGTTTTAATTATTTGCCGGCCTATTTCACTATCTGGGGTTATGCTTTCTTCATCCTTAAATGTCA
>JAITCP010000129.1 GCA_031283025.1 Spirochaetaceae bacterium | reverse complement strand
CAGACCGTGGTTTCGTACAGGTAGGGAATCCCCCTGCCGCGGGAAAAGCCCGTCAACTGCTGGTAATATTCCAGTTTGCCGGAATTCGCCCGCTTGTTGGGCGTAACAACCGGAATGGACGCGCTTAATATTTTTGCATATAATGCGGAAATTTCCAGATTCGCGGTACAGTCGCAGAAACACGCGTTAGGCAAGTTATAGGAAACCATCGTCTTAAAAAATGTTTTAAGGTTGACCGGCTCAAGATTGTTCTGTTCATTATTTTTCGATTCAAGGGTTATTTCAGATTTTGCCGCCTTTTTGTTTTTCCCCGCTTTTCCCGTTTTGGGGGCCCCGCCTTCTTCATTAACCAGCGCCCTGGCCTTTAATGGATCAAGCCCTTCACGGTCAAACAGCATCCACTTGTCATTGGCAACCCCGATAAGGTTAATGTTGATCTTGTCCTTGTCTGCAAGCGTTTTCCGGTGATTGGCAATTTGTTCAAGCAGCGTTCCGCCGATAAGGCCCGCCCCCATGAGGAAAAGGTTCACCGAACGTACCGTAGCGTGGAAGAACGCCTCGTGGATACTGTTAAGGGCCTTGGCTTCGTTGGATCGGTTAATTACCAGGGAAATGTTGAGTTCCGAAGAGCCCTGCGCTATGGCGGCCACATTGATCCCGTTCCGCCCCAGAGCATGGAAGACCTTGCCGGAAATTCCCGACACGTGCTTCATCTGTCCGCCTACCACGGCAATAACGGCAAAATCCTTCTCCACGGTAGGCGCATCAACTGCCCCTTCGGCAATTTCCCTGCTGAACTCCTCCTTGAGGGCCGCCGCCGCGTCATCCCCCGATTTTGGATCAACCGCAACACAGATCGAGTATTCGCTGGAAGCCTGGCTGATAAGGATCACGCTGATCTTCCGCCGGGCAAGGGCCCCGAAAAGCCGCGAAGAAAAACCCGCCACTCCCACCATGCCCGATCCTTGCAGGCAGACCAGCGTTACCCGTGAAAGGGAGCTGATCCCCCTGATGGGATACTCGCCCCGCTCCGCGTCTTTCGAGATTCTTGTTCCCGGACAAGAAGGGTTAAACGTGTTCTTTACAACGATGGGAATTCCTTTTTCCAGGGCCGGTCTTACCGTAGGAGGATGAAGCACCTTTGCTCCAAAGTGAGAAAGTTCCATCGCTTCCTCATAGGAAAGTGAATCGATGCGGAACGCGTTTTTTACCAGTTTTGGATCGGCGGTAAGAATCCCGTCCACATCGGTCCAGATTTCTACCGTTTCGGCGTCAAGAGCGGCGCCGTACAGGGCCGCGGTTAAATCGGATCCGCCCCGGCCAAGCGTGGTAACGGAACCGTCTTCCGCCCTTGCTACAAAACCGGATGCGACATAAAGGATACCCGCATTTACATTCTTCTTTATTTTCTTATAGGTTTTTCCCGTATTAACACGGGCCGCGCCGTAACTGTTATCGGTAACGATAAGCTGCCGGGAATCCAGGTACTCCGCGGAAACGCCGGACGCGCAGAGGAACCGGGCAATGAGGGGGGCGGAAAGACGCTCGCCGTAACTCACAATGCTGTCCATGCTCCGGGAAGAAAGCTCCCCAAGTAAGGCAATGCCGTCCAGTAGACGGGAAAGTTCGGCAAAGGTGTTTTCAATTTCTTCACCGGCGGCCTTTTGCTCTCTACCGGAAAGAAATGCGGCGGCCAGTTCCAGATGGCGGCGTTTCATTCCGGCAAGCGCTTCAGCCACCGCACCGGAACTGCCCCTTTCAACTACCGCGTTTTTAGCGGCATTGATAAGGGCGTCGGTAATGCCCGATAATGCGGAAACGACAATCACTCCCACCTTGCCGGCATGGGAGGGCTCCTTAATAACAGAAATAAGCTGCGATACCGCCTGGGAAGTCCCAACGGAAGTGCCGCCGAATTTTAGTACAAGCATTGTTATATATTACTCCTCTTGCCCGGTCAATTTCAATCCGTTATGATCCGTTCATGGCTCCATTCACTGATCCGTTCACAGGCCCGCACAGCGGCCCGCTCACAAAACGCCGCTACTTTGACTGGGCGGCCACGGCCATGCCCGATCCCGCCGGTGACTCCGCCTCCTTGCCGGCCCCCTTTGGCAACCCCTCTTCCATTCACGCGGAAGGCAAGGCCGCACGCAGGGCTTTGGAAGAAGCCCGTTCCCGCTGCGCCGGGGCTTTAGGGGTAAAGGCGGAAGAACTTTTTTTTACCTCCGGCGGAACCGAATCGAACGCTATCGTGCTTTTTTCCCTTCTCTGCAAACCGCGAGGTTCCGCCGCGCTGCTCTATTCGGCGGCGGAACATCCTTCTATCCGGGAAAACGCGGCGGCGCTGGAACAAACCGGCGTTCCCTGCGCCGCCATAGGGGTAGAAGCGGACGGTAGGGTAAGCGAAGCGGCGCTGGAAAGGGCGCTGGCAAAAAAGCCCGCCGCACGTATGGCGGCAATTATGGCGGTAAACAATGAAACCGGCGCGATAAACGATATGCGGGCGCTATCGGCGCTGCTCCGCTCCCGGCAGGACAAGGGCTTCCCGCCCGTTCATCTGCACTGCGACGCTGTTCAGGCCGCGGGAAAAATCCCCCTGGATTTATATGGCTGGGGAATTGATTCCGCATCTGTCAGCGCCCACAAACTGGGTGGGAGCCGGGACATCGGCCTCCTCTGGCTTAAGTCCCCGATCATCCCCCTGCTGCGGGGGGGCGGCCAGGAAAAAAACATCCGTCCCGGCACGGAAAACACTCAGGGAGCGGCAGACCTGGCCCGTGCTCTGGAAAAATATGCCGCCGCCCTCCCCTCTTTGCACCGGGAAGCGGCGGAGCGGATGAAAGCCCTCATCGTCGCATTACGGAACACCGCTTCATTTATCCCCATACCGGCAGACCGGAAAGACGATGACAGCCGCTTTTCCCCCTGGATACTCCAGGGAGCGTTCCGTAACAGTTCCGGCAAGATCATTCCCGGAGAAGTAATAGTCCGCGCCCTGGATGAAAGGGGCTTTGCCCTTTCCACCGGTTCGGCCTGTTCTTCAGCACAGCGGGAAAAACGGCCCGTCCTGGACGCCATGGGGCTTGACCGTGAAACCAGCCTGGGGGGAGTGCGCATTTCACAGGGCTGGCCTACCACTATGGAGGATATAGAAGCGCTGGCGGAAGCGGTCGGGGTATTGTGCGGGACGCTGTAACAACGGATACCGGCGGCGAAACGTTTCATTCAAATTAAGGGAATCTCTAAAAACTTCAGTTTTTAGATTTACCGCTTAAGCCTTTTCCCGAAGATTTTACTCCCGTTTTTTTCTCACACGGAGGAACAAAGAACACAAAGAGGGGGAGCGGGTGATGTGGATAGTAGGGAATGGGGAGTGGGGTTTTTGTCTGTTCGCGTTTGCTTGATGCTTTCACACATAGTTTACATACAACACTCTACTCCCCATTTCCTAATTACGATGCCTGACACCGTGGCATTGACACTGTCATAAACTGATGACAGACACATTCATGTTACAATGATCACTCTGTTTTTATATAAATATCCATCACTGACCTGCAAAACACCAGTTCCATTTTTACCTAAACCGCATAGCCATACCCGCCCTGGTTACCGGCCTGGCGTATAATGTTACTACAGGCATTTACCAGTTTTTTTTAGCGTTGGCATGGGATTTTGACGGTACTCCCAAAGAGGGGCCGCGTAATACCTTGACAAATCTTTATAAATTAAGAAAAAATCAATAATCAAATGAAAAACAAACATTTGTATGCCGGTTTTAAGGAAAAATACGGGCCTTACGCGCTCATGGCGGGCGGGTCTTACGGACTTGGCGGAGCGTATGCCGAAGCTCTGGCAAAGCGCGGAATGAATATTGTGCTTATCGCGCGTGATAAAGAAAAACTTGACGCGGCGGCAAAGCGTTTAATGGAACAATATCCGGTTGATGTAATACCGCTTGCCGCCGATCTTGCAGATTTTGAGAAAGTGAAAGCTCATCTTGAAAAACTTACTATTTCAATCGGCCTGCTGGTATATAACGCGGCTTTTGCCCCCATCGGGTTATTTGAGACAAAAAGCGAAGATGATTTGGCAAAAGCCGCGGCTGTAAATGTAAGAACGCCGCTTCTGTTGACAAGGTACCTTTGTGAATCAATGATTAAAAACGGACGCGGGGGCATCGTGCTTATGTCATCAATCGCGGGAATGCAGGGCAGTCCAAAACTTGCAACCTATGCCGCAACCAAGTCATTTAACGCTGTTTTAGCGGAAGGTTTGTGGAAGGAACTAAAAGGGCGCGGCATTGATGTAACAGCCTGTGTAGCCGGAGCGATTTTTACGCCGGGGTATCAGCAGGCGGAAAAAACAAAGCCCGCACCCGGCGCGATGGCGGCTGGCGACGTGGCTGAACAGGCGCTAAACGCGCTTGGCAAAGGCCCCGTGTTTATTCCCGGCGCGGTTAATAAATTCGCCCGTTTTTTATTTATGCGCCTGTTAAGCAGAAAAGCGGCTGTTAATATAATGGATAAAAATACAGGCGGTTTGTCTTAATATTAGACTTGTTCAAGAACCCGGTTGGTTCTTGAACAAGTTAAGCAAAATACTGCATATTTTGCAGTTTTAATAGGAAGTTGTTCAAAAACTGAAGTTTTTGAACAGCTCTATTACATAAAAATTAAAATATAAGGAGTATAAAATGAAAATGCTTGTCTTGGGTTTCTTTACGCCATGGATAGTTTATGCGTTAATCACGGCGCTGCACATTATCCTTCCCGCTCGAAGGATAAAAGGTTATGTAAAACACGAAACGTCAGGCGAGGTGATGAATTACCGCCTAAACGGTTTTCTGGTATTAATTGGAAGCATTTTAGCGTGGTTTTTACTTGGATATTTTAATCTGGTCCCTTTTGACTGGCTGTATCAGGTACGATGGGCAAGTTTAACCGGCGCTCTGGTAATGGGTTTATTGTTTTCCTTTATAATCGTATTGCGCTATCCGGCAACCGGAAAACCTTTCCTTGCCGATTTCTGGTTTGGCAGATCAAAAAACCCGCAATGTAAGAACGGCTTTATTGACGCAAAAATGTGGCTGTATTTAATCGGCGCGGTTATGCTTCAGCTTAACATTTTATCGTTCGCGGCTCACCATTGGTTTACCTATCAGGGCGAATTAAATATTGGCTATTTGCTTGGCACGGGGATGTTGACATGGTTTGTCTGGGAATATCTGACATTTGAGAGAGTTCATTTGTACACGTACGATTTTATTGCCGAGCGCGTTGGATTCAAACTGGGATTTGGCTGCCTGTCCTTCTATCCCTATTTTTACGCCGTATCGCTCTGGGCA
>JAITCP010000082.1 GCA_031283025.1 Spirochaetaceae bacterium | reverse complement strand
TTTCAGAAAAAAAGCCTCAAATCGTCCTGTACGGGGCAACCACCGAGGGACGCGACCTTGCCCCCCGCGTGGCATCAAACCTTAAAGTAGGGCTGACGGCGGATTGTACCGATTTACAGATCGGCGATCATGTCCAAAAAGAAACGGAATACAAGGACATACTGTACCAGATAAGGCCCGCTTTTGGGGGCAACATCATTGCCACGATTGTCAGCCCGGAGAAAAAGCCCCAAATGGCGACGGTTCGCGAGGGGGTAATGCGGATGGCGCAGCCCGACCTTTCCCGAAAGGCGGAAACGGCGCGTATTACCGCCACACTGGTGCCGGACGATTTCCCCAGCGAGATTCTGGGCCGTGTTCTGGAAGAAAAGACCGTCAACCTTAAAGGGGCGCAGATCATCGTGTCCGGCGGCATGGGAGTGGGAAGCAGGGACAATTTTGCCCTTATAAGGGAACTGGCCCAAACCCTGGGCGCCGAAGTTGGGGCTTCCCGCGCGGCGGTGGATCAGGGCTTTATCGGCAAGGAACATCAGGTGGGGCAAACGGGAACCACGGTCAGACCCAAGCTGTACATAGCCTGCGGCATATCCGGGGCGATTCAGCACCGCGCCGGCATGGACGCTTCCGCCCGGATCATCGCGATTAACAGCGATCCTGAAGCGCCGATTTTCAGCATTGCCCATTACGGCATCGTGGGAGACTTGAACGAAGTTATTCCCCGGATGATCAAAGCGTACAAGGCCAGGGTATAATCATGAAACTTCGTTTCATGTTCGATTATTATGTGCGGTTATTCAGCCGCACTGAGCAGAGGTTATAGGCAGGGGAGATAACTATGGAAAACTTTTTAACTGATAACGAAGATATTTTATTCCAGTTGGAACATCTTGACCTGGGCAGGATCATCCGCTTAAAAGAAGAAAATTTTGAGCAGGCAAAGAAATACGCCCACGCGCCAAAAGATGAGGAAGACGCGCGGGATTCTTACCGCATGGTGCTTTCCATTATTGGGGAGATTGCCGGCGGATTCATGGCGCCCGCCGCTCCGGCGGTTGACGAAGCCGGCCCAACCCTGGCAAACAACCATGTAACGCTTAATCCGGCAACGCGGAAGGCGCTGGATATGTTAGCGCAGGCCGACATGATGGGTTTCGGCGTGCCCCGGCAGTACGGCGGCCTCAATATGCCCGCCACGATCCTCAGCATTGCCGCGGAGATACTTGCCCGCGCGGACGGATCGTTCCTTAACTTCGGCCTGCAGCAGGACATAGCGGAGACGATCAACAAATTCGCCTCGGAAGAACAGAAGCAGGCGTATCTTCCCAAACTTTGTACCGGCGAGTGGGATTCTTCCATGATCCTTACCGAACCGGACGCGGGAAGCGATCTTCAATCGGTAAACCTCAAGGCTGTGCAGGGGCCGGACGGCAAGTGGTATCTAAACGGCGTCAAGCGCTTTATCACCAACGGTTGCGGGACTATCGGCCTTGTTCTTGCCCGCAGCGAGGAAAAAGGCAAGGGAGCGCGGGGGCTTTCGTTCTTTATTTACAAGCGGGATGAAAAAATGATCATCCGGCGGCTGGAACACAAGCTGGGCATACACGGTTCCCCCACCTGCGAGCTGCAGTTTAACCACGCGCCTTCGGAACTGCTGGGCGAGCGGCAAAGGGGCCTTACCAAGTACACCATGTGGCTGATGAACAGCGCCCGGCTTGGCGTGGCCGCACAGGGGGTCGGAATCGCAGAAGCGGCCTACCGTGAGGCTGACCTTTACGCGGCCAAGCGCATACAGTTCGGCGCGCCGGTACGGGACCTGCCGCCGGTGTTTGAAATGCTTACCGAGATGAAGGTTGCCGTGGAAGCTGGCCGGAGCCTCCTCTATGAAACCGCCCGCTTTGTTGACCTTAAAGAAGGGCTGGAGGAATATTCCGACAAACACCCGGAAGAAAAGGGCGGCATAATAGAAGAAAAAAAGAAATACGCAAAACTTGCCGGTTTCTTTACCCCCATGGCAAAAGCCTACACCACGGAAATGGTCAACAAGGTTGCATATGACGCGATTCAAATTCACGGCGGCACGGGCTTTATGAGGGAATTCAACGCGGAGCGCCATTACCGGGATGCCCGGATTACCAACATCTACGAGGGAACCACCCAGCTTCAGGTTGTCGCCGCCATCGGCCCGGTAACCTCCGGCATAGCGCAGATGATCCTGGACGAGTACGACAAGGCGCAGTACAACCACAGCCCGGAACTGCTTGAAAAAATCCGGGAAGCGCGTACAATTTTTAATGAAGCCTTGGATTATGCCAAAGCCTATGAAGGGCATGAGCAGTTCCTTACTTACCATTCCCGCAGGCTTGTGGAAATGGTAACAGACCTGGTGATCAGTTACCTGCTCCTCCGGGACGGCAACCACAGTGAGCGCAAGCAAAAAGTTGCGGCGGTTTTTATCACAAAAATGCCGTCACGGATCAAAGCAAACCGGGACTTTATCATGGGTGAGGAAGGGACGCTACTCAAAAACTATGAAGCGGTGATCGGAAAAACTGGTGAACTGTAAGCGGTTTTTGTAAACAATCAAATTGCAAACGGGGTATGAACGATGGATGAACAATTTATTCTGACGGTAATGGAGAAATTCAACGGTTCTTCTATTTTTGAATTAAAACTTGATGACGGAACCATCCGCATGGTACTGCGGAAAGAAACGGCGCATCTTTCCGGAGGAGCGGCTGTTTCTCTAGGCAGGGGAGGGCCGGAAGAAGCCCCCGTCCATCTGGGGATTTCCGCCAATCCGGTTCATTCCGCGGACGGAGAAAAAATCACAAGCCCCATCGTTGCGACGTTTTACGCTTCCCCAAGCCCCGACGCTCCGCCCTTTGTATCAACCGGTTCCAAAATCAAAGCGGGGCAGACGCTCTGCATTCTGGAGGCCATGAAAATGATGAACCATCTGGAAGCGGAATTTGACTGTGAAATAAAAGAAACCCATGTGAGCAGCGGTGAAATGGTAGAATACGGCCAGATACTCTTTACCGTCAATAAACTTTAGGGAGCCCGTTGGTGGCAAATGAACCGCAGACAAAGATACACCGGCTCCTTATTGCCAACCGGGGGGAAATCGCCGTCAGGATTATTCGATGCTGCCGGGAAATGGGCATAGAAACCGTGGCGGTTTATTCAACTGCGGACGAGGACAGCCTTCATGTACGGCTGGCGGACAAGGCGGTCTGCATAGGCCCGCCCCCTTCCGCAAAAAGTTACCTGATTAAGGAAAACCTTATCATGGCGGCGCTCCACAACAACTGCGAGGCAATACATCCCGGCGTTGGGTTTCTTTCTGAAAATGCGTCTTTTGCCCGGCTTGTGGAAGAAGCGGGGCTTATTTTTATTGGCCCCGATCCGAAAGTAATTGAGCTTTTAGGCGATAAAGTCCGGGCCAGGGAAACGGCGCAAAAGTACGGGCTTCCGGTTACGCCGGGAACAGGGGCTGTTGATCCCAAAGACGAAACGGCGGCGGAAGCGGCAAAAAGTCTTGGCTTTCCGGTAATCATTAAAGCGGCGGCTGGCGGCGGCGGCAAAGGTATGCGTGTTGTTCGAAAGGCGGAAGACCTGAAAGAAAACCTGGTTCTTGCCAGCCGCGAAGCGGAATCGAATTTTGCCGACGGGACTGTTTTTATAGAAAGGTATCTTGAAAATCCGCGCCATGTTGAATTGCAGGTAATTTGCGATGGAAACGGAAACGTAGCGATACTGGGCGAGCGCGATTGCACGGTACAAAAGAATCACCAGAAATTAATCGAAGAAAGCCCTTCTCCGGGAGTAACGGAAAAAATGCGGGCGGCTATGGCGGCGGGAGCAATTCCCCTGTTTAAGAATTTAAAGTACCGTGGGGCCGGAACCATTGAATTTCTTGTGGAAAATGAACAGTTTTATTTTATGGAAGTAAACGCGCGGGTTCAGGTGGAACACCCGGTAAGCGAGTTTGTATCCGGCGTAGACATAATCCGCCAGCAGATACTTGCCTGCAGTGAAAGCCGCATGGAAATCGACACAAAACAAATTAAAGTGAACGGCTGGTCAATCGAATGCAGGATCAACGCGCTTACTTCGGGAAAAATTACAAGAATGCAAGTGCCCGGAGGGCCGGGAGTACGTTTTGATTCATTCCTGTATGACGGCTGTTCGGTTCCGCCCCACTACGATTCAATGGTCGCAAAACTTATTGTTTACGATACGGACAGAAATCACGCCCTGGCCCGAATGGACAGAGCGCTAAGGGAACTGGTTGTTGACGGAATTAAAACCAATATAGAACGGCAGCGGTGTATCATCAATCACCCGGTTTTTCATTACGGCGTATTTGGCACGTCATGGTACGCAGATATAGAGAAGGAAGTAGAATATGGCCGGTGAAACCAATGAAACGGCAAAGACTTGCCCGCAGTGCGGTATTCCCTACGATGAAGAAGCGGTAAACGCCGCCCTTAAAACCTGTCCGGCTTGCCGCTGGCATTACCGGATGGAACCGGCGGAGCGCATCGCCTATCTGGCTGACAAGGGAAGTTTTACGGAATTTTCCGCGGGATTGCGCTCCGTTAATCCCATTGATTTTTCCGGGTATGAGGAAAAACTTTCCGCATCGGAGGCAAAGAGCCGGATGAAGGAAGCGGTGATCACCGGAACCTGTACCGTGGAAGGAAACCCCCTGATTCTGGGGCTTATGTCCTTTCAATTTATGGGGGGCTCCATGGGATCGGTGGTGGGAGAAAAGGTAAGCCGGGCCCTCTTAAAGGGAGCGGAAGAAAAGACACCGGTGTTGATCTATACTACCTCAGGCGGCGCCCGTATGCAGGAGGGAATTTTTTCACTTATGCAGATGGCAAAAACATCCAGCGCCGCCGCCCAGATGGACAAAGCGGGCGTGCCATTTTTTATCATGCTTTGCGATCCCACTACCGGAGGGGTTACCGCTTCTTTTGCTATGCTGGCGGACATTATTATGGCCGAACCCGGAGCGCTAATCGGTTTTGCCGGCCCGCGGGTTATTGAAGGGACGATCAGGCAAAGCCTGCCGGAAGGGTTCCAGCGGGCTGAATTTCAGCGGGAAAAAGGCTTTGTGGACATTATCGTTCCCCGCGTCAATCAGCGGCAGACCGTTTCCGCCCTTATTGATCTTCACAGGAGCAGGCCATGAGCGATCTTGAGACAAAGGTTCAGGAACTAAAAAAACTTATTAAGGAATCCGGCCTTGATGCGGGCGGGGAAATCGCCAGGCTGGAAGAAAAAATTCGTTCCGGTTCAAAAACAGAAACGGTGTGGAAACGGGTGGAACTTGCCCGGCACCCCGACAGGCCCTATGCGCTGGATTATATCAGCCGGATTTTTGACGACTTTATAGAACTCCACGGCGACCGGGCCTTTGCCGATGATCCTTCCATTGTGGGGGGGATCGCTTATCTTGATTCCAGGCCGGTAACAATTCTGGCGAATCAGAAGGGGCGTACCCTTAAGGAAAACGTCTGGCGCAACCACGGCATGGCAAACCCGGAAGGCTACCGCAAGGCGCTGCGGCTTGCCAAACAGGCGGAAAAATTCCACCGGCCCGTCATTACTTTTGTTGACACCCCCGGCGCATATCCCGGCCTGGGGGCGGAGGAGCGGGGCATAGGGGAAGCCATCGCCCATAACCTTAGGGATTTTTCCCGGCTTTTAACGCCGGTGATTTGCATCATTATCGGAGAAGGCGGCTCCGGCGGGGCGCTGGGATTATGCGTTGGAGATAAAGTTTATATGCTGGAAAATACCGTTTATTCGGTAATCAGCCCCGAAGGCTGCGCTTCCATATTACTCCGGGACGCTTCCAGAGCCAAGGACGCCGCGTCCATGCTCAAGATTACCAGTAGTGATCTTTTTGATTTCAAGATAATCAACGGAATTATTCCTGAGTCTCCGGGAGGCGCCCATGCCGATCCTGATTTTACTGCCAGGGTTATCAAGGAAACGCTCATCAAAGAGCTGAACTACCTTTGCGGAAGAAAGGCGGAAGTTCTGGTCCGCTACCGTAATCAGAAAATCAGAAAATTTGGCCGCTGGACGGAAATTGACTAATAGCCTGTCGGACTTAGTCTAAAAACAATGCTAATAGTATGTATTTTGATGAAATTATTTTGTTATTTGGTTAAAAAGACAATCTATTAGCATATATTTTCCTCTAAGTCCGACAGGCTCCTGGGATATTAACTCCATATTCTTCATAATATCTAATTGTAGAAACTAATTCCATCATCTATTAAAATGAACGTTATTATCCCAGAATCCGGTTATTTCTTGCGTATAATCATCCGGTTGGTTTTCATTAATACGAAATAAATATATATTATAATTTGAATCTATATCAAATTCTGAACCGACGCTTAATAATCCTTCCCAATTACCATCATCTTCCGGATATATTGAAAAAGCGGCTACAGGCGTTCTTTCGTATGTTACGATAGTTCCATAAATTTCATGCTCTTTAATTATTTTATTGTCTTTATACAAAACAAGATATAACGGGGACGCTGTATTAAATTGCAGGTATATATTTCTTCCATCAATATTCGTTCTTTTAAAAGGTATTGAGGGAAAAGTTATATAGGTAGAAAAAATAACATCACTATCAGCATTATAAAAATCAAATAATTCTACTTTTCGTCTGCTTGAAACTGAAGTTACTTGAGCGGGAAAATAAAAATAATAAAATGGCTTTATCCGGTTTAATATAGCTTTAGTGTTACTGTCATGATCGTCTTCATAATCCTGTATTGGAACTTCTTTTTTTTGAGATAAATATTGAAGATAACTTTGTTCGTCTTCTGTATATACTTTAACAATAAATCTTGATGGAAGATTCTTAAGATGGATTGAAATACCATGCGATCCCCAGCTATTAACAGATCCATCATATATTACCCAATCACCTGTGTCGTCTAAATAATTATATATAAAACCATAATCCGTATATCCAAAACCATTATGATTTATTTTTGAGAAACATTCAGTATCAACAATTTTACTGTTTGATAACATTATTGATTTAGTTTGTTGAATTTGAATAAAATTTATAAATTTATCATATACCCATCCATCTTCTAAATTATCTGTACCATTAATGTGGACAAAGTAATATTTATCTATAGTACTTTGTTCTATTATCTCTGTTTCCTTCATCTTAGATACTCTGACAATATTACCCTTATGTAAAAAACCTGATGTTTCAGAATCAATATCCGTATTTGAATAAATATGCACATTATTTTCGTTAACAACAGCGTACATATTAATATATTTTGTTATAGAGTTGTCATCTTGAATAAAATAATTGTTCCTTGGTATATTATATTCAATTACTGTTTTATATATTTCCGGTTGTTTTTTTTCATTAGAACAAGAGAAAATGATTATTAATAAAATTAGAAAAAGAAAATGGCGGCTAAAAAAAATAAAATTACTATTAATCATGCTAATATTCTCCTTGAAAATAAAATAGATGGGAAACCAACTATACAGATGGTCTCCCAAATATTTCAATAAAAGACACTTTATTTTAAACGGCCTATTTTTTAATCGGGTACCGTAATTGTTGTAGCTAATTGTTTCTGCCTTTGTGCCTCTAAATATTTTTCAATAGCGTCATTTGGCTTTTTTTCTGGTAAACCGGAAAAATCAACCGCCCAATTTGTTTTACGTAAATTATTATATTGATTTTCAAAAACAGCGCTAAATGGTTGAACTTTACCTGTTGAATTTTTAATGATAAAATCAACATGAGCACCAGTACTATATCCTGTACTACCCATTGTCCCAATTGTAACTCCTGCTTTAATTCCCGTAAGGGAGTAAGTCCCATTGTCATTATAAATTAATGAAGCATTTCCCATTCCAAATACATTAATATAATTTACAACACTATCTCCGGCCAAATGACTGGAAATATATGTAAAATTTTCTGAGTTTGATGTTAAAAACCCTCTTAAACCATAAGTTTTATCATATGTATATTGTAATGAGCCATCAGTTGAAGAAACAACATTATACAAGCTTGATACCATATCAACACCATTATGATAAGCTTCTGCAAAGTCATTTAATGGATACGTAGCACTTGGAGTAAATGATTTTTCTGTCACGAAACGGTAACCTTCAAGGCACGTAAGTGTGACGATACCAGTTAATGGTAAGTATGGGTTATCCTCTGTTCCTTTACCTTTCAAATATGAAGCTTGCACCACAGGCTTTCTTATTAGCAAGCCGGAATTTTGTACATCCATCAATGCCATATTAAATTCATTAATATTTTGTTGTGATAGGTTGTTTTTTAGCTTAATAGCAGCAATAGAAGCATCAGCAAATTTAAGAGATCCATTAATAAAATTCGATAATTCGTTACTGCCACGATAAGTATTAATGCCTAATGTAGTTCCTAATATATATAAAAAACTATTTGTTAAATTTTCTGCACTTAGCTTTCCTGTAAATCCTATCAATTCGAAAGCACCAGCGTTATAATATGCTTCCATTATTTCAGGATTTCTAAGATCAAAGTTAAAAGTTAATGTTCCATCTGCTTCCCATCCCCACTGCCCATTTTGTTTCACTAATTTCCAATAATCAGCGTTTGAATCATAGCTGTCCAGTAAGCCATATATTTCTTTCATTGCCTGTATTTTTTCCCGGGCGCTTGTGTTCTCTGACATAAGAACAGCGTATTTATTGGAAAAATCAACCGCCTCACCAGCCATTCCGGAACTAATACAACCTGCGCCATACGTTGCCATCAGCCCAAGGGCAGTGTTGACATGGCCCATGACAGCTTGATCTGTTTCTAATCTTTGCTGTTCTACCGTTCCATCTACCCCGTCACGGTAGGATTCATGGCTGAGTACTACGCTAAGGCCAAATCTGCTTCCATCACTAAGAGCGTCTGATCCAAGGTGGATTGTATTGGTTCCGTCATTATTCTTTATGGTTTTTGTGTAATCTGCATTTTTATTTTCTACTATATTGGTTTCATTATTCAAAACAGAGTTAAATAATGCTTTGTTTTCTTCACTGCCGGAGTAAAGAGATCGCATTCCTATAATATAATTTTTGGCATCATCAGAGTCAGAAGTCCAAATGTCGTAATTAAGCTTCCATGCGTCTAAGCCTTTATATGCGCTGATAAGGGTTCCCATGCTGGCATCAACGCCGCCGGAGCCAAGATTAGAGGTAATACCATCCCGGCCAAAATGTAATTCGAGTAAGCCGGAACTTGCTAAACTTTCATTCAAAAAGTTCAAATTAAAGACATTCAAAGTAAAATCACCACCCATAGCATAGTTAAGCCCCTGGCCTGTCAATCCGCCAATCAACGATGACAACTTATTTCCATTATTATAATATTGACCATATAAACCTTCAAGCCCTAAATTCAACGCTCCGCCGGTAAATGTAGTAACACCCCCTACAGCCGCTCCCTTTGCGGTTTCTACCATTCCTTTCCCAAATGCGCCGCTTGACCAGCCGAATTTGCCGTCATTGTAATTAATGGCGTTTATGGCGCTTGTTACCGTGCCGGCAGCGAATGTCTGAGCGGCGCCCATACCGGTTGTAATAATTGTTGATGTTAAACCGGAAGTGTTACCGACGGCTTTTGCGGTTAAACCTGCAAACCCTCCTGATGAAACTGTTCCAATACCGTTAAAAGCCGTTCCGCCAGCGGTTGTAACCGCAGTTATCAGAGATTTTTTTCCGAACTCAAAGCCCGCCTCACTCCAGCTTTTATAGCCATAACCTGCATCAAGCGCGCTAAAGAAAAGATCATCCGACATATTGATGCCATAGGCAAGGGCTAAACTGCCTCCTGCTGTAAATGGAGACAAAACTGCTCCTACAACAGTAGCAACAACGGAGGTTGCCATATCAACAACGGAACGTATATTCGGCGCATCAAACCAAGAGTCCCTTGAGTCCCAAAGAGGTTTGTCCCAAATGGCGGTATTCATTGCCGCAATTCCTTGCGCCTGTTTGTCTTCCCATTTAGTAAAATCGTATAACATACGGCCGTATTCACCGCTTCTTTTATCTTCATTGTCGTATTCACCAAGCCAAATAAAAAAATCTCCTTTTTGTTTTTCATTTCCGAATACGGAAATATGCTTTTCCTGTATTTCTTTTTGTGCAAGGCCGACTAGATATTGAATACCCTGATAATCAAGGCTTTCAAGGTTTGAATCGCTTAAATCTGCGGCAAAATCCCAATATTCCATTACAAACCATTTGTAAGCGTCCAGAACAACTTTATCAGTGATAGCGCTGGTAAAAACGGTTGAGTGAACAATAATATCTTTACTGTATTTATTCCCCGATCTGTTCCAACCTCCTGTCAGTAGATATAGTTCATCCATAAAATTGTCCGTATTACTGTTAGCTTGAACAATACGATCCTCAAAATCTTTCTTTGCTTCATAGGCTGATTCACGGGCGCTAAAAGCAAGTTGAACCATCTTTCCCTTCGCCAGTTCATTGGTACTGTTCCAGGCTGATTCTTTTGCTATTGCCTGAGCCTGAGCTGAATTCCAAACTCCAAGTCCGGAAACGCCTCTTCGTGTTGTGGTTAAAGCAGTGTTCACGCTTCCTGTTATGGAATTAGCAGCGTTGAAAAGGCTGGCTATTCCGGCGGAATCCAGAACCTTTTGCAGAACCAAAGCGGCTTCTTCCGCAGCTCCGGAACCGGGTAATGATGACGGCATAAAAATGTCAAGTTTACGGCTTTCCGATTCGGCATCCGAACCGAGCAACGTGAGCAAACTATTGTTAAACGCGTCATTTGAAGCAATCATTGCCTGATTTATCCACAGTTCCTTGCCCTGCAGGCTTTCCAGGTATGCGGCATTCCAGGCAGTGTCAACTGCTGTGTATTGATCTTGAAAATCCTGTTTCCATTTTGAAAATGCAGCCTGCATAGATTCATAACCGTTTATCCAGTCCTGCCTTCCGCGGGCAAGAATAAGGCCGGAAGCTTCCTGCCATGCGGCCTTTTTTTTGTTCAAATCTTTTAATTGTTCATTCCATTCTGTCTCTCTTGCGGATAATTCCGCACCATAACGGGTATTATAAGCCTGTTCTATCAGTGAAATATATTGCTCACCTAGGACCCTGTACGGCTGCAAATATATATCATGGTTTGTATTAATTGTTTTCAAATCAGAAAGTAATGCCGTTCCCAGATTATAAAGATGATTTTTTATTGCAGCCGTTTCCGGCCCAAAGGTAAGTTCAGCGGCATTACGTAAATCTGCGATTGAACATTCACCGTTGATATATGTATCCAGGGTTTTCCTGTATTCATTCTGATGCTCTATGCGGTTTTGTTCATTAGTAAAATATGCGAATTCAAAATTTTGTTCAAGGGCGGTTCTGGTTCTATAACTCCAGATATAAAGGGCATTAAGCGCCGAACCAATGCTTGTATACAGTATGTTACCGCCGGAATTTTGCTGTTGTTCAATCATTTTTTCCCATTGGTTTTCTAATGCATCTATTTCCGATTTATCAATCGCTTCTATTAAGCAAAGAATCTCTTCTATATTGGTCCAATCAATTCCCTCTTCCTGTTTTTGACATAGAAAAACCAATCTATCACAGGATTCTTTATATGCTTCAAGGTCTGATTTAGATTTAGAGATAAATTGTGAGAATAAGGATTTTTCGGAATTAATCAAATTGTAGTAGGCGGCTCTTCTGTTACCCGCTGCATTACGTACCTGGTTCAATCCACTATGATCAAATATGTAAGGGTATCTGTAAGCTGTTTTTTTTGTAAAAAGCAGATTGACAGTATATACATACGAATCCGCATTATTCTTTAATAAATCCAATTCATGGTATTTAGTTACATTAGTGAATCCTTTAGAACCTTCACCGCCTCCTCCGTTTAAAATCATGACGGCAAGAAATTCAAGGTCTTCTTTTTGTTGATTGCTTAAACTATTCCATGCTTGTAATTGACCATTAGGCAGATAATATTGGTGATAAAAAGAAATATCATTTTCAAGCGTATTACCGTTAAGTTTAAGCTGTCCGTCTGACCCCATTTCCGCCGCTCCAAAGATTCCGATTGTTGTTCCAATTGCCGGATTTTTTATATTAGCATATTTAGCCAGAAATTCTATCAGGTGTAACTCATCTATTTGTGAGTCCGGTGGAATATAGATTCCCATTTTTTGCCCGATAGCCGGATTATTTTCCGCAAGTTTCCTTATCACATAATCAAGAGCAAGCCCCCAATTTTGATAGTTATTCATATTACCAAGATTATAAGTGTCCATTCTTGCAGACCAGGAATCTAAAAAGGTTTCAAATTCCGACATTTGGCTTGTTCCATCACCGTAAAAAGAGACAGGGTTAAAATATTCGGAAAGTTTAACCGCCTCATCCTGGGTTACCTGCTCAATGCCAAATGAATTTTTGTTACGTAAAATCCCCAGCCCGCCCGATTCAGTAATGTAAATATAATCAAGCCACGAAATATCAGAAAATTGCGGAGTTTCATAATTATCGTAATGAAAGGAATACAATTCCGGCCAAAATTCATAAGTGTTGGAAGACAATGCGGCGTATAATTCCAAATTTCTTTGCTGTTCAACCTGTAAATCAACGGAATATTCCGTTATTGCTTTTAACGCAAGAAACATTGCTGAAAAGCTTTCACGGTACTCTTTATATAATTGCATATACCCGGTATCAGCAAATTCACGGCTTGTTTCACCGTTATTGTAAATGTCCTGTAATGCCGCCAGGGCAATTTGAGCCCGGTCATTCCGTTCACGGGTATAATCCAATTCCTCCGACGGTTCCCTGTAATATTGAAGGTCATCCGGTAATTCAGAGCCTTTGCTCAAATAACTTGTTCCTGCCCAGCGTTGAATAGCATCCTGCTTTTCATATTCAATTCTTGCAGCATCCAGATAAGAAAACATTTTTTTTGTATTCATATACAATGATTCATAAGAATCGCCGGCTTCGGCAAAAATAGCGGCCTTATTTTTATACTCTTTAAGAATATCGTCATGATTATTTCTTGTTTGCTCAATTACCATTGATAAACTTTTAAGCAAATCAAGAGATTCTTGTTCTGAAGGCATTGGGGCAAAATATTTCCATCCCAAACCGGCAATGTCTTTCTTGAGCGAATATTCAATAAGCATATTGTTATGCAATTTTTCCTTTTCATCCTGATATAAATAAGATGCCATATTGTATTCGTTTTCATTAATTGCATAATCCCGGAATTTTTCAGGGCTGGACAGAAAAGATTCAACGGCTGAAACAAATTCCGTTTGGCGTTGAGATATGCCGCTGTTTAGGAATATTTCAAGCGCTGCGGACATTCTGCGGTTTGCTTCCAACGCTTCTTCATAGGCGTCAGCAAATAGGCCTTCTTCCCGTGACAAAGCGCCTTTGAATGATAAAGAACTTTCCGGATCTCCGGCTATTGCAGCGCTTAAACCTAAAGGATTTTTCATCGTATAATCATCAAAATAAGGGCTACTTACGTACATCCTCCAGTGTTCACTGTCTTTGTTCAATTCATCTTCAAATGCTTTTTTTGAATCGTCATGTTTAATCAGGAATTCAAGCAGATACTGATATATAGAAAATTCTAAAATGTCAGATTCAGAAATATTTCCATCTTCAATTCTGGCAGAAATATCGTCGAACAGAGACTGATATTTCTCAAAAGTAAGGTTTATATCTTCCGTTACAGTTATGCCCCGATACAAAACCTTTACGGCCAAATAATTAATAAGAGCTTCTTCCCAGACAGAAAATTCCGTATCAAGCATTATCGGAAGCGTTTCGGTTACAACGTCAATTTTTGTAAGAAATGAAGCAATAACAATTCCGGGGCTTAATTCCTTTTCTAAACTGTATTTTAGAAGCTGATCTGTAAGAGAAGTTATATCAGGTAAGACTCCTGAAGGAACATCAATACCGAATTCCATATATACATTGTTCAGGGAACGCCAGGCATATTCAGCAGCCTCTTTCTGAAGGCCGGGCGCATAGAAGATTAAATCACGATAGACAGAAAGCCGTTGTTGTGCCGTACCAATTGATGTTTTGATTTCCGCTAATTCTTCATCAAATTCTTCATCAAATTCTTCAATATCTTCTTTTTGAACGGCTTCTTCTTCCACTTCCCGCTTAAGGCGGTTTAATAATCCTTCCGCTTCCAGCGCTTTTCTGTCATCTGTCGTTTCTTCCTTACCGGTCACGGCATAATACCAATCAAGTGAAGAAAAGGAACATAAAAAGGATAACTGAAGCCGCTTTAATTCAGGATCGATTTCCGGGTTGATATTCGGATCAACAATATTTTCAAGTAAATTCCAACCGTCAATTAAAATATGTTCTTCCATGTATTTAATTTCAGCTTTAAGGTATGCCGTGTAATAAGCGGAATCCTGGGTACGGTTTTCTGAGAGTTCCATTAATGATCTGTAACAGGAAGCCAATTCAATTAAAAAAGGATCCCTCAGATTAGACTGGTAGGCGGTTATTTGCAATGCGTAATCTTTACTTAGCTTATCAAGATTCTTTTCTTCAACAGCAAGTTGGGCCGCAATATTTTTAAGTTCTGTCTGAGCCGCTGCAAGATCATTTCCCGCAGTTTTTAACTTATCTTGACTATCCGCATAAGCGGTCAGGGCTGCTTCATAGCGGGTTTTTGCGTTGCGCCATTCAATAAGGCTTTCTGCTTCAGTCATGCGCCCCGCGCTCAAGTCTTCCGCATATTTTGATACGGCTTCCGCTATGGCAAAGCGTTGTTCCCAATATGCGGCTATAACCTTGGCGCGCAGGAGTTCTGTTTGGTACTCGTCAAGAAAAAATTCTTCACTGTCAAAATCAAGTACGGTGTTCAGGGCGTTCTTGTCCATTCCAAGCATTAGGCCGAATTCCATTTCGAGAATTTCCAGCGATTCAACAGCTTTTGTCTTGTATTGGGTATAAATACCCGCCCAGCGGATTAGTTCATTTCCGGCAATTATCTGAGTATCTGTTAATGAATTTTCCAACATTGTTTTATTTACCCAGGTTTCAAGAGTTCCGTTCTCCGAAACATTCGCAGGAACATCGGGTACAAAACGGGGCAGCCAGAAATTAATATTTGTTTTTGCTTCGGTTAATACAGAAGCGCAGGTAATGTACATATCAACCCAGGCTTTTGCCCTGTCACAGCCGCTATAGACCCTGAGTGCGGCATCTTTTTTGAATTCTTCCCTGGCTTCATATATGGCAATATTAAGTTTTTCTGAAGCGTCAATAAAAAGCTGTTCACCGGCGGTAAAAAGTTCGCGTGATTTTTCTTCCCATGCCATGCGTTCTTTTTCCAGTTCGGCAAAAGCTGTTTTCCATATTTCTTCCCCTTCAAAGTAACGATCACTTGAATCCCGTTCCCATTCCATGCGGCGGACAAGAAAGTGTTCTTCCGCATCCGCCCACGCTTTAAGGCCCCTGCCAAACTGTTCCTGAAAAACCGCAAGCCATTCTTCCCCGGCCAGGGCAAGATCACCGGAACCGGCATGGGCGGCTTCTATCTTTTCTTCCAGTAGTGCAATACCGGCGGCACAACTGCTTTCCGCTTCACGGATTAATTGTGATACTAACATCTTGGCGCTTTGGTTTTCACTTTGCTTTCGCAGGCTCAAAAGGTCGCCGGTACGCCGTGCGACAAAAAGCCGCTCTTCCCGTGCAAGAAGCGCTTCAAATTCCGCCTGCCGGCTTAGAACAGTTTGGGCAAATATTCCTGCAAACTGCTCTTCAAACCGTGAACGATTGGTTTCATCTATAAAAGAAAGTAATTCCGGAATGGATGCGGTTACGGTAAGTTGGTACTTTTTCAATTCCTCCTTCCCGGTAAAACCAACCAGATGATTCCAAAGTTTCCTGTCCGCTTCTACACTGCGTCCTTCGGAAGGGCGGATGATCTCCGGCGCGCCTGTTTCTCCGTAGACAATATTCCCTTCAGAATCGGTGTGGTAGGCATATAAAAGGTTTGCCTCTTCCACGGCATGATCCAGCAGTTTTGTCATAGAACCCGCGTATTCACCAAAAAAACGCTTGAACAGCCATTGTGTATAACGTTTTTCCAATTCTTCTTCTGACCAACGGGCAAGTTCCCGTCCGGCCTCTAACCTGAATTGGGGATCGGTATACAAATCAACAGCCTGCCGCTCCCAACCGGCAACGGCAAGAGCGATTCCCTGCCGGGCTTCCCGCATCCATGATGACGGATCCAGTTCGCGGTCAGCGCGGTCAAAGTGGTACTCAAAAACCTTTTCATCAAACCCCTTTAATCCGGGCATATTTTGGGCGAAAAGGTTTCCGGTAATTGATAAGAGCGCGACTCCAAGGAGGAACCGCGTAAGAAATTTTGCAGCCATAAAAGGCCTCTCAATTAATTAATGCTGTCCGCAACGCGGACTTCTTACCCACGCAGATAGTGAAAAAAATGTTTACATTAAGAGATTGGTATTTTTTTGTGATAGGGCTGTAACAGCCCGGGGAAAATTGCCGTCAGCGCCGGAATAAGGGTAATGGCGCATAGGGCGGATACGGCCACTCCCAGGGCGCTGACCATTGACAGAGTTTTTACAATCATGGCAGCGTTACTTTTGATAAACAGAAACGGTACGGCTCCTGCCGCAGTGGTTAACGTCGTTGCCGCCAGTACCGGAAGGCGGCGGCGGAACACGCGGTAGCAGGAAGAGGGACAGGGCTTTTCGTGTTGAAGGGCATCGGCGGCAAGGGCCGCCGCGTTTACCGCAATTCCCGAAACCGCCACAAAAGCCGCCGCCGATACCGCGTTAAGGGGTTGTCCGCGCAGGGCGATGCAAATCGCCGGAATTGAAAGGGAGGGCGGCACGACGGCAAGAACAGCCAGGGGAAAGGTAAAAGATTCCTTAAAAGCGGCAAGTAACATATAACAGAAAAGCAGGGCGAGAATAAATAAGAACCCCTGGGCGCTGACTTTTTCGGCGGCTTTTATCGCTTCAGGATCAAACTCAACGGTATAACCGGGCGGCAATTCCAATGCGGACAGAACATTTTGCATTATTCCGGCCTTTAATTTTCTGGGGTCAATGGGGGCAGTGCGGATTGAAATTGCCGCGCCTCGCCTCCTGTCTTCCCGCTGAATTGATGACGCTTCCGTGCCGCTTTCCGCCCTGACGACGGAACCCAGACTAAACGGATATGTTTCCCCTTTTATAAACATATTGAGCACTTCTTTCCGGTTTTTTGGCTCATCCCCTCCGCGGATGCGGACGTCGGTTTCTCCGCCTCCGTTGATGCGTTTGTATGCCACAGGCCCGTGAATATTGCCCCGCATTGCCTGTCCGACAGCGCCATAGGACAAACCGTTAAGGGCAAGCCGTTCGCGTTCCGCCAGTAAATTAAGATGAGGGCTTCCTTCCTTAAAATTAAAAACGGTTTCATAAACCTCAGGGAGGCTTGCGCATATCCGGGCGAGTTCCGCGGCCAGTTCCCTGCAGCGTTTTTCTTCATCACCGGAAATTCTAATCCGCCAGCTTCTTTCTTCCGCGGATGATTCCATGACATAAACAAAACCGCCGGGAACGGAAGTACTCCGCATCAAATTCCTTACCGTGCCGCTGTTTACCATGTCAGGATTAAAGCTGATTAACACTGATCCGCCGCTGGTTCTTGCAATGCTTTGGATGTTTTTAATTCCTGAATGTTTTTTTAGTTCAACGCTGTATGCGGACAATAACTTGTCAACCTCCTCCGAATGAAGTCCGCCGTCAAATTCAACCTGGGCGTAGATCGAGTCTTCCGAGCTTTCCTGCCGCGCGTCCGCCCCGTTCAGGCAAAGCGCTGTAATGCCCAGAACTCCCAACATAAGCCAAAAGACCGCGACAAAAATTCGTTTGGGAAATAATAGCCGCAGAAGCAACGCCAGGGAACGGCGGTAGAAACGGCGCAGGCGGTTAAGAAAAAGAACGGCGCCGGTAAACGGAAAAGCGTTTAACCGTGCATTGAAAGAATAATCCGGCGCTTTCCATTTAGCTTCTATAGGACAGCCCCATAGAAAAAGAGGCGGCAGAAGGGTAAGGGAAAGAAGCATGGCGATGCTATTGACGGAAGCAATAGACCATGCGACCGAATTTATCCCTGATTCTTTCCGGGTCATCAGGGGCAGCAGGGCGATCACCGTCGTAATGGCGCCGGACGCGAGGGGGAACCGTAGCGCTTCCATGGCGGTTCTTCCTTCTTCAATAGTTTTACAGGAACGGAAATACTCGGCACAAAGTATTGCGGCGTCAACCGCGGCCCCCACTCCGACAGCAATTCCTGCAAGTACGAGCTTGTCCAGGGAAAACCCCAGGAGTATGAGCAGTGCGGCGGAAAAAAAGATCACCAGGGGGACGGTTAATGAACAGATCATGGCCATGCGCAGGCTGTTTCTGTTGTCAAGGCACAGTAAAATTTTTTGTAGCGGAGATTTAGGAACTCCTAAAGAAGAATCCGGTTTTCTGAAACAAACAAAAGCGCAGAGAAGGGCTACCATACACGAACCTTGCAGGGCTGCTCCCAGAACGGATGAGCGGGCCCTTCGTTCCTCCTCGCCCCGGTCTGAAAGAACGGTACATTCAAGTTCGGGGAATTGCGCCAATTCTTCTTTAATCCGGGCGGAAAGTTTAATCAAATCAGCGCTGCCGCTTCCCATCACGGCAATAAGGGCCGCTTTTTTTCCGTCAAGGCGGGAACGGCTTTCATAGTCCCGTTCCTGTTCGCTGACTTGTGCAATATCGGCAAGACGGGCAAAACTCCTTCCGCCGGAATTATCCTGAATGGGGATCAAAGCATGGCGCAATTCTTCTATGCCTGTAGAAGCGGTTTCTATGGAACAGTCATAACGGCCGTCAACAATGACGGGAATTTCCAGGCGGTTCTTCCGTACGGAGCCGCCGGGCAGCAGCACGTCGTTGTACGCCAGTACGGCGGCAATATCCTGAACATCTATTTTTCGTGCGGCGGCTTCCTCACTTTTTAGGGTGATCACAATTTCCGTAAGGCCGGCGCCGGAGATTTCAACTTCCCCGGCTCCGGGAAGCCCTTCCAGCGCGGGCTTTACCGCTTTTTCCAGAATCGTTCCGGCATTAACGCGGGAAGTAACGGCGGCTGTCCAGACCGGAACGCGGGAATCGCCTGAAGAACTAATCTCCGGGCGCTGGGCGGAGGAGGGGAGTGATTCATATACCCGTTGGGCCGCTTCACGGACCGCCTCATAACGGCCCTGTTCCCTTCCTTCAAAAAAAGCTCTTACCCTGGCTTTGCCGTTTTCACTTGAACTGGCAATGCGCCGGATGCCGCGTATGCCGGACAACGCATCTTCCAGGGGAATGGCGGCAATCCGTTCCATTTCCGCCGCGTCAACTCCGTAAAAACGCTGGGTAACGGTAAAGGTTTCATCCGCCGCGCTTTGAGCCGCCTGAGTATTTTTCCCCCACACTTCAATAATAAAGAACGCCGCCGTGCAAAGGCCAAGGATTATGCAGAGGGCCCTTTTTGGTTTCCCCGTCATGACGCCTCCGCTTTACGTTTTCTGTATTGCAAAAAACGGATCAGTACCGGCGGCAGTGCGAAGAGTGTAAGGGCTGTTGAAGCGGTAACGCCCCCAAGCATTGCCGCGGCCATGGAATGTTCCTTTGCCCCCAACGGGCTTATCACCAAAGGAAGCAGGGCAACCGCCGTCGTCAGGGCGGTTGTTAAAACAGGGCGGAACCGTTCAAGAGCCGCGTCGTATACCGCTTCTTTCGCGTGATAACCTAATGCCGTTTTTTCCGCGGCCAGTTCGTAAAGAACCATGCCGCTGTTTACGGAAAGGCCGAACAGAACCATCATTGCCAGAACCGATGATGAATCAAGAAAAGCGCCGCAAAAGAACAACGCCGGCCCCGCTCCGGCCAGAGAAAACGGAATAGCAAGCATCAGAACGAGGGGCAGGATGAAAGATTCAAATTCAGCGCCCATAGTAAGGTAAAGGAGTATCAGTACCAGAACGATGGTCAGTATCAGTGAAGCGCGGTAGCGGGTAAATGCCGATTCATCGGCACGGGTGATACCGCTCTCTTTTTCACGGGCGCAGAGGGATGTCAGAAACGCGGCAAGCGTTTTCTCACTGCCGGTATGGGGAGCGGCTTCTACATACAGGGCGTCGCTCCGGTCCAGGCGCGCCATGGCCGCCGCCGCTTCACGGTGTTCAATGCGGGCGACGCTTCCCGCAAATACGGGGCCGGAGCGGCTTAACGCCACGGGGAGCCTCTCGAGTTCCGGCATCTCCATGGCGGACACTTTCATCGTCAGGGGCTTTCCCTCCAGTTCCAGTTCGCCCGCCTCCATCCCTTCCGCCGCCGCATAGAACGCTCTGGCAATTTCCACGGCGCTTAGTCCCGCATGGGCAAGGGCTTCCCTGTCCGGCAGGACGCGGATTTCCGGGCGGGAACCGGCAGGGTGCAGGGTAACGGCTGCCGCATACCCGCTCTGCCGGATAAAATTTTCCGCTTCCGCGGCACGTCTTTCCGCTTCGTCCCGGTTCCGCCCCTTTACTGCAATCGTAGAGGAAGATGAAAGGCCCAGTATCTTTTCTGTTTTATCCTGGGGGAAACGGGCCAGCGCTTCATAAGGCTGATTTTCCAGCAGTGAGTTAACGGAAGAAAGCGTAACATCGGATTGATAAGCGGGATTCAATATACAGCGGAAACAAAAAGTTTCTTTCCGGTAATCGGGATCGCTCCGCCTGGCCGTATCTTCTTCTTCCGACCCGGCCCTGCCGAATACGGAAATAATGTTCGGCAATGATGCAAGCCGCTCCCCTGCAACAGAGGCTTGCGCGGCGACGCTTTCCATGGTTGTGCCCGGAGGAAAATTCAGCACAGCTTCAATTTCCAGAGCGGCGTCGGCGGATACAAAACCCATGGGCCGCGTTAAGAGCAGGGCAAGGCCTGCGGCGCAAAACAAAACCGTTATTCCCAGAACACGGAAAGGTTTGTGCAGGCAATTCAGGAGCAGCGGGGCATAATGATTGGCGGACAGAAAATCGCCGGTCTTTTTGTTTCTTTGAGCGTCCGTTTTGTGTTTCTCAGCGTCATTTTGTTTTTGCATAATTTTAGCTATAAAAGAGCGGTCTTTTGCAGAGCCGCTTTTCTTTGAAAAGAAAAACAGGCCAAAAAGCGAGGGCAGGGCAAATTGGGCGTACAGCCAGCCGGTAAGTATGGAAACAACCAGGGAGATGGAAAGGTCTCCAAAAAGAGAGCCCAGGGGGCCGGGTAAAAACACCACGGGAATAAATACAACGGCGGTCGTCGCCGTTCCGCCAAAACTTGAAGCGGCCACCGACGCGGCTTTTGCTCCCAGCTCCGTATATGAAGGTTTGGCAGCCTCTAATCTTAGAGATACCCGGTTTTCTTTTTTCCCAAAACTTTGATGCAGCAAATCGAGGATGATCACCGACGTGTCGGAGACAAGGCCGATTCCCAGCGCTATTCCGGAAAGGCTCATGTTGTTGAGCGTTCTGCCAAGCGCGCCCAAAACAACCAAAGATGCCGCCATGGAAAGAGGCAGGGAAAGGCCCGCCAGTATGCTGTAACGGACACTCCGCAGGGTAAGGTACAGAACGGCCATTACGGCGGCTGTTCCAAAGATTACGGAAACAAACAATTTTTGCAGGCCCGGTATTACGGAAGCGGCGTCATCGTAGACGATACGGATTTCCGCGTCCCGGCCAAAGGAAACGGAAGCTTCCTCCACGGCTTTTCGAATATCGCGGGAAAGTTTAACCGGATCGGCTCCGGGACGGCGGAAAATTTCCAGGGCGGCATATTCGCCGACAGAAACAGTGCCGTTACTGCCGTCATTTTTATCCGGTGCATTGATTGATGCAATAAAGAGGCTTTCCTTTTTTGCAGCGGTTCTGTTAAGAAAACCAATATCGCCAATCACAAAAGAGCCATTTTGGGAAGGAAAGATAATACTGCCCAGTTCCGCTTCCGTTACGGGCCTTCCCTGGCTTACCACTACAAGTTCCTTGTCTCCCTCCCTGGCGTTTCCCGCAGGTATGTTGGCGGTTTCCGCCGACAGAATTTCCGCCAGCACGGCGGGCGGCAGGCCGCGGGAAAGGGAACGGGGAATGTCCACCTTTATTGCCAGTTCTTCCCGCTCGCCGCCTGAAAGCAGAATTGCGCCCACGCCGTCAACGCGCCTGAGCAGGGAGCGAACCTCATACCCGGCGAGGTTACGGGCAAAAGCGCCGCCCAGAGGGGAACGGATCGCCACAATGAGCTGGGCCGCTTCATCCGGATCGCCGGGAACTACCGCAGGCTTGGAAGCGCCCTCAGGAAGGCTGGGGTATACCGCGTCAATCGCCTCACGGACAAGTACCGATGCGGCGCCGCCGTCAACTCCCCAGCGGAAATCCAGCACGGTGAGGGACGCGCCGTCGCGGGAAACACTCCTCATTCTTTCCAGCCCTTTAACGGAAGAAAGCGCGTCCTCCACGGGGATCGTTACGCATGATCGAATGTCTTCCGCGCCAAGGCCGGGATAAAGGGTTTCCACCGTAACGCGGGGAAAGGGAAATTCCGGCAGGCGCTGCAGGGGGAGCGTCGAGAAGGAAAAGAAGCCGCCCAGAAGCAGGGCCGCCAAAAACATAAGTACCGACACAGGGCGGCGTACACACAGATCGATCAAGCCTTTCATGGTTCATCCTCACTTTAACAGCAAAAATCTGAACGCTTCCGCGCTTTTATTGCCAAAACTGTCTTTAAGTCCGGCAGTTGTTTCAATGGTTACCATTCCCATATAAGGGTAATTGGTAAGCACGCCCCGAATTTCCACACGGTGGTACCTTTCCCAGCCGGGAGCGGGGCTGGCCGCGGAAAAAGAAGAGTCAATTATTGAACGGGGAGAAAAACTCAACGCGCTGTTGGTTGCGTTGAACCTGAATCTGTCCATTAACGAAAGGAGGTCAATAACGGCGCCGGGAGCGGTCTCAAAGTACAACTCCATCCAGACGCTGATCCCCGTATCAAAGGCATAGCTGTCTCCGCCGACCGGAAAATCCGCAAACTGGTTCTCTGTCGTAAAGGTAAGCAGATCAGAAGTTGAACCGGGCTTTTTTGGAAAACGGAGGCCCCGCAAAACCGGCGGCCTGGAATTTTCACCGTCCGCCAGTATGTGCCAAACAATATTTTTTCCCATGGTGTTACCGGCTTTGTCCCGCACGGACTGGCGCAGTGTAAGGGTATAGGAAGCGCCGTATACGGGGGGCTCTGAAAACCGGAAAATGAACGTATCGGAATAACCGGGTTTGGCTTCCGCCGTCATGCCAAGTGAAGGTTCGCAGCTTAACGCGGAATTTACCGACGTACTGTCCACAGGTTCGGAAAAAACAAGCGACAGCCGGCAGTTTCGTTCCCAGCCGGAATTTTCCGCTGCCGTCCCGTCTGCGGCTGTAAGAACAAACGCCGTGTTGCCGTCAGCGTCAATGGCAGAAGCGGAAATTAATTCCGGCGGCGTGTAATCCGTGCCCGCGGTAAAATGGACGGCGTAACTTCTGCCCGCTTCCAATTCCGTTTTGTCCTGCAAAGCGGTTCCGACAGTAAGGCGGTATACTCTGCCGTTTGTCCAATTTTCCAAAGGAGTAAAAACAGCGCCGTGTCCGTCCTGTTCCAAAGACCATGCGCCGGAAATTGAAGGGGAAAACGAAAGGCTTTGCAGGGAATTCCGGGTTACCGGTTCGGAAAAGATCAGCGTAACCTTGCCCCGTTCTATTTCAATAATTCCGCCGTCTTCCGGTACTGACGCAAGCAGCAGGGGGCGCATTCCTCCGTTCCGTGTTGTAAAGGCCCTCTCGAACTGCCGTTCCAGGGAAAGCCCCCTGGTGTCCTGAGCATCCGTTTTAAGCGTGATGCAGTAATCCTTGTTTGCCGCAAGGGGAACGGACGGGGTAAAGATCATCCGCCTGTCCTGCCATGTAAAATGGCCGGGCAACGCGCGCCCGTTTTCAGTTAATGTAAAAGATCGTTCCACGCTGTTACGATCCGGCTCCAAAGAAAAATCCAGGGAAATTTCCGTTACAAGCGCGGGATCAAAGTACCCTTCACCGGGGCTCCAATGAGAAACTTCAAAAATTCCGTCCCGTAGTATATCGCAGGAAAAAACGGAGACGCAGACAATAATCGCAAAACTAAAGCGTTTCATTGATCCTCCCCCATAAGGTAAAAGTGAATATCTTCTTTCAGGTACGATCCCCTGCCGTCTGTTATTCCGCCCTTTCCTCCGGCCAGTGTCAAACGGTAATAATGCTTTTCCCCGGCAATGCTTTTTGTAACGCCTTCCCATTGAAGGCGCACTACATCCAACCATTGAACGGAACGAAGGGCGATTGGTTTAAGGGTTCCCGGAAAAAACGGTTCCAGACGGATGTTTAGCACGGTGTTTGCAGGAGTATCCATGATATGGGAAAAACGCAGCGATACGGTAACGAGCCCTTCAGGTTCGGTAATTTTAAGCGGATACGCGCCGTTTTGTTCCGGTTCCATGTCCTCAAAACCCGTGTTCAGCGAGAGAATTTTTAAGTAAGGAATATCCGCTGTAAATGACAGACTGAATTCCTTTTCCATTTTTAATCCTGCCGTGTCCCTGCTTTCTGCGGAAACAAAAAGCGTGTACATTCTTTCCGGTTCCGGGTCCCGCTCAGGAATAAAAACGGCAACGTTGTCTTTCCACATTTCTGTCCGGCAAACCAAAGAAGGATCAAACCGGATGTTTCTTAGAACCGATTCATCCATTGGCTTGTTGAATTCAATCCCTATGGCCTGCCCGGAACCCAGGCCGTTTTCCATGGCGGCTCCGGTCATGATCCACCGGCTTCCGGAAGAAGGCGCTCCCTTTACAAGGGGGTATGCTTCTTTTACTGCGGGAAGCAGGCGGTCCGCATCGGTAACAAACTGGCCGCTTATTTCCCTTCCCAGAGGAACGCCGTTACTGCTAACGGCTTTTGCGCTCAAGCTCCAGTTGTAAACAGTCCACGGGTTTAGGGGATTTTTGGGATAAACTTCCAGTACCGTATCATCCGCAGACCAGCGGAATTCCGTATTGCTTACCCCGTTAAGGGAAAAAGCATGGCTGGACAGGCGGGCCATTGGTCGGGAAAAAACGATGCGGACAAAAGCGCCGTCCGCCGGACTCACCCCGACCGATTCCCCGTCGGCGGGAGAAAATTCCACGCAAAAAGGAGACGCCTCCCTGTTCAGGGCGTAAAAGGGTATATAACGGTAAACTCGCTCCGTTCTGCCGTCCAGGGCATAGATCATTCCGGATATATTCAATGAATACCGCAGTCCCGGCAGCCAGGGTTCCAGGGGGACAAACAACAGTTCATTCCCCAGCCAGTCAATGTCACCATTGACGCTTCCGCCGGCATAATTTACAGACAGGGCTTTCTGCGTTTCCGGCCTGTCCATGGGGGTGTCAAAAACAACGCGGAGAGCGGTGGTCTCTGCCGGGAGCAGCGTATTGTCCGCTCCGGGGTAAACGGAAAACCCAATGGGTTTTATGTTGATAAACGCGCTGCAGCCTGCAAGAAACAAGACCGGGAGGATAACCATTCTGATTTTACAGACGGCGGCCAAACGGCTGTTATTCCGGAATAACATGGCTCCCCTCCCGTAATAACGCTTCCGGCTTTACCGCCACAATTTCTCCGGCTTTAAGGCCGGAACAAATTTCCCGGCTGCCGCCGGAAAGCAGGCCGAACCGGATTTTCCGTTCAGAGGCCCTGCCCTGATTTATTACAAAGACCGTTCCTTCATCGTTTTTCCGGTTAAGTACGGCTGTTTCCGGCACCATCAACACAGGTTTTTCACCGCCCAATTGTACTGTTATCCGCGCAAACATACCGGGCTTAAGTTTTTCTCCCGCGGCGACTACCGCCTGCGGCAGCAGTACCCGGACGGTAAACGTAAAAGACTGGCTGTCCGCCTGCGGTGAAACAAGGTCTACCTCGCCGTCGTAAGTGCCGCCGGCGCCGTCAACGCTTACTTTTGCCGCCATGCCTTTGTCAAGCCGCAGGGCGTCGCTTTCCCTAAGGGGGAAGATCACATAAAGGGCGCCGGTATCCATTAAGGTGCATATCTTGTCTTCTTTTTTGACACGTTCCCCTTCTTCAAGATAGCGGGCGCCCACAGTTCCGGCGGCGGGGCTGTATATTGTAAGTTCTGCAAACGCCACGCGGACGGATTCCAGTTCTTTTACCGCCGCTTCCAACTGGGCTTCCGCCGCCTCGGTTTCCGCCCTTAATGTAGAAACAGAAAGGCTGACCAATGCGGCGCGGTGTTCCGCCTGGGAATCAAATCCCCCGTCAGGAAAAAGCCCCGCCCTTTGAAGGTCAGCGTCCCTGCGCCCTACACTGCGGATTTCCAGTTCACGCTCCATGAGATGAAGCTGTTCCTCCGCGCCGGAAAGGCTGAACCGCGTTTCCCGGATCGCTTCAACGCTCAGGCCCCCGGCATTGTAGAGTTTTTCCTGATCCGCCGCTTTGCGCCGCTGTTCTTCCACTGTTTTTTTTGCCTGGGCAAATTCCGCTTCCGCTTTTGCCATGCCAAGGATTTCCGCTTCCGCGTTGAACTCGCCTTCCATCAGGCGGGAACGGGACAGCTTTAACGCGGCGGCAGCCTGGGTATGGGCGTTCTCCGCCCGGCCTACCGCAAGTTCTATCTGTGGGTTAGACAAGCTCACAAGCCGGGCGCCTTTTGGCACAACAGCCCCTTCACGGTAATAGATGCGGCGTATCGTTCCTTCCTGTGACGCGTTAACATCCACTTTTGTCAGGAACGTCAAATTCCCAAAGCCGGACACTTCTTCCGCCAGTAAAATTTCTTCCGCCGCATAAACCTTTACTTTGGGAATATATCCCGCAGAAGAAGCCTGTACCTTCACGCAGGAAAGGAAACAGGCCGCGGTTACAATAAAAACCGCCATACGAAATAAACGCATATTTTCCTCCATAAATTTTTCATTTGCTTGTCCGGCGGCTGAACGCCTCCAAAGACCCCGGCGGCAAATCAATAAACTGTTCCAGCGCCCGTTCCGTTTCCATCAGGGCCGCCGCCGCTTCCGCCGCCGCCGTTTCTTTTCCCGCGTACTCAAGCCGGTTTTCCATCAACTCAAGGCGGGTGATACGCCCCAGAGAAAGCAATACTTCACTCAGCCGGTACTTTTCCGCTCCCAGGTTCATGGCTTCCACCGCCGCAGCCCGGCGCTGTTCGCCCAGACGGAGCCTGGCGGTTTGCAGGACGGCTTCCCGCCCCAGCCTTTCCAGAGCGCGCTGGTAATTTTCCCGTTCCGCCGCCAACGCCAAAGCCGCCTGCTTCGCGCTTAAGCCCGCCGCAGGATCAGGCAAAGGGGTAAAGGATGTCTGCGCCCTTGCGTTTCTGTCATAGGGCCGCTCCCACCCGGCGCTTCCTCCTCCTCCCGCGTTAAGCCAGGGGGATGAAAACTGCATGGAAAGCCCGAATGTCCAGCTTTGCCTTGTAAGGGGATAATGCTGCCCGCTTAAGGAATAGCTCCCCGTCGCTTTTACCGTGGGAATCCAGGCACGGGATGAAAGTTTTAACTCCGCTTCCCGCTGCCTGATCGAGTACGCCATCCGGCCCAGATCGGGGTTTCTGGCCAGCGCGGACCGGCGCACCGCTTCCGCGTCGGGAATGGGCGGGGAGCGGTATATGTCTACCCGTTCCGATAATTCCGGCATATCACCCAATCCCAACAGCGCCGAAAATTGTTTTTCAAGTTCTTCCAGTTGAAGAAGAATAAATTCCAGTTCCAGTTCTGTTTCCCGGACGGTGATGTCCGCCTGGGCAAGATCGACGGGAATAACCATGCCAAGGGCAAATTCTTCCGCCAGTATCCTCCGCTGTTCTTTGAGGGAAACCAAAGCATCTCCGCGGATTGCGGCGATCATCCGGGAACACAGGATTTGACGGTAGGCGGAAAGAGCCGCCTCCGCAACGGCGGATTCATCCCGCTTAAGCTGATCGGCAAATAAGATCAATTCCTCCTGTTCCATTTTTCGTGAAAGACTGACTCTTCCGCCGTCAAATAAAAGCTGTTCCAGATTTACCGTATAGGTCTTGATGAATGAATCGGCGCTTACAAGTGAAAGACGATCATCCTCTTGAATCTGAAACGAAAGCTGGGGGAAAAAAGCGCGGATCCCCCAAACCCATATTCTTTCCCGGAGCATCTGCTGCGCTCTGCTGTTTTTTATTTCCAAAGAAGCGGCGACGGCGAGCCTTCCCGCTTCTCTAAATCCCACGCTTTTCCGTGATTGGGAAAAAACCAAACAAGGGGAGGAAAAAAAACAGTGGATGGCGGCAAACAGCAAAAAGCACGAAAAAGTTTTCATTGTTTTGGCAGCCTCTTTATTGCGCGTGGAAGCCTTCTTAACGCGCCGGAAAGCGCTTTTTTTGCCAATTTGTGAATCACCTTTGACGATGAAAAGCTTTTTTTAGTGCCGGTGCAAATAACCTTTCCCGCAGTAAGGGGAGTTTTTCTGCCCGGCTTGCTGATGCTGACTTCCGCGGAAATACAGCGGCGGGTTTTCCACTTTTCCATGTATTCCCGTTCTATAAGCACAAGATCAACAAGATACTGGTTTTCATCCGTATCCGAATAATGGTATCCCCGTTTTGCAAGGAGGAGCGGCAGCAGGCGCCCGGCTTCCGCTTCTACAGAATCCCAGTCGGCAATTTTATCAACACGCACCGTCCTTAATTCCGCGGTTCCCCTCCGTGTTCGTGAGACAGTAGACCAGCTCTTGCCGGAAGGAAGGGCCGAGCAGGAACAAAACAAAAAGGCCAAAAATAGTCCCGCCGCATATTTCATTTTTGCGCCTCCGCTATCACTGTCTTTAAATCCCTGATTCCCCGGACAAGGGAAGTGTTCCAGGGAAGAAGCAGCTCCGCCCGCCTAAGGTCCTCCAGGGCGCTGCTGCCGTTTCCCGCGATCCACCGGAGCCGGGCGCGGTCCACATAAACCAGCGCCGTTTCCGCGGAAGCCTCCACCGCCCTGTCCAGCAATGCGGCGGCTTCCTCCGTATCTCCGCGATTGCCGGCCAAATCGGAAGCAAGCCTCAGCGCCCTTATATCCTGGGGGTTATCCTTAAGCAGGGCCTCGGCTATATGCCGGGCTTCCCCGTCCTTGCCCTGTTCACGGAGGATTCGTGCAAGAAAAAGGGAAGCCTCCCCTGATCCCGGATTGCGGCGCAAAGTCCGCCGCAGCAATTGTTCCGCTTCCTCCCCCCTGCCGCAAAAATAGAGGGCTTTGGCCCTGAGCACAAGGGCAGGGGTGAAAGACCGCAGCTCCTGCAGCATTGCCGCGCTTTCGTCAAAACGGCCCTGGGCATAGGCGGCGGAGGCGCGGGCGTAAAGAAGCCAGGTTTCCTCATTGTTCTCCTCCCTGTTTTTGCAGGAAACGCACATAACAACGGCGCAAAAGAACAGCGCCGGAATTTGTATAAATAGTTTTTTCATCGTTAAACTCCTATTCATAATTAACCTCTGGAAATAAATTGCAGCCTTTCCGCAAGCCGCCCTTTTGCTTTTTCCGCTTCACGGGCAAACCATGCGCGGAAAATACTTTCTGACGCAAGGGCGCGCAGCGTTCCGGCGGCATACAAGGTGGACGGATTATCCGGCAGGCCCATCAAAGGGAACAATTCCGCCAGTAATTCG
>JAITCP010000070.1 GCA_031283025.1 Spirochaetaceae bacterium | reverse complement strand
TACGGCGATTACGCCCGCCTGGTGGAAAACGGCCTGGCACGGGAACTGGCACGGATCAACCTGCCCCTTTCATTGTATACCGAATGGTACTGGCAGATAGACTTGCACAACCTGTTTCATTTTTTGGAACTGCGGCTGGACCCTCACGCCCAAAAAGAGATACGGCTTTACGCGGAAGTTTTGTTTGATATAGCAGAAAAAACCGCACCCCGGTGCTGCGCTTCTTTTGAGGAACATATCCTGGGGGGAGTGCGATTTTCCCGCAGTGAATTTACGCAACTGCAAGAGCGTCTTAATCCAGCCGGTACTGACGGAAAACAAACAAGTTTAGACGGCAAGGCTCTTGAACGGTTTGAAGAAAAATTGCAAAGCGGGAAGCAACTATGAGTAAACCCATCATCGTGATCCTTGCGGCAGGAATGGGGAGCCGTTACGGCGGGCTAAAGCAGATAGACAAAGTTGGGAAAAACGGTGAAGTGCTGCTGGACTATTCGGTGTTTGACGCAAAGCGGGCCGGTTTTGGAAAGGCCGTGTTCATTATCCGCCGCGACATAGAAGCTGATTTTAGGGAACTGGTGCTTTCCCGGATTGCCGGAAATTTTCCATGCGAACTGGCCTTTCAGGAGATGGACAGCCTGATCCCTCCCGGCGCGCTTGCCAAGTCAAAGGAAGTAAACCGTACCAAGCCATGGGGAACCGCCCACGCGCTGCTCTGCGCACGTAATTTGATTGACGCTCCATTCACCGTAATCAACGCTGATGATTTTTACGGACGGGAAGCCTTTGAAGCGATGGTCTCATTCTTTGCCGGATGTCAAGCCGTCAGCCAATCCGCCGGTGTTGCCGGTGGCGCAACCGGCGAGGGAGCGATTGTCCCCTACTCTTTGGAAAAAACCTTGAGCCCCCAGGGTACGGTTACACGGGGAGTCTGTGAAATTAAAGACGGATACCTGGCATCGGTGGAAGAATTAACCGCCATCGCACGGGAAGCTGACGGCAAAATTTACAACACCGGGGCGGACGGTTCCAAACAATATCTGCCGGACACGTCGCCGGTGTCAATGAACTTTTGGGGCTTCCCCCCTTCCGTCTTTGACAGTTTACAACGGCACTTTGACGATTTTCTTGGATCATCAGCCGGGCAGCCAAAGGCCGAATGTTACTTGCCTACGGCGGCGGACTGGCTTATCAAAAACGGCCTCTTAAAGATACGCTCGCTGGAAGCGGATTCCCCCTGGTTCGGGGTTACGTACAGGGAAGACCGGGAAGCGGCGTTTAAGCGCCTGGCAGAATTCACCGCCGCAGGGGTTTATCCTCAGGAGCTATGGGAGTAAAATAGATACCATGAGTAAATTATTTATACCGCCGGATTATAAGCCGGTCTTATCCGTTTATGAAACCCAGACCGCAATAGGCAGCATCAAAAGAATCTTTGAAGGTTATTTATCAGAAAAACTTAACATTAAACGTGTTTCCGCGCCGCTCTTTGTAGACCCTCAAACGGGGTTGAATGACGACCTTAACGGAGTGGAACGGCCGGTTGAGTTTGACATTAAAGAGACACAAAATGCCGTCCAAATCGTTCAATCACTTGCCAAATGGAAACGCATGGCGTTGTATAACTATGGCTTTCCCACAGGTGAAGGCATCTACACGGACATGAATGCCATCCGGCGCGATGAAGAAATGGATAACCTCCATTCCATTTATGTTGATCAGTGGGATTGGGAAAAAGTTATAGACAAATCCATGCGCACGGAAACGTATCTTAAACAGACGGTCATTGACATTGTGGACGCTATTTGCGATACGGCGGAAGATGTGAAGCGCTTATTCCCCGCGCTAAAAGCCGGCATTTACCGGGAGCTGCAGTTCATAACGGCCCAGCAACTGGAAGACGAATACCCGGAACTGACTCCCAAAGAGCGTGAAAACGCATTTCTGAAAAAACACAAGACCGCATTTATCATGCAAATCGGCGATATTTTAAAATCTGGCGGCAAACACGACGGACGCGCTCCGGACTATGACGATTGGACCTTAAACGGCGATCTTCTGTTTTGGAATGAAACCTTAGGCTGCGCCTTTGAAATTTCCTCTATGGGAATCCGTGTTGATCAAAACTCTTTGGATGTGCAACTAACAAAAGCCGGCTGTGATTACCGGCGTAAATTTCCGTATCATAGTATGCTGCTTTCAGGAACATTGCCCCTTACCATAGGCGGAGGAATAGGCCAGTCCAGACTGTGTATGCTGCTGCTTGAAAAAGCGCACGCGGGAGAAGTGCAGGTTTCTGTATGGGACAAAGATACAATAGAAGGCTGTAAAGCCGCAGGGATAAAATTGCTGTAACAGGAATTCCTTGACAGAAAATATAGGAGGCGCAGAACTAACGCCTTAGCCGGCAAACACCTGTTCCAGCGCTATATTCAAATCGGGGAAAATACCAACGGGAACCGTATCGGCGCTTTTATACAAATAGGTCGGAATCGCTCCTTCCTGAAAACGGTAAACGGTAACCCCGTTGTTTTCCGGGTCTACAATCCAGTATTCCCGAACCCCCGCCTCCTGATATAACTTGAGCTTTCGTTCCATTTCAATTGCGGTATTTGAAGGAGACAGTATCTCAATGACCAAATCGGGAGCGCCGCGGCAGCCTTCGTATCCGCGTTTTTTTTCATCACAGATGACGGTTATATCCGGCTGGACTACGGTATCATCGCTTTCATCTTCTTCATAAAAAAGCCTGACATCAAAAGGAGCGGGGTACACCTTACAGGGCTTTCCCTGTAAATAATTATAGAACTGACTTGATAATGCCATAAGAATTTCCTGATGCCGGGTATTCGGCCCGGACATGGCGTAGGCTTCACCGTTGATAAGCTCGAAGCGCTCCCCTTCGTCAAGCTCCCATTCCTTGTAATCAGCGTAGGTAAAAAAATGTTCTTCTTGTTCTTGCGGTAAGGCTCCCATAATTCCTCCTGTTGCCGAATTTAATAGTACCGGTTTTTCCGCAATAATACAACACGGTAAATCCCTGACGTTCCGGCGATGCCCCGCAAATATACCCGCATACAAACAAACGCTCTTGTCCTATTACTCTGCTTCACCAATAACCGGGGATTATTGGGGGAAGCGCACCTACGGCAAATATCACTGAAAAAACGGACGCTTTATTAGTTTTACTGCATATGGGCGGCGGGAAGAACACCCCTTCAGGCCGCAGAAAAAGCGTCCTTCAGGGGTAACCTTCCCGCCGCCCACGTGGCAACATTCCTCTAAAGCGTCTGTTTTTTCAGTGCTTTCACTGCCTGTGCGCTTCCTATATTTCCGGTGCTTTAGGTGCCAAGGAAGGCACTGTTTCCAATGCTTTAGGGGGAGTTTTTGCGTAGCAAAAACGACAAGTCCATAATTGGCAGGA
>JAITCP010000048.1 GCA_031283025.1 Spirochaetaceae bacterium | reverse complement strand
ACATTCCAGAATGTTGGTAAGGTCCTGCAAACGGGTAGTTAAATCAACAGCCTCAATGTCGGGCTTTCCCTTGCTGGCGGAATCGGTAAGGCTGGAAGACCATATCCCGTCAAAGCTGTGCAGGCCGTCTTCTTTTTCCGTTTCAAGGTTTTCTATGATCAGCCCGGAAAGACCGGAATGGGCCTCCATGATCCGTACCGGTTTTTTTATTTCAATAAGGCGGCGCAGGGTCTTAAGCCGCAAATCCGGCGTGGTGCCCAGTGAACGCATAGCCTCATTCAGCGCCGATGAATTGACTCCCTTGGTGTAGGGAATCTCAATCACCTCACCGCCCATTTCTTTCATCAAAGCGATCACGTCTTCACGTTCCTTGCTCAAAGGGCCGGTATTCCAGTCGTCGCCGTGTATGATTGCGCCGGGACAGTATTTTTTCAGATTGGGAATATAACTCCATTCCTCCTGCGGAACGACCTTGGATACCCCCTTGATGTTTTCCACGACTTCAAGCCGCTGCTCCCAGTTAAGATAGGGCAATCGTCTATGTGAAGCGATTGCTGAATCGGTTAAAAGGCCAACCAGCACTTCGCCGCGCTTTGCCGCTTCTTTGATGATGTTGATGATGCCGGGATGAATAATGTCGCCCCGCAATCCCAGATAGATTGTTTTCATAGCTTACTCCGCCGCCCCCTTGCCCTGCCCGATAGAGCGCATATATTCTTCAAGCAGTGTTGTAAAGGCGGCCATTTCGTTGGGCCGGATGTCCCCGATGTTGGCAATCCTGAACGTGTTGGCACCGGAAAGTTTCCCCGGATAAATGGTAAAACCTTTGGCCCGCGCAAGATCGTGTAGCGCCTCAAACGAATAATCCGGGGAAGCCGGTTCGATGATCGCCGTGATAAGTTTTGACTGTACCGCTTCAGGAACCAGCATGGAAAGGCCAAGTTTTTTTACCGCCTTTACCAGTATGTCCCAGCATGACACGTAACGGGCATAACGGTTTTCTATCCCTTCGCTCTTTGTTTCGATAATCGCCTGACGCAATGCGTACAAACTCTGTACCGGCGGAGTAAAGCGGGTCTGCCGGGTTTTCATAAAATGCGCATACTGATCCCAAAGGTTCAAGTAATAGTTCCGCATGGGATAGGCGGCGGTTTTTTCCAGCGCTTCTTTGCGGCAGAATACAAAGCCAACGCCGGCCATGCCCTGAATATTTTTGTTTGAAGTGGAAGCCATAAAGTCAAATCCGTCTTCATCCATGTCGATGGGAATTGCCGCGAACGCGCTCACCGCGTCAACAATGGCAGTAATGCCCCGTTCATGGCAGAAACGGCAGAGCTCCGGCGCGGGGTTCAAAAGACCGGTGGTGGTTTCGTGGTACACAAGGGCGCAATGGGTAAAACCTTCTGCTAAAAGTTTTGCCTTTACCGCTTCACAGTCCAGCGGCGCAAAACCGGAGCTTTTATAAACCTCAAAGTTGAGTTTATATACGGCGGCGATTTTGGCAAAACGTTCCCCATAAGCGCCGTTGTCGATGATGAGCAGTTTTGCACCATCCGGCACACAGGAAGAGATCATTACTTCATCGGCGGCAGTGCCGGAACCGCCGAACAGTACCGTCTCCACCCTGCCGGGCTTGCCGGCCATCAGGGAAAGCTCGCCGCAAATCCACTCCATTACATCGCCGAATTCTTTTTCCCGCGGACAAATATCGGGGCAAACCTGAGCGTATTTCACGCTGTCTGTAGTAGTAGCGGGCCCCGGATTGAGCAGCACTTCCCGCCGCACTGTTGGCAGTTTTACCGGCTTTTCTTCAATTATAAATGTATCTTGAATCATTATGTATTCTCCGATAAAAACCGCATAAACACTTCCTTGTTTTCCTGCGGAGTTGACCGGGGGCGGCCCAAATCCTTACGGCTGCCTTTACGTACCAACACTTCAATAAACAACGGCCCATTTCTTCCTTCATTGCCCGGCGTTGAATTTTCATCCAGCGCACGGCGCAGTTCTTCCCGCGTTTTTACAGAACAGGCTTGGGCATAACCGGCGCAGCGGGCAATGCCGGAAAGGCTGATTGTACGGGCAATCGTGGGCTGCCCGCCGACAGAATCGTGCGCGCCGTTATTCAAAACAATGTGGCGCAAATTCGCCGGCTTCCGCGCCCCGATGGCGGCCATGCTTCCCAGATGCATCAGTGTAGCGCCGTCGCCGTCAATACAGTTTACCGGAAGTTCCGGCCTTTGCAGGGCAACAGCCAAAGCTAACGAAGAAGCGTGCCCCATTGAACCGACGGTAAGAAAATCCCGCTCGTGGCCCATGTTGTACTTTTCCCGTAGTTCGTAAAGTTCCCGCGATGCCATACCGGTTGTGGAAATAAAAATTTCGCCGGGTAAAGACGAGCGGATGATTTCTTCAATCGCTTCTTCCCGGCTTAACTCCGCTGCTTTTTCGGGGCTTTCCGAATTTGCGGTATTTGTGTCATTACCAGGGGTATACGGAGCAAAAGTATCTTTTCTGACAATCAGGGCAAAGAGAGTGTTATTTTGTTTTATATACGCATAACATTCTTCAATCTGGTTTTTGATTTCGTCTTCATTTACGGATAATATCCGGTACGGAATACCCATTGCTTCAAACAGGGCGCAGGTTACTTTACCCTGCTTAAGGTGCTGCGGCTCGTCTTTTACCCCCGGTTCACCCCGCCAGCCCACAAGCAGGATCATGGGGATACGGTACACATCGCCGTCAGAGAGAGAGAGCAGGGGATTTACCGCGTTCCCTATGCCGGAATTCTGCATATACACCAGAGGTATTTTCCCCGTGGCAAGATGATAACCCGAAGCAAGGGCGGCGGCGGCGCCTTCGTTTACTGCTATGATGTGGCTGTTTTCCGCCGTATGCCCGGTAACCCAGGCGCAAAAACTTTTAAGAAGCGAATCCGGCACGCCGGTGAAAAATTCCGTTCCATGCGCTGCAAGCAGATCGCAGAAAAAACCCGGATTAATCATGAGCGGCGGCCTCCTGTTTATTTGCAGTTATTTCATGAATTATTTGATAATGATACTTTTTGCTGAATAAATCGCGCATGGATTTAATTGGCGGAAAACAGCAAACAGTTTCCAAAGATTTAATTATTTTATCCATATCCTGTTTTGTAATTTGATTTCTGGAATTATATTTGATATTGGGAATGAACGTATTTAACAACGTACATTCATTATTAATTTTTATAAACGTGTTGTCTGTTTCCAATATGGCAAAAAGTAATACATTCAAATCATGTGTTTTTTCTATGGTTTTCCCAGTGTTGATGATGTAGCCTTTCAAGAATTTTTCAACCGCCTGTGTTACATGAAAACAAATAAGGGAATCTCTAAAAACTTCAGTTTTTAGAGATTTACCGTTGAAAAATGCACGTTTCGCAGCCCAAAGGGCAAGAAACTGCAAAGGAACCTCTAAAAACAACCGGTTTTTAGAGGTTCCCATAATATTATACTTTAAATCTGCCGGATAGTATATCCCGGCAAGTAATTCTTTGACGGCCATCATATCTCTTTCAGCCATATCAACTAATTCATTGGCAGTTTCAGAAACAAGCAACCTGTCATCCATAAAGCAACATTCCTTTGGTTAAGATTGTATTTTCAATGCTGTTTGGATTAATAATATCATAAAATGATTTTTCTTTATACACTAATAAATCAACAGGCATTATGCCGTTATCATATAAACTATGTGCTATTTTTACATTTACATTTAACCTGTTGAAATTATTCTTAATAACAACACACAAATCAATATCGCTTTTTTTCGTTGGTCTTCCATAAGCATAGGAGCCAAAAAGATATATTTTTTTTATAACGCCCGGTTTTACACTGTCAAGAATAAGTGAACGTATAAGCGGTATTTTTTCGGCAAAGGCAGCAGAGCTGCGTTTCTGTACCGGCGCTTGTTTTTGGGCCGTTACGGACTTGGGGCTTTTATTTGCAGTGAGGTTTAATACCCCGCCCTTCAGGGTGGTTGACTTTTTGTAAAACTTAGAATTCATGGTAGCAAACCCCACAGTTAAATAATTTTCTTACAGATCGAACCCCGCCAAGTTTGCAACGCAAACAAGATACCCCGTCCTTCAGAGCGGGGAGGTTCATTTTTATAGGCGGCCTGTGCCAGTTTATTCATAACTATAACTCAATTGCCAATTCCCCGTCCTGTTCTATTACCACGGCGCTGCCGTCTTCCATGAATGCGGTGATAGTGGGGGCTTTGACCAGTCCGTCCAGGTGAATGAGGGAGGGAGCGTCATTGTCATAATTTTGACCGATGGCAAAGTGGCAGGTGCGGAATGCCTTTTCGTCTTCCAGCATGGCTCCGCTGATGCGGGCGCTGGGGTTGAGACCAATGCCCAGTTCGCCGATGTTTCGCGCGTTTTGCGCATAGATTTTCCCCTGGCCTTTGTGGAGCTTTCCGGTTTGCTCAAGTTCCAGCGCGTCTGTTTCTGCCATGCTTATTGTTTTTAACAGGGCCTGCGCTTCCGCACCGCCGGAAATATCCGTAACAAAGCCGCCCTCTACCCGGCACCGGATTGGCTCCTTAATGATACTATCCCCCTTGTGAAGGCTGATCGATCCGTCAAAAACAATGATTCCCCTGGCGGTGTTATTTGCCGGGCTGATAAAACTTTCCCCGGCGGGAAGATTGCCGCCGCTGCCGGGGGCGGAAAAATCGCCGTCATCGGCCTTTGCTTTGCGGCCCCGGAGGCTGATGGAAATGTCCGTGCCGCCGGGCGCTTGTACCCGCACCGATTCCGCCGCGGTAAGGATACGGTTGACTGCGGCGCAGCGGCGCCCCAATTCGGCATAGTCGAT
>JAITCP010000044.1 GCA_031283025.1 Spirochaetaceae bacterium | reverse complement strand
GGAAAAGTAAATTTGCATAAAAAACAAGTGAAAAAACATGCCATTTTAGGCGTTTTTTGGCTGTTTTTGAGCAAAAATCAGGGGGTATTTTAGTGAGGAAAAGGTTTTCCTACAGACTCCTGAGGCGCAGTGGGAGTATGCGGCTAAAGGCGGCAACGGTACGCCGGGGAACTACACGTATTCGGGGAGCAACGATATAAACGAGGTGGCGTGGTATTCAGGCAATAATGGCAGTTCTGGAACCAGCGCTTACGGAAGTAAAGCAGTAGGGACGAAGGCACCCAACGGGCTGGGCATTTATGACATGAGCGGGAACGTGTGGGAGTGGTGCTGGGATTGGTATGGCAGTTATTCAAGCGGTGCGCAGACTGATCCTGTTGGTGCGGCTTCTGGGTCGGGCCGGGTGATACGCGGCGGGTACTGGGTCGATGATGCTTCCTACGCGCGTTCGGTCTGTCGGGTCTACGTCAACCCGAGCAACCGGAACTACAGCTACGGCGGCTACGGTTTTCGGCTGGTGTGCCCTTAGTGGGGAATGGGGAGTAGGGAGCGGGGAATAGGGGAATAAGGAATGGGGGAATAGGGAATGGGCCTGCCTGCCGCAGGCAGGGAGTAGTGAATAGGTGTACCTTAGCCGACATCCAGAGCGATACGAAGCGCGGCGTTGACCAGTTGCATTTTTGCGTCAGAGAGCGAGCCAATATAATCAGTAAGCATAGATTTATGGAGGCTGACCAGTTCATCGCAATAGACAGCGCTATCGTGTTTCAACCCTTCATCCGCATCGGCCTCAATCTGCGTAGGCAAACCGTCATATCTGGAATACACCGGGGCGCAGATAACAGTGGAGAAAGCGCTATCAATGACCGCCTGCCGGGAAAAAACCAGAAAAACCCGCTGTTTCTTCGGATCATACGGCGAACCCCGGCTGGCCCGTAGAGGCCGCCACGCTTCATACCAGGCGCTCTTCCTCTGATGCAGGGTTAAACCGTTCGTCATTGCGGTCGGATACAATGTCCGCAAGGCTGAACGGCACGACAGCGCCGCGTATGGCTGCAAACGGTATTTTTACCGCCTCCTGCGGCGTAAGCCGTTCCAAATCCTCCTCAAAGGCATCAAGGTTCTGGTACGCAAGCGTATCCTCCGCCTGTTTGTTGAGCCATTCGGCATTACGGTTGATAAGTTCCAATTCCTGCGCCTCTGACATTTTCTCCCTGCCAGCCGAAGCCGGAGTAAAAACAAGAACAGCCTTCCCCGCCGGAACTTCGCGCGGCACGTCAATAGTCAGCCGCCGACTGGCGGGTACTTCTACGGTTTGCGTAACATTCACGGGAAAACTATAGCATGAAAAAGAGCAAAGAGCAAAGAAGTAGGGATTGGTATGATAGTAACACGCAATGCTTACGGACAAAAACTCTCCCCCTGCTTTAGACGGCAAGGTATACTCAACCGAGCCCGCAGGGCGAAGGTTCCCCTCTTGATGCCGTTGTAATAGTGCTTTAGCTAGGAGTTTTTTCGCAGAAAAAACTCCCAAGCTGAAAAATAGCATGGAAGCTATTTTTCAGCCACCCATTCCCCAATATATCCAATGATCACATTGAATAAATATGATGTAACAGATAAAATAAAAAAGGTTCGCACAAGCGCAATCTTCACATAACAGGTACGTATAACTTCATTATAGTGGAGGTTTCTGGTATATGCCGGAACTTTTTTTGGGATCGAGCCCTCATATCGCAACCCCTGTCCGTACCCGGACGATTATGGCCCATGTGCTTATCGCCCTGGCCCCAACGGCTGTCTTTGGCATTATCATGTACGGCCTTCATGCCCTGCTGGTGATCGTTGTTTGCATTGCCGCCGCCGCAGGAGGGGAGGCCCTGTTCCGTTTGATCATCAGGCGGGAAAACCGGGTGGCGGATCTTTCCGCTGTGGTCTCCGGCTTGCTTTTGGCCTTAATTTTGCCCCCAGCCATCCCCCTTTGGATGGCCGCCCTGGGGGCTGTCTTTACGACAGTCGTCGTCAAGGAATTTTTCGGCGGCATTGGGGCCAATGTGTTTAACCCCGCCCTGACAGGCCGGGCTTTTTTATTGTTGAGTTTCCCCGCCGCCGTTACAAGCTGGACTACGCCTAAGGGATTTATCCCCGCAAGATTTTTCCCGACACCGGAAGCGGTGTCTGCCGCCAGTGATGCGGCGGCCCTTCCCCTGGACAGTATCAGCAGCGCCACGCCATTAGGCATCATCAAGATGGGCGGCGCTGTTGCCGATGTAGGCCGCCAGTTTGCCGTGTCCGGCCTTACCGGGGGAGCGGGTTACCTTTCCACCCTGCGGACGCTTTTTTTTGGCTGGCATGGCGGCACTATGGGAGAATCTTCCATATTGCTGATTTTAGCGGGCTGTTTTTACCTGCTTGTTACCAGGGTGATCGACTGGCGCGCCCCGCTTGCGATGACCGCCTCCTCCGTTATTCTTTTACTGTGTTTGGGGATGGACCCGGTCTTTGGCATTTTGGCGGGAGGCCTGCTGTTCGGCGCTGTTTTTATGGTTACCGATTATACCACCGCCCCGCTCACCTCCAAGGGGAAACTGATCTTTGGAGCCGGGGCGGGAATCATCACCGTGCTGATCCGCCGCTGGGGGAATTTCCCTGAGGGGGTTACCTACGGAATCCTCATCATGAATGCGGCGACTCCCTTTTTGAACCGGCTCCTCCAGAAAAAGTACGGATATGTGCCGCCTCCAAAAAAGGCAAAAAATGCCGGGGCAAAAGCGGAGGCTGCCAAATGAAAGCGTGGAATACGGTAAAACTGGGGCTGGTGTTGACAGCCTATGCCGCCGCAGCCTGCGTGGGGCTTGCCTTTGTATACGGGAAAACCAAGGCCGTTATCGATAAACAGGATGCGATCAAACTGGAAGCGTCCATAAAGGAACTGTTTCCGAATGCAGACGGTTTTGCGGATATAACGGGAACATTTGACAGCCCCGATTCGGGGGTGCTGTTTGAAAGCGAATACAGCATTACCCAGGGCGGCAAATTGATCGGCGCGGCTGTTCAGGCTTCCGCGAACAGCTACGGCGGCACAATCAAAGTGCTGGTTGGAGTTAACGCCGCCGGTACAATCAACAGGGTAAAGATAATGAGCCACTCCGACACGCCGGGGCTGGGGGCCAATGCGGCCAATGAAAACTACTTTGTGGACAAAAGCGCGCGGCTTACCTTTTACGGCCAATTTTCCGGCAAACAGGTGGGCGATCCCTTTGAACCCAAGAATGACGTTATCGCCGTTACTGCATCCACCATTACCAGCCGGGCTGTTTCCCGCATAGTGCGGGCGGCGGGCCTGGCCGCTTCACAGTGGCTTGCCGCGGAAGGAGCGGAACAATGAGCCGGAAATCGAAAAACAGCGGAGCCGGACAGGCAGGCCGGATTTTTACCAACGGCATTATCCGGGAAAATCCCCTCCTGGTATTGATGATCGGCCTTTGTTCAGCCCTGGCGGTAACAACGGAAGTGGTCAACGGAATCGGCATGGGCCTTTCCATGACCTTTGTGCTCCTTATGTCGGAGTTGGTGATCAGCCTTTTCCGCAAACTCATTCCCAATTCAATCAGGATTCCTATATTCATCATCGTCATTGCCGCTTTTACCACGGTAATCGACTATGTGCTTAAAGCGTACTTCCCCGATCTTTCCAAAGCGATGGGTGTCTTTATTCCCCTTATCGTGGTGAACTGCATTATCATGGGGCGGGTTGAATCGTTCTCCTCCAAACAGCCGCCGTGGTCTGTAATCCCCGACGCTCTGGGCATGGGCCTGGGTTACACCTGGGTACTCGCGGGAATTGCCGCAATCCGGGAACTCCTGGGGAACGGGACTGTTCTGGGTTTTGAAATCTTTCCCAATTACCAGCCGATCCTGTTTTTCATCCTGCCGCCGGGGGGCTTCTTTGTGTTTGCCCTTTTTATCGCCATGAACCTGGCCTTTAAGAAGATCAAGACCGGCCAGGACGATCCTGACTGCGATTCCTGTCCGGCTCCCGGCTGCCAGGGTTGCAGCATTGGCGGGCGGAAAAATTCGCAAGTCCAAAACTCCGGCGTTGAAGGAGGGCTGCCGTGATCCTCTTTAAGATATTTATATCCGCCTTTCTTATCGACAATGTAGTTCTGATGCGCTTTCTGGCCCTGTGCCCTTTTATTGGGATGAGTACCGATGAAGACAAATCCGTAGGGATGGGGCTTGCGGTAACGTTTGTAACGGTACTGGCTACCACCGTTACCTGGCCCATTTACCGGTTTGTCCTTTCCAAAGACGGGATTTTTGGCACGTTCACAATGCCCGGCGGCGTTGAAGGAAGCCTGGAGTTCCTGCAGATTCTGGTGTTTATTCTGGTGATCGCTTCATTGGTACAGTTGGTGGAATTCTTCCTTAAGAAAATGGTGCCCGGCCTTTACAAAGCTATGGGGATTTACCTGGCCTTGATCACAACAAACTGCGCCATACTTGCAGTAACTCTGGATGAGGTGAACAACATCTGCTCTTTTACGGGAGCGGCCTACACCTTTACCCAGTCGCTCGTGTATGCCCTGGGGGTAGCGCTGGGTTTCCTGCTCTCCCTGCTTTTAATGGCGGGAATCAGGCGGCGGATTAAAACCAGTCCGGTTCCGGACTTCCTCAAGGGAACGCCCATCCTCTTTGTAACCGCTTCTCTCCTTTCCCTGGCGTTTATGGGTTTTGGAGGTTTGGTAAAGTGATTACGATTATTCTGATTACTGCGGCGGTGGCCGGCGTTCTGGCCCTTGTTTTGGGATTGGCCCTGGGTTTGTTCAAGGAACTTTTTAGAGTTGAAGAAGACCCGTTAATCGGGATGATTAGGGATGCCCTGCCGGGCGCAAACTGCGGCGGTTGCGGTTTCCCCGGCTGTGACGGCTATGCCGCCGCAGTAGCCGCCGGAGGGGGCATTGTCCAATGTACAGCAGGCGGCAAAATAGTTGCGGACAAACTGGCGGAAATTATGGGCAAGGGCGCCGTTGAGGTAACCCCCATGGTGTCGGTGCGGTGCTGTTTGGGGGGCAGCGACATTGCCGTAAAACGGGGCCTCTATACGGGCATTTCTACCTGCCGGGGGGCCAAACTTGCCGGAGGTACCAAGCTGTGCAGTTGGGGCTGCCTGGGTTTTGGGGACTGCGTTACCGTCTGCAAGTTCGGGGCCATATCCATGGATAAGAACGGACTCCCCATTGTAAACTGGGGCAAGTGTACCGGCTGCCAAGTCTGCGTAACCGAGTGCCCGCAGGGGATACTCAAAGTAATCCCCAAGGACAGAAAAATCGTCATGGCCCTCTGTTCAAACCGCAACCCAATCCGCTCCGCCATAAGAAAGACCTGCCGCCTGGGGTGCATCAAGTGCGGAATCTGTGTTAAGCAATGCCCGGAAAAGTGCATTGTGATTGATAA
>JAITCP010000035.1 GCA_031283025.1 Spirochaetaceae bacterium | reverse complement strand
CATGAAATAACCGTGATCAAAAGCGAACATCACCGTGTTGCCGCTCTGGGGGTTGAAAATGCTGGTTAAGTGTTTCTTCATCCCCCAGTCAAGATTCGCCGCGCCCTTTACATGAAAATCCCCGTTTGTCTTAAAAGGCACGTCAATGTGGTAATTTTTCTCTACCTTTGTTCCTTCAACATCAGCCATGATTAACCTCCGTTCTAAATCTTTCAAATGTATATTAGAGTTGTTCAAAAACTTCAGTTTTTGAACAATTTCCTATTAAAACTGCAAAATACGCAGTATTTTGCTTAACTTGTTCAAGAACCAACCGGGTTCTTGAACAAGTCTATTATAGTATACTCCACAAACGACAGATACTACTACAGCCCAACATTGAGGTTCTAAAACAGAAAATTGGGAATTATGCGGTTTTTGTGGAGGGAAGCCGGCTTTTCTTAAAGCGGTTACCGTGATATAGTTATAACAAGGGAGTTTTATGGAACTGGATTATACTTATTTTGAAGCGGAAGAAGGCGGTTATATAGGCTATTTCTCTGATTTCCCACAGCATATAACCGAAGGTGAAACAATTGAAGAACTTGAAGAAATGTTACTGGATATGTACGAATGTTTGCACCTTGAAAAATATCATAAACGAAAACTGGCAATTGCATGAAAAGAACGAGGCTGCTTCAAATACTAAACCAAATGGGAGGAGTATTTGTCCGTCATGGGAAAAAGCACGATGTCTACACACAGCCTGCAACCAATATAGAGACAACCGTCCCCAGACATGATGATGTTAAAGAATTCACCGCAAGAAGCATCATAAAAACACTTTCGCCTGTTGATAACGGCAATTAATCTCAATGCGCCATAAATGTTTTTTTTGAAGGGGAATGTCAAATAAGGAGAAGTTATGTCCGATGAATATTTGATGGCGGTAGACGCGGGAACAGGAAGTGTCCGTGCCGTTATTTTTGACGCGAACGGCGGCCAAATGGGCTGCGTTCAAAAAGAATGGAAACATAATGAAGACCCTCGCTATCCGGGCAGTATGGATTTTGACTGGAAAATCAACTGGGAGTTAACCCGTTCCTGTATAAAGGAAGTTCTTGCGCAGACCGGCATTAAAGCAGGACAAATAGCGGCGCTGTCCAGTACCTGCATGAGGGAAGGGATTGTGCTTTATGACGCGGCGGGAAAGGAAATATGGGCGTGCGCCAATGTGGACGCTCGCGCGGGAGACGAAGTCGCCCAGTTAAAACGCATCGACCCGAATCTTGAGCGTGAACTGTACACGGAGTCAGGGCAGACCTTCGCGTTAGGCGCTCTGCCCCGTCTGTTATGGGTAAAGAACAAACTCCCCGACGTGTACGATAAAATCGCCCGTATCGGAATGTTTAACGACTGGATCATTTTCAAACTTTCAGGCGTATTGGCGGTAGAGCCAAGCAACGGTTCAACCACGGGGCTGTTCGATCTTAAAACCAGAACATGGGACAAAAGCATAGCCCGCCGCTGCGGCCTGCGTGATGATATTTTCCCCGATGTAATGGAGTGCGGTACTGCCGCCGCAAAAGTATCCAAAGCAGGCGCCGCCGAAACGGGCTTGCTTGAAGGCACTCCGCTTGTCGTAGGCGGCGGAGACTGCCAGCTTGGCACTGTCGGCGTCGGCGTTGTTGACTCTAACGAAGCGGTTGTTTTCGGCGGCAGTTTCTGGCAGTACGAGTACAATACCGTTACGGGAAAATGTTCCCCTCAATGCGACGTGAGGGTAAACTGCCACGCCGTTGACAATCTTTGGCAATATGAGGCGCTCGCTTTCAATCCGGGACTTGTTATGCGATGGTATAGGGACGCTTTCTGCGCCGAAGAAAAACGCCTCGCCGCCGAACAGCACACCGATCCTTACGCGCTCATGGACAAGGCGGCAGCGGACATCCCTGCCGGAAGTTACGGAATGATCTGCACCTTCTCCGATGTGATGAACTACATCAACTGGAAACACGCCGCCCCCGGTTTTATGAACTTCGAGCTAAACCCTGAAAAATACAACAAGGTTACGTTTTACCGCGCAATCATGGAAAACACCACGCTCGTTACACTTGGCCATCTGCGGCTGGTGGAAGCGGCGACAGGAAACCGCCCCGAAAAAATTGTATTTGCGGGCGGCGCTTCCAAAAGCGGCCTCTGGTCTCAGATACTGGCGGACATACTCGGCCTTCCGGTAGAAGTTCCGGTAGTAAAGGAGGCAACCGCTCTGGGAGCCGCCATCATGGCGGGTAAGGGTATCGGGCTGTACACGGACATCAAAGACACCGCCCGCAAACTGGTAAAGATAGAGAACACCTTTTCACCTGACAAAGAAAACCGGGAAATCTATGAACAGGCATTCGGTAAATGGAAGGCGGCTTACGCTCCGCAGTTGCGGCTGTGCGATGAGGGAATAACGAAATATATGTGGCTTGCGCCGGGAATGTCCGGTACCTAAGGAAGTACTGATTAATTTGATGAAGAAATTAACAACCACGGAGAACCACGAAGTTTTGATACGATAATCCTTATTCCTCCGTATACTCCGTGGTAAAAATTCTTGGGGTTGAATTAATGAGCGGTTTCCTAATATTATTAGGTGCTGGATAGGAGAACGATATGTTTATAATCGACGAAAAAGACAAGGAATACAGGTTTGGGGACTTCGGCCCCAAATACCTCATGCAGGGGCCGCGGATGAATTTCGCGCTGGTACAATTTATGCCCGGTCAGGATTTCCGCGCTCATTACCATGAGGTGATGGAAGAAAACTTTTATATCCTTGAGGGAACCGTTACGATTGTTGTAGACGGGACGGCGCACACCATCGGCCCCGGTCAACTCATTCACATTGAACCCGGAGAGGTTCATTATGTGATCAATGAATCTTCCTCTGTAGTCCGCATGGTTTCTACCCTTGCGCCCTTTCAGGAGGTTGATAAGATTGAGGTAGAGAATCCTGCAATAGGATAAGAAATGGCGGAAACATCTAATCGAACAATGCCAGCTTGAGCACTTCTTCAAAGCGTTCCACCGGGTGAAAGTTGATCCCCTTCTTGACATGATCGGGGATTTCGTCCAGGTCGCGTATGTTCTGTTTGGGAATGATTATATCCCTTATCCGGTTACGCCGGGCGGCGACGGTCTTTTCCTTGAGTCCGCCGATGGGCAGCACCTGGCCGGTTAGGGAAAGTTCCCCCGTCATGGCGAGCTGCCCGGCGATGTTTTTCCCCCGCAGCAGGGAAAGCAGGGCCGCGGCCATGGTGATCCCCGCGGAGGGACCGTCTTTGGGAGTGGCCCCTTCCGGAATATGCAGGTGTATCTGATTATTTTCAAACCAGTCGGAGTCCACGCCGTATTGTTCAATCCCCGCTTTACGTGCAACAGTCATAGCGATGGAGGCGCTTTCTTTCATCGTATCTCCCATTTTCCCCGTAAGTATTAGCCCGCCTTTGCCGGGGGAAGAAACAGCTTCGATAATCAGGGTGTCCCCGCCCATGCTTGTCCATGCCAGGCCCAAAGACATACCGGGCCTGTCCGCTTTTTTTACCACATCTTCAGGGAAGATCGGTTTACCCAAATGTTTCTCTATGGTTTTTTTGTCTATGGTAAAAACGGTTTTTGCCGCAGCCAGCGGCTCCGTTGCAGCAGGTTTCGCCGCCGGGGGTGCGGCGCTCTGTTTTTCTTTTTCTTCCACAATTTGCATTGCCAGCTTCCGGTGTATTTTGTCCAGGTTCTTTTCAAAATTCCGCACCCCCGCTTCCCGCGCATAGCTGTTGGCAATGTGGAGCAGGCTGTCCTTGGTGTACTTTACCTGGCTTTTTTTAAGGCCGTTCTTTTCCAGGCTTTTGGGTACCAGAAAATGCCGGGCAATTTCCAGTTTTTCCGTATCAATATAGCCGGGAAGCTCAATAATCTCCATCCTGTCCAAGAGGGGCGAGGGGATCGTGTCCAGGGTATTCGCCGTAACAATGAAAAAGACCCGTGAAATGTCAAAGGGCAAATCCAGGTAGTGATCCCTAAAGGCAAAGTTCTGTTCCGGGTCAAGCACTTCCAGTAAAGCCGAAGCGGGGTCTCCCTGAAAGCTGGCCCCCATTTTGTCAACTTCATCGATCATAAATACCGGGTCTTTTGTTTTGGTAATTTTAAGCCCCTGAATGATCTTGCCCGGCATGGCTCCTATATAGGTACGGCGGTGGCCCTTGATTTCCGCCTCGTCCCGCATTCCTCCCACGGAAAAACGGAAAAATTCCTTATCCAGCGCCCGTGCGATGGAACGGCCAAGGCTGGTCTTTCCCACGCCCGGAGGCCCCACAAGGCAGATGATCGAACCGACAGGGTATTTGTCGAAGCTCCGGCCTGTAGGGCTCCGCCTCGATGTATTCCGGCTCTCCTGGCCGCCGCCATTGCCGGTTGCATTGCCGCTGCCATTACCGCCGTTATTGCCTGCGTCGGCGGTGGTGCCGATGGCAGCTCCGGCGGGGGGGATGGCGGTGGAGCGGAGTTTCCGCACTGCAAGGTACTCGGCAATGCGGTTTTTTACGTCTTTAAGGCCGTAGTGATCGGCTTCAAGAATTCCCTGCGCCTTTTTCAGGTCAAAATTTTCCGGCGGCGGATCGTTCCAGGGCAGGGTGCAAATCATGTCCAGATAATTCCGGGTTACGATAAATTCCCCTGAATTGGGCTCCATAAGGTTGAATTTTTCCAGTTCCTGATCTACGGCTTCCTTTATTTCACCGTCAAATTTAAAGGCGTCCATCTTTTCCTTAAAACGCTGGTACTCCGTGCTTTTTGCGTCTGCGGCCATTCCCAGCTCCGTTTTGATCGCCTTTAGCTCCTCTTTAAGGAAATAATCCCGCTGGGATTTTTCTATTTTTTCATTTATTTCCTTTTGGATTCGTTTTTGAATACGCAAAAGTTCCTGCTCTTTTTTGATGAACACCAGCACCTGTTCCATCCGCTTGCGGACATTAAGCAGTTCCAGTATCTTTTGCTGCTCTCCCTTGTCAATGTTAAGGATGCTGGCGATAAAATCGGCTATTTTGCCGGGATGATCGATGTTGATCATGTTAAGCCGCATTTCTTCTGAAAATAGGGGGTTGTTTTCCGAGATTTGCTTCATTTCCGAAATAAGCGCCCTGGTAAGGGCCTTTACCTCTGAAGTGGCGTCCTCCTCATCCTCCAGGTATTCTACCGCAGCCACTATGGGAGCCTGCGCATGGAGGGTTTTCTTTACCCGGAAACGCTTTATGGTAGAAATAAAAATGTTCACCCCGCCGTCAGGAAGGTTGATCTTTTTGACGATTTTGGCGGCGGTTCCCACCTTATAAAGGTCCGTAATGGAAGGGTTTTCTGTCTCATTATTGAGCATAACAAGGCCGATAAAGCCGTCCCCGGACACCGCATCGTCAATTACTTTTACGTCCGGCGGGTTGCCGATCATGATGGGGGTAAAAATACCGGGGAAGATAGGCCGGCCCATAAGGGCTACCAGGGGGAGCTTGTGGGGAAGTATCTGGTCTATGGGTACAACGCTATGTTCAGACATTAAAATCCTTCTTGCAGGCAGTGGTTATAAGCTACTTACAATATCGCAAAAAAAAAGAAAAATAGCAAGGAAGGATTAGCCGCCCGCTAATCCCCACTTTGGCTCGTAATGCGCATGGGGGTTAGGCTGCCGGGTGTTTCTGATTATTGGGGGAGGCGCACTACAAAATAATGGTGGGGCCTGTCTCTTGCATACGCACCCTAATGTTTTAGGGCACGTATGCAAGAGACACCCACCTCCACTTTTA
>JAITCP010000157.1 GCA_031283025.1 Spirochaetaceae bacterium | reverse complement strand
GTCCGGCAGTTTGTACAATCGAATCAAATCCGGCAAGAAACCGGATTGCTCCGTCAAAATCTATATCAACCCCGGCTTCAATAAGCCGCGTGCTGATACAAACGCATTTTTTTGTCTTGTTTTGCAGATGTTCTTTTAAACGGGAAATGTCCCTTCGGCGGTGAGCAGGACACATATTTGCGCTCAAATGAACAATATACCAGTCGGGATGTTGTTTTGACAAAACTGTATAAAGTTTTCGTGCCTGTGACTTGGTATTAACAACAGACAAAATACTTCTTTCATTTGATTTTTCTATAAACGCCGCTACTTCATCCAAAGTCCATCCTTCTGTTTTTGTATAATCAATCAGATCGACTCGTTGCAGATCCTCCAAATGCTTGTCTACATCAGAGACGATCTCATTATCCGCTGATAAGGGAAGGGCATAATCTGATTCTAACTTGTCAAGACCGGGTTGTGTTGCAGTACACATGAGTACCGATACATTTGCACTCTGACACAAGTACCGGAGCGCCCAGGTAAAAAGATAAGTACAGGAAATGGGCAGAGTTTGTACCTCGTCAAAGATGATTATTGAATTGGCAAGTTGATGCATACGCCGGATTTTACGGGTACCAAAGCCAAAGAGCGCTTCCAAAAACTGAACCATTGTTGTAATAATAATCGGCACATTCCATGTTTCTGATGACTCAATAAAATGTTCTGTTTTTTCGCCATGTTCAAGATTTGAATGTTGTTCCAATACAGTTTCACCATTTTTACCTTTCGGATCAAGAATACCACGAATAATATCCGCGTTCTGGTCAAGAATCGAAGTATAGGGAGCGATGATAAAAACATGATCCTTTCCTGTTAATTCGGCATGGACAAGAGCATAACGTAATGAAGCCAAGGTTTTACCTGCTCCTGTTGCGGCGCTTAATGTATATATACCATCTTCCCGTTCTGCGAATTCAGCGCATCGCGTTGAGATTGTACGCCGTATTTCGTTTAGTTTTCCTTCAGATGGGAATTCCGTAAGTTTATCCTCAAGACATTCACGCAATGTTTTCCAGTCAGTTTTTCTAACAGCCTCTTCTTTTTTTACCGGTATTCCCCTGTCGAACAAGGCGCTTGATCGCCTGTCTCCGTCAATGAGACAACTGGACAAAAAACGGGCAACGAGCCCAAGATTAAACGAACGGGCATCTTTAATTTCAGATTTTGTCAATGTAAGCAGTATATCCTTTGTTTCTGTAATAAAGTTTTCATTAGTCAGAATGTTATCAAGTCTTCTTTTAATTGATACGTCGAGATTTTCAATTGCTTCATCAACATGAGTTTCGTCTCTGTTTTTTTCGAGCCGCTTAAGTAATTGTGCTGTACCATCGGGTGTAATAACATCAGGTAATCCGCTTCCATGATGATACATGACACACGCGGCAAGAAGCTGGGCGACTAATTCTCCTGAATCGCCGAATTTTTGTTTTATACTTTCATATAAATATTGACCGCCTGCCGTTCCGTGGTCTTCTTTAGCGTTTTTATTACCTGACTTATGACTGTTTTCAAGGTATTCAGCCCAAGGCCTACAATTTTTTCCGAGATCATGTACAAGAGCCAACAAAAGGGCAGGTTTTGGAAGGCTAATTTTCTTTGCGAATAGTTCTACATACATCCCGCATTCCTCTGAATGATCTTTTAATGTTTGATAATCAGTATCAAAATTAGTCTTATAACGCGCTTTGAAAATCATGATTTATCCTTCCTCCTAAAATATGATATACTTGATATTATGAATATATATGATAATAAAGCTTTTGTCAAGGGGAATTCCATAAAATTTTGAAGAATTATTCCTCAACAAAAAACTTCCCATATACTTGAAATTATGTTTCAATCCACGCCTGGAAAAGGCGGCAATATCTTCCTTCCCTAGTATATACTTTATGGGGAAATCGGTCAAAAGCATGATGATGCGCCTCCTCTCTTCCGAAATTTTAATTGAACGGCGACCATGAGGCAATGCGGACAGTTGACACTCCCTCCAAATAACCTGTAAAATAAATCCTTATCTTTGTTAGATATTAATTTTTATTTATTTTAAGGAGAGGATCTATGAACAACCAATATGTAGCAAATACGCTGGAAACGGTAAAAAGGCGGTATCCGGGTGAGGTGGAATTTCATCAGGCGGTAACCGAGGTTTTGGAATCGTTAATTCCCGTGATAGAGAGAAACAAGGAGTTTGAGGAGGCCGGAATCCTTCAAAGGATAACGGAACCCGAACGGCAGGTGCTTTTCATGGTTCCCTGGGTAGATGACAAGGGCAAAGTTCAGGTCAACAGGGGCATGAGAATACAGTTTAATTCGGCACTTGGCCCGTATAAGGGGGGCATACGGTTCCATTCTTCAGTAAACACCAGCATCATCAAGTTCCTGGGGTTTGAGCAAATTTTCAAGAATTCCCTTACCGGGCTGATGATGGGCGGCGGGAAAGGCGGATCGGACTTTGATCCCAAGGGCAAGTCCGACAATGAAGTTATGCGCTTCTGCCAAAGTTTTATGACCGAGCTTTGCCGGCACATTGGCGCCGACACGGACGTTCCCGCCGGAGACATAGGGGTAGGCGGCAGGGAAATTGGCTTTATGTTCGGCCAATACAAAAGAATAAGAAATGTTTTCCACGGCGTATTAACCGGAAAAGGGCTCCAGTACGGCGGATCCCTTGCCCGGACAGAAGCCACCGGATACGGTTGCGTATATTTCTGCGATGAAATGCTTAAAGATAAAAAAACCGGTTTTGAAAATAAAACGGTCGTTATATCGGGTTCGGGGAACGTTGCCATATACGCCGCCCAAAAAGTTCAGAGCCTTGGGGCAAAAGTAGTAGCCATGTCGGATTCGGGCGGTTATGTTTACGACGCCGACGGCATTAAGCTTGACATTGTCAAGAACCTTAAAGAAGTGGAACGGAAGCGCATAAGCGAGTATGCCAAAGAAGTCAAGAGTGCAAAATATACGGAAAACTGCTTTGACATTTGGACGATACCCTGCGATGTGGCGCTGCCCTGCGCAACCCAAAACGAGCTTGACGGCAAGTCCGCCCAAATCCTGGCTAAAAACGGCTGTATCGCCGTGGCGGAAGGGGCAAATATGCCCTCCACTCCGGACGCGGTAAAGGTATTTTTGGACGCAAAAATATCATTCGGCCCCGGTAAAGCCGCCAACGCCGGCGGAGTGGCTACATCCGGCCTTGAAATGGCGCAAAACTCCCAACGGCTTTCATGGACTTTTGATGAGGTAGACGCAAAATTGCACCAGATAATGATAAACATTCACGATTCGGCAAAAAACGCCGCTTTGGAATACAATACGCCGGGCAATCTGGTAAACGGCGCCAATATCGCCGGTTTCCTGAAAGTGGCCGGCGTAATGCTTGCGCAAGGATTTTAGTTGCCATTATCAATCATTCCCCAGCCGGTTTCCATCCGGTATGGGGAAGGATTTTTTCAATGCCCGGGCCTGCCTCTCCTGAAAGGGGATGAATGTTTCCATGAAGAAATTCAACTGGCTGCCGGACAGCTCCGCCAGGATTGGACGGGCTGTCCTGTTTTTTTTGACAGGGAAAAAAAACCGGCCCATTATCAGGAAGTAAATTGTCAAAAAGAAGAACTTCCGGATGGGGTAGGCAATACCCGCTCTGAAGCGTACCGGCTCTGTATCACAAAAGACGCCGTTACCGTTAAAGCCGCAGCCGGGGCGGGCGCTTATCACGGGTTGCAGACCTTCCGCCAGCTTGTCCTCTCTGAATACCGGGACGGCGGGGTTTCCCCGGAACACGGAATAACCCTGCCCTGCTGTGAAATCACCGACTACCCCCGTTTTTCATGGCGGGGATTTATGCTGGACAGCGCCCGGCATTTCTATTCGCTTCCCTTTATCAAACGCCTTATTGACGTTCTTTCCCTGCACCATATCAACCGGTTTCATTGGCACTTAACCGATGATCAGGGCTGGCGGCTTCCCGTTGAGGAATACCCCCTGCTTACGGAAATCGGTTCCCGCCGTCAGGAACGCAGGCTGCCGGGAATGCCCTACTCAGGCGGATTTTACCGGGAAGACGAAATCCGTGAACTGGTGGATTATGCCGCTTCCCGCCATATCGAGGTTATCCCCGAAGTTGATTTGCCCGGCCATGCAAGCGCAATCCTCGCTTCCTATCCTGGTTTTGGCTGTACCGGCGGGCCGTACCGGGTGGAGGAACGTACCGGCATTCTGGAGAACGTGCTCTGCGCGGGAAGCGGCAGAATATTCGATTTAGCCGCCGGTGTCTTTAACGCGCTGGCCCGGCTTTTCCCTTCTTCCTACGTGCATATAGGCGGGGATGAGGTGCGGTTTGACAACTGGAAGGCCTGCCCCAAATGCAAAAGGCGGCTTTCCGAACTTGGGCTGAAACGCGCCGAGGAACTGCAAAGCTGGATAACGCTACGGCTTGTCAATATGCTTGCCGAACGGGGCAAGACTGCCATCGGCTGGGATGAAGTGCTGGAAGATTCCATGCAGTTCAAACTTCCCAAAGAAACGGTAGTAATGTCCTGGAGGGGCAGTGAGGGTGGAAAACGTGCAAGCGCTCTGGGGCATCCGGTGATCATGTGCCCGAACACCGGCGGCTGTTATCTGGATTATAAACACACAGACGACGCGGAAGAGCCGGGGCAGGCTTTTGTGATTTCCCCGGTGGCCCAAAGTTATTCCATGGATCCGGTTACCCCGGAAATGAGCGCGGAAGAAGCCGCCAGGATTCTGGGGGGCCAGTGCAACCTGTGGTCTGAACTCATCTATGCGGGGAAAATCGCCGAGTACATGATCTTCCCCCGGCTCTGCGCCATTGCCGAGGCCCTGTGGACTCCCCGTGAAGGCAAGGACTTTGAGGACTTTGCCCGGCGGCTTCCGGTACACCAAAAACGGCTGGATTCCCTGGGCCTGCTTCAGTACCGGGGGCCGTTACAATAGCAGTTTTGCTATTGCCCTTCCCGCCTTGCCGCGATGGCTCAGGCGGTTTTTTTCTTCTTCCGGCAGTTCCGCTACGGTACGGCCCAATTCCGGCAGGTACATGATCGGATCATAGCCAAAGCCCCCCCTGCCCCGGATTTCTGCGGCGGAGGGGACGATTTCCCCCTCCAAGGTTTCCTGTACCAGAAAAAAGCGGTCTTTACTATAAAAAAGAACCATAGCGCAGACAAAACGGCAGCCGCGTGCTCCCGTTCCTTGCAGGGGCATCGCCCCCTGTGGCCGTTTCTCAAGGGCGGCGGCGATTTCCTCCAATAGCAGGGAATTCCGCTCTTCATCGCTTATGTTTTTCAGCGTCATCCCGTCAAGCGGGGGCCTCCCGCCTGGCTGGGCCGCCCCGTTAGGCCGGGTTTCTCCGAATGGCCGGAATGTTCCGTTACTGTCCCAACTGTCTTTACCGTAATAGCGGGCGGAGTAAACACCCGGCCTTCCCCCTAACGCATCTACGCAAAGCCCGGAGTCATCGGCCAGTACCGGCCCATGATTTCCCGGACAACCGGAGCTTAAATTCAGCATATTGTAGAGCGCCCCGGCTTTAATCAGGGCGTTTTCCGCAAAATTCGCGCCGGTTTCCGGCGGGTCAAAGCCTGTAACTCCAGCATCGGCGGGAATTTTGAGGGTATGATCGGCAAAAATGGCGGCCAATTCCTGTTGTTTGTGCTTGTTTCCCGACGCAAGCCAAATATTCATTGCAGCAGTGTAGCACAGACTAATTATCCATGCTATACTTTAAGTGTGAACATTACTTTTGGCCATACCAACATGGATTTTGACTGTTTGGGTTCTCTCATTCTGGCTAAAAAGCTCTTTCCGGATCATGTTCTTGTAAGAAGCCGGATCATCCACCCAATGGCCTATGGCGTATACAATTTATATAAAGAATACTTTAATTTTATTGATCCCAAGGACCTGGAAAAGGAAAAAATAGAGCACATAATCATCGTAGATACCTCCAGCGCTGAAAGGGTTAAAGAATATTTTAAGTATATGCGCAATCAAGAGCCCCGGATTACGATTTATGATCACCATCCCAATGAAGAATGTAATATACCGGGGGCGGAGAACGCGGGCAAAAATTGGGGCGCCAACACCAGTTACCTGGCCAAACTTGCCATGGAACAGGGAATTACGCTTACAAGTGAGGAAGCCACGATAGCCCTAACGGGGATATATGCCGACACAGGCCGGCTTATTTACGAGAATGTCTGCCGGGGAGACCTGGAAGCGGCAGCCTGGCTTCTGGACATGGGGGGATCCCTACGGCTGGTTAAGTCATTTCTGGAAACAATCAGGGAAGACGACCAGTTGTTGGTACTTAACCAACTCCTTTTAATGGTAGAAAAAAAGCTGATCCACGGCCATGAGATACTTTTATCCTACCTTGAACTTGATGAAAACATCCCCGGCCTTGCCCCGGTGGTAGAAAAGATCATGGAAATAGAAAATCCCGACGCGTACTTTGCCGTTTTCTTTGTCCGAAAAACCAAGACCATTTTGGTTATTACCAGAAGCCAGAAACAGCGTATCAACCTTCATGCATTATTAAGGGACTACGGCGGCGGCGGGCACCAACTGGCCGCCTCTTTGATGCTCCGCGGCCAGGAAGGGCCCCTCTTCTACGAGGAATTTTTGAACCACCTGGAAAAATCACTGGTTCCCGCTACCTGCGCCAAAGACGTTATGACAACGGATGTGTTCACTATACATGAAAACTCCTCTGTTATGGACGCTTCCATATACATGGAAAAAGTGAACCACACAGGGCTTCCGGTTCTGGACAATCAGGGGAAAATTTCAGGCTTTATAGGCCTGCGCGACATAATGAAAGCCCGGCGGGTTTCCCAAATGCACGCTCCGGTAAGCGCCTATATGTCGAAAAATATAATCAGTTCCCATCCGGCGGTTACCATGCGGGAAGTTGAGAGGGTATTTTTTAAAAACCACATTGGCCATCTTCCCATCATTGAAAATGATACGCTTATTGGTATTGTTACCCGCTGGGATTTTCTGGAGTACAAAAGCCGCCGCAAGGGCCTTGGAACTGAAGATGAAATGGAAAAAACAGTGGCAGCGCTTCAGACGCTCCAAACAGAATCATCCGGTACTACTGTAGAAGGCTAATTAAAGTGGCAAAGAATTTTTTCCCCGATATGGCGCTGCACAGCGCCGTTGTCCAAACAACTGCCCCGGATAACCAGCGCCGCGCCCTCCTGGATTTGCGGGGGCAGGATACAAAGGTGCTGGTGATAAGCGATCTTCACATGGGCTGCGGAAAGCGGGACGATCTGGCCCCAAACGGCGCCCTCCTTATCTCCATGCTGGAAAACTACTATTACCCTCAGGGCTGGAATCTGGTACTTAACGGTGACGTGGAAGAACTGCACCGCTACTCCTATACCTCCATACAAAAGCAGTGGCAGGCGCTCTACCGGGTCTTTGATTTATTTGCCGGAGTAAACCGGCTCTATAAAACCCTGGGAAACCATGATGAAGACCTTGTCCATGAAAAAAATTACCCCTATCCCCTGTACCAGATACTTCAAATAGAAACCAGCGAACTCCCCATTTTTGTTTACCACGGGCATCAGGCTTCTTCTGTCTATACCAATTATAACGCGTTGGCCCGGAATTTCGTCCGGTACATTTTGACTCCCTTCGGCATCAAAAACATTTCCGCCGCCCGCAACCCCCACCGGCGTTTTTTTGTAGAAAAAATGGCCTATGCTTTTTCCATGAAAAACAACTGCATCTCTATCATAGGCCATACCCACCGCTCTCTTTTTGAATCCCTGGGCCGCTATGACTTTATCAAGTTCGAGATCGAGCGGCTTTGCAGGGATTATCCCGCTTCACGGGAGGGGGAAAAAAGCCGCATTGCCGCGGAAGTGTCCGCCCTCCGCAGTGAACTGGGCAAACTAAAGCGTTCCGAGCGGCGGGATGTACTGCGCCAGAGCCTCTACGGCGACGAGCTTCCCGTGCCCTGTCTGTTTAACTCAGGCAGCGCCATCAGCCGCCGGGGCATCACCGCCCTGGAATTGAACGATGAAAACATCGCCCTTGTTTACTGGTTTATTGAAGGGGAGGAGAAAAAATTTGTCAGCCGGGGAAATTACCGCATAGAGAAGCTCCGGGAAACCCCGTACCGCCGGACAGTGCTTAACCACGACAGGCTGGACTATGTCAAGGCTCGGATGGAACTGTTGGGGCCGCCCCCTTAACACTTTGATTTTTTTGCCGTTAATAATATAATAAGAGCTAATTTGGGGGAGGGAGGCCGTGGCAGGCAGAATAATCATACTATTGATACTGATCCTCATCCTGGCAGGCGGGGGCATACTCTGGTTTGACTACCTGAACGTGATTGACGCAAAGACCACGCTGGCTCCCCTGTACAAGTTTATCGGCAAAGAAGGCCGTACCGGGGAAGAATTGGGCCCCGACGACTTTCTTAACCTTGACGCGGAACGGCTGGCAATGCGGCTGGAGGCGGAGGCCCTGCGGGAACTGGACATGGACAAGCGGGAAGATGAAATTACCTCAAAAATAGCCGAATTGGAACAAATGGCCCAGGAACTGGAAGAACGGCAGAAAGCGCTGGATGAAATGGAAAATTCCATAAATGATATGCTCTTAAGCGCCGAAAATAAGGAAAGAAACGTTGAGGGCATTTCCCAATGGCTGACCAATATGCAACCGGAGCGAGCGGTGGCGATTATTACGGCTATGAACGATCAGAATGCAATCGACGTACTCCGGAAAACCGATGAAGTAGCCCAGCGGGACGGAACTGGCTCTCTGGTTCCTTATTGGCTCCAACTAATGGCGGCAACGCCGGAAGGAGCCGCAAGGGCGGCGGAACTGCAGCGGAAAATGGTTGCCAGTTCCCCATAAAAATCGGCTGTTCCGGAATTCCGGGAAACCGTTTCCTTACGGAAACATGGTTTCCCTATAGAGGAGGCCGGGCGGCGATGATTACAATCGAACAAAAGCCCACTGAACCGGAACTTAGCCGGTTAGAGAGACCGGAAAGCCCCAAAAAAGGCCGTAAAAATGACGCGCTGGGGGGCTTTGCCAAACTACTCGCTGGACTAATAAACAAAAAAACACAACCGGATGCAGTTGCATCCCGGAAGACTGCCGCTGAGGAAGCGGGTGCCGCTGAGGAAGCGGGTACCGCACAAATCAACGGCAAGGAAAAGGCCATTCGCCTTGCCGGAGGCAAGCAGCGGCAATTCCCCTTGGGGAAGGACGGGGACGACGTTTCCGTTTCTCTCTTAAAAGGGAAAAAACAAAAAGAAACCGCAGAAAAAAACCGCCAAAGTGAATTAGACGCATTACATTTTATCCGGCTGCAGGCAGACCGGACGGCGGACAAGGGTCTTGTTTCCGAACAGGTCGTTCTAAAGGACGTGCCCACCGAACAGCAAAAGAATACGGCGGAACGCAGGTTCCCCTTCCGTAACCGGGAAAAACCGGAAACCGCCGTCGAGGCGGAAGCCCGGAATGCAGGTTTGAATTCGGGCCTGAATCCGGGACTGCGTTCCAAAAAAGAAGCTGTTCCGCCCACGGAAAACGAACCAAAAACCAAAAAAACCGAACGGCGGCGGGACAGAATTTCCGTAGAAGTCCGCGATCTGCGTACCCAAACCGGGACGGAGGCGGGGGTAATAGCCGAACAGGGCCTTAAAGGGGCGGAAGAAGTCCGCAGCCATGCGGAAACAGAAATCGTCCTGGAACTGCGGCCTGCGGGCGAACGGCGCGGCGAGGCCGCCGGAACGGAAAACAACACCCGAACCGGCGGGGAAAACTTTGCCCAAGTCCTCGCACGGGAACTCAACGGAGACCTTTCCACGGACATTGTCAAACAGGCCGCCGTGGTGCTCCGGGACGGCGGGGAAGGCACGATACGGCTTTCCCTAAAACCGGAAACCCTGGGGAAAGTTAAGATACATCTGGAAATGGCCGAAAACAAGATATTAGGGCATATCGTCGTGGAAAGCGAAGAAGCCCTAAGGGCCTTTGAACAGGAAATTCATACCCTGGAACAGGCCTTTAAGGATTCCGGTTTTGAAGCGTCGCTGAATGCGGCCCTTGATTACCGGAATGACGGACAGCGTTGGCAGGAAAAAGACGCGCCGGAACCGTTCTTTTCCGAACGTTTGGCCGCCACTTATGAAGAGGCGGCGGAACCGGCGGAATCATTCGGCGCTTACAACTTTGGTTTTGGGCTTACCGCCGTTAATATGCTGGTCTAAACAAAAATGATAGAGGAGTAAACAATGTCAGCAGTAGAGATGAATCTGCGGATGGATCCGCAGGAAAAAGCGCTGCGGGACATGGAAGTCAGGCAATTTAACTTTGAAACCTTTGAAAAGGACAAAGAAAACGGAAGGATCCCCCGGCAAGCCCTGGGAAAAGATGATTTTCTTCAATTATTGATGAAACAGCTTGCCTATCAGGACCCTCTGTCCCCGATGGATGACAAGGCGTTTATCGCCCAGATGGCCCAATTTTCCAGCCTGGAACAAATGACGGCCATGTCTGAAGGTTTTAACAAACTCAGTAACAGCCTAAGCCGCGACTTTGCCCGGATAGCGGAAATGATCTCCGGTTCAGGCGCCGCATCCGCCCTGGGTAAAACAGTGGAAATTTTTGACGGATTCAAAACTGTTCAGGGAGTGGTCCGCTCGGTAACCAAGGGGGGCGATCCCCAGGTTTTAGTCAACGGTTTTTACTATGACTGGGACCAGGTAACCGAAGTATTTGAAACAGAAGTATCTGAATAGGAGGTACCAATCATGATGCGTTCTTTATTTGCCGGTGTTTCGGGACTTCAAAACCACCAGACCCGGATGGATGTGGTGGGCAATAATATTGCCAACGTCAACACAACGGGCTTCAAAAGAGGCCGGGTTAATTTTCAGGATATGCTCTACCAGCAGCTTGCCGGAGCGGCCCGGCCTACAGAGGACTTGGGGGGCATTAACCCCAAAGAAGTCGGCCTGGGTATGTCCGTTGCTTCCATAGATACGATACATCTTCAGGGGGCGCTCCAAACTACCGGGGTTCCGACAGACCTTGCCCTTATGGGGACGGGGTTCTTTGTGCTAAAGAGCGGAGAACAAACCTTCTATACCCGTGCGGGAACTTTTGGCCTGGACAATCAGGGAACCCTGGTCAATCCGGCCAACGGTATGCGGGTTCAGGGCTGGATGGCCCAGGATCAGTTACTGGATGTTTCACGGGATGTGGAAGACCTGGTAATCCCCGTGGGTTCCAAAGACCCCGCTAAAGCCACTACACAGGTAAATTTTGCCTGTAACCTGGACAAGCGGATTCCCGAACTCCCGGAAGACCCCACCCCCGCCCAGGTAAGGGCCAGCACCTGGCGCAGTTCCATAAAAGTGTACGACTCCTTTGGAGATGTCCACACCCTCCAGGTTGATTTTACCAGAGTGCCCGGCGCCAATAACAGTTGGAACGCTACGGCTACGGTTGATCCGTTAAGCGATCCCCCCACTAACGCGGCGGTCGGGCTGGGCGAAGCAGCCCCCGCAACGGGCGGCCCCAATGTATTCACCGTGAACTTTGACAATGACGGGCTTTTACTTTCCGTTATTGACGGCGCGGGGAACGAATCCGGCGGAGCGGGACAGGTTGTGATGAACATCGCCTTTGACGTGCTGGGCACAACCCCCGGCGCGGACGGCGCCCCCATACGGCAGGCTTTTACCCTGGATTTGGGAACCGTCGGCGGCTATGAGAGGAACATTACCCAGTATGCCCAGGAAAGCTCGACAAAAATGGTGGAACAGGACGGCTACGCCATGGGGTATCTGGACAACTTCAAGATCGACCAGAACGGCGTTATTACCGGGGTATTCAGCAACGGAACCAACCGGGTTTTGGGCCAGGTGGCGCTGGCAAGTTTTGCCAATCAGGGCGGCTTGGAAAAAGCGGGAGAAAACACCTTTGTCCAATCCACTAACTCCGGCCTTGCCAACATAGGGCCGGCACGGGTGGCCGGCAAGGGCAAGGTCATATCCGGTGCGCTGGAAATGTCCAACGTAGACCTAGCCGATCAGTTTGTTGACATGATCGTAACCCAGCGGGGATTCCAGGCCAATTCCCGGACTATACAAACAGCGGATCAGCTTTTGCAGGAATTGCTCACGCTGAAACGCTAGTAACCTTTATGTTCCGGTGAACCGATGACTAACATTAAGTTAATCAACGGTTCATCGGGCCTCCCCTTTACAAAGGGCCTTTACAAAGGGGGTTTAGAGCTTTATGATTAAAGTAACCAGACTGAATGAAAAAGAATACTTTATCAATCCCCATCAAATTGAATCCATAGAGGTGCATCCTGATACTACCCTGTTGATGCTGTCAGGAAAATATGTTGTAGTCCGTGAAAACGTTGAGGAAATAATAAGGCGTATTGTGGAGTACCGTAAGCAGATAGGGGCCTTTAAGAATGAGGAGTAGGTAGCATGGATATAGGAACCATAATCGGCCTGGCCGGCTGTTTTGGCATGGTTGGACTCGGTATTGTCGTCGGAGGTTCCGGCCTTCTCACCTTTGTGGATATTCCGTCAGTATTGATAGTCGTCCTGGGTTCCTGGTTTGCCCTTTTTACCTTTAGCAGCATATCCGGCGCTCTGAGTATTTTTAGCATCATAGGGCTGGCCATGAAGATAACCACCTTTGATGAAAAGGGAATTATAACCAAACTTATGGGAATGTCGGAAAAAGCCCGCCGGGAAGGGCTTCTTGCCCTGGAAGAAGAACTGGAAGACCTTGACGATGAATTTATGAAAAAAGGCCTGCGGCTGGTTGTGGACGGCACGGATGCGGAAGTAATACGCACACTTATGGAAAACGAGCTAAGCCAGATACAGGACCGTCATGCGGCAAAAATCGGAGCCGTTAATATGTGGGCGGGGCTGGCGCCGGGCCTTGGGATGCTGGGAACGGTTATCGGGCTTATTGGTATGTTAAAAAACCTGGAAGACAAAAGCGCCCTGGGGCCCAACATGGCGGTAGCCCTTATCACCACCCTGTACGGATCAATGATGGCTAACCTGCTGTTGATCCCCGTGGCAGGAAAATTAAAAAGCAAGGATGACGCGGAAACCCTGGTAAAGGAAATGCAGATAGAAGGCGTTCTTTCCATTCAGGCCGGGGATAACCCCCGGATTCTGGCAATGAAGCTTCTCTCCTATCTGGACCCGGCGGATCGCAAAGCTGTAGAAGCGGAAGTATTGAAGGATTAGAAGCAAAGATGGCAAAAAAAAAGAAGGAAATTAAGGGAGCGTCAAGCGAATGGCTTGTAACCTATTCGGACATGGTTACCCTCATGCTCTGCTTCTTTGTCGCCCTCTTTAACCCGGACGATTCCGATCCCATACAGCTTCAGCAGATGATTTCCGCCTTTAACGCCATAGGCATGGGCGCGTCTACCGGAGGGAACACTATTTCCCCCGGCAAAAGCGCCGACATGGGAAACACGATCATGTCACTGCCCTCCATGGATCGGGGCCGCAATCTGGGGACTGCGGCCAAGCGGGCCATGAGTCTTTTTACGCCGGAAATAAAATCCAGCAAAATCAAGATTACCCACGATGAACGCGGAATAGTGATCAGCCTGGCGTCGGATTTATTTTTTGACGCCGCCAGCGCTGACATTAATTATGAAGACAGCCGGAACATTCTGCTCCGGCTTGGATCCCTCCTCAATTCACAGGACCTGGCAGGACGCAGGTTCCGTATAGAAGGCCACACAGACCAGACCGACACAGACCCCGCCCAATGGCCTTCCAACTGGGAACTTTCCGTTGCCCGATCCCTTGCGGTGCTTCACTATCTTGCCGACATTGGGGTGGACGAAACCCGCTTCCAGGTCGCAGGTTTTGCCGCCACCATGCCTATCAGCCGGGACGATACCGCCGAGGGCCGGGCCAATAACCGCCGGGTAGACATTGTGATCCTGGACAATGCCCATTTATAATGATTCAACTGATTTTTTCCCTGCGGTTCCAGTCCCAGCTCAGAAGGACTAGAAATGAGTTAATCCAGGGATTGGAAAAAACCATTGCCGATACAGTAAAATCCTTTGGGGGAACGGTTCGGATAGAACATAAACTTATCACCGCGGTTTTCTCCGGCAAAACAACAGGTTTTGCCATGGATATACTTTCTCTGGTGGAATCAATCAAAAATACGCTGGACAAGGTTTCTTCTGAATTGTACGGCCAGACTTGCATTTTAGGCGGGGAAATACCGGAGGAACAATTCACGGACTTGATCCGCTTCCTTCCCTCCCACCGCCAGGGAACAGGCATCTGGTGCGATTCAAAATTGCGGAAAATGCTTGAATCCTTTATTGATTTTGAAAATTCCCTTATTGACGATTATGCCCAAATCCGGACAATACGGGGAACCGGGACAACGGAACGGGAAACAACAGGGTCTGAAAAAATATACCGGTATTTAAGGCAGAGCAGCAAGGGCAATACGCTTATTATAGGGCCCGGATACCAGGACGATCAGGAAGGAATTGTGCAGTACTGCCGGGAAATAGCGCAGGGCTTTCCCCCGCTGATAATCCGGTTTAACCTCCAGGAAAATGCTGTCAGGTGTTTGACAGACGCGCTAACGCCGGAAATACAGGACAATCTGGCAAAGAATGAAAAGTATGCAGAACTTATCCGGTTAAGGGATATTCTTTTTAGTGAACGGCTGCGGACGGAACTGCCGGAATTTACCATCAAGCAGGGAACGATCTTTTTTTCCCTGCTTCTGGAAACATACCGGCTTGCGGCGGAGCAAAGGGGCTGCAAACCTTATATGATTCTGGAGAACACCCAATTTGCCCATTCCCTCTCCTCTCAAATCATTAAAAATATGTACTGCTCCCTTCCCCAGCGGGCACGGATAGCAGTCTACGGTACAGCTAAAAATACGGAGGGAATAAAAAAATGGGATGAGCTTTTTCCCCGGATTGTTAAATTTGCGACGGAAAGTATAGAAAATACAGCCCCGCCGGCGCTCCCCCTGCCCGTGTGGGAAATAGCATACTGCTGCGCACTCTATTGCCGGTACTTTCCCGCGTTCCTTCTTCCCCAACTGCTGGAAGAAGACGGAAAAAATCCCGCCGTAATAGAAAAATCGCTTGCCCTTTTTACCCCGACTGAATTGAAGGATCCGCACTTTATTCCGCAGGCGGAGAAAATCCTGGGAAACACCGCGGCGGCTATTCGGACTGTCGTTAAAAACCGGCTCCTTGCATGGGTGGCTGAAGGGATGCTTAGGCCGTGTTTTGGACTGCTGGAAGCTCTTTCAAGACTGGGCGGAACAGAAAACGGAAATCTTATTCTGGACGCGCTGTCTTCCGAAATGGCAAATGAAAACCACAGCGAAATTGAAAACGCCATTGAAAATGGCAACTTTGCCGCTGTAGTCGGTAAAGAGTGGGAAGAAATACTCCTTGGCATCCTGAAAATTCAGACTATCCTTCACAATGGGGACAAGAACCTCAATAAAAACGACAATAACAGCCTCAATATAAATATCCCTGCGGCGGAATTGGAACAGTCTCTTTCGGGCAAATTAAACGTACCATCCTCCCCCGCTTCAATTCCCGCCGCATTTAAGGTCAGAATCTTTACCAATGCAGCCGCTTACTATTTGGGCATTGCCAAACGCGGCCCCGCGCTGGAATCGGTAAAAAAGGCAATGCTTATGGCTCAGAATGAAAACCAGGGCTGCGGTCTGGCCCGGATTTACCGTCTTTTTTCCCTTGTTGAATATACGGGCCGCCGTCTGCCGGAGGCCATTGATTATTTTGGTTTTTCCATGGAAGATGCGGAAAAATCCGGCGAATACGGCGAATTGGGAATAGCCGCCTATTATGCGGCGGTGGTACATTTTGTTTTTGGCAATATTTCCAAAGCAAAGCAGCTTGCCGTTCAGGCGCAGGAAGCGTCCCTGGCGGCAGTGTCTCCAGGCTGGGTTGACAAAAGCCGTTTTCTGGAAGGGCGGCTGTGTTTTGAAACCGGCGGCTATGAAAAAGCGCTGGATATTTTTACAAAACTGGAAAAAAATCCCTTAGGGCCGGAAACAAAAGAGTTCAAGCAAACCCTTGCCGCATGGATATACCGCGCCGGAAGTTATATGGGCAAGGCCGTGTCCAAGAAATCCAGCGGCCCGGACGCGGAGCTCTTTGAAATAGAAGCGGCTTTCCTTTCCTGTGAATATAGAAAAGTAATGGAACTTTCGGGCGCATACTTTGGAAAATCCAGACAGGAACAAAAGTTTATTCTGATTGAACAGCCCGACTGGTCCAGCGGTTTTTCCCAATGCGAACTGCTGCTCTTTTCTCCGGAGAATTTTCAATACAGGATGATCCACACTTTCCGGACCCTGGCAATGTGCCGCCATATTTCCGGCAAGGTAAATTATGACCGGGAAGGGGCTATTCGGGAACTGGAACAAATAATGCGGGATGAACTTTCAGAGATGGACCCCAACGACGCTTTTTATTTTTTTGCGTATTACCGTTTCTTAAAAGATACCGGGGCCCCTGAAGTTGATATGAATACCGCCATAAGCATCGCCTTTAAGCGGCTCCAAAAACGGGCCAGCCGGATTGATGACAACGAAACCAAGCGGGCATTTCTTTCCCTGAACCGCTGGAACAACGTACTATCCTCCGCCGCCAAAGAGCACAACCTTATATAGACAGGATTGATTTTTTCCATAAAAATATGTAAAGGGAATCTCTAAAAACTTCAGTTTTTAGAGATTTACCGCTGAAAAACGCACGTTTCGCAGCCCAAAGGGCGAGAAGCTGCAAAGGAACATCTAAAAACAACCGGTTTTTAGATGTTCCCTAAATTTATAGTCTATAGGAGTTACTGTATGAAAAAGATTCTTGTATTTTTGGCGGTTTTCATTATAGCCGCCCCGGTTTTTGCCCAAGCAGAATGGGATGGAGAACAAAAAATGGCGGTTACCTTTAATCCTTTTCCCTTTATAGGCGGGCTATTACTCAGAGGCGTCGGCATTGATGCAGGGTTAGAGTATGCCCCGGTTAGTATGGCTTCAGTAAAAACCAGTTTTTACTTTTTTAAGTTTGACCCCACAAAATGGTTTGATACGAGCAGCGATAGCAGCAATTATGATATTCATTTCCTCCGTTTCAGTCTTGAAGGACGCTGGTATCCTTCACAAGAATATGTAAAAGGATTCTTCCTGAACGGCGGCCTGTTTTTTCACCAATTCGGAGTCTCTGCTTCAATGAATTATTCCGGCGCTGATTTTAGCGGCAGCGATAGTCTAAATACATTTGGCTTATATATCGGCGCCGGAAATAAAATGGTGTATGGAAGCGGCCGGGTTGCGTTTGTCATGGAACCAACCCTGGACTTTGCATGGCCTCTATACTCTGATATTCCCTTTGACAAAATGGACATAATTTCGAGTAACTTTGTTGGCTGGTGTCTGGGAGTAAAATTACTCCGTTTTGGTTTTAGGCTTGGCGTAGCTTTCTAGGACAAAATGCCTTATAGCGGCTTTTTCTCTTTTACGGTATACTTTTATCCATGAACTATACCGATTTTGATAAAACCGCCGCGTGGAAAACGCTGCAATCCCTTGCTCCGGCGGGGAAGCATTTTGATTTTGCCGCGGCGCTTACCGCGGATCGGGTAAAGGCCTGTACCGTTCCCATGGCTGCCGGCCTTTCCTACAACTGGGCGGCCAAGGCGGCGGACGAACCGGCGCTGGCGGCCCTCCAATCCCTGGCGGACGAACAGGAACTAATACTTAAGTACCAGGCCCTTTTGGATGGGGAAGTGATGAACACCGGAGAGAAGCGCCGTGTTCTCCACCATCTGCTGCGGGGGCAATCGGGCAAGCCGGTGATCCACGAAGGGCGGAATTTGGGGGAATTTTACACGAACGAATTGGGCCGGTTTTCCGCTTTTGCTGAGGCGGTGCGTGCGGGACAAGTCCGCGGCGCTTCCGGCAAACCTTTCAAAAACGCCGTGCAGATCGGCATAGGCGGGTCGGATCTGGGCCCGCGGGCCATGTACATTGCCCTGGATAATTGGGCGGCCAAAAACGGGCACAAAAAGCTCAACGCTTACTTTATATCCAACGTTGATCCCGATGACGCTTCCGCCGTTGTTGGTTCGCTTGATTTGGCGGAAACGGTTTTTGTTCTTGTGTCCAAAAGCGGCACAACCCAGGAAACCCTGGCCAACGAACTTTTTGTAAAAGACAAACTGGCAAAGGCGGGCCTTGATCCGGGTAAACACATGGCGGCGGTAACCAGTGAAACCAGCCCCCTTGCCCGCAATCCGGCCTATTTGGATTCTTTTTATATAGACGATTTTATCGGAGGCCGCTATTCCTCCACCTCCGCAGTAGGGGGGGTGATCCTTTCCCTGGCCTTTGGCCCCGCCGTATTTGCCGAATTCCTTTCCGGCGCTCATGAGGCGGATATATGCGCCCTGGAAAAGGACATACGGAAAAATGCGGCGCTGCTGGACGCGCTGCTTGGCGTTTGGGAGCGGAACTTTTTAGGGTACCCGGCTACGGCGGTGCTTCCCTACAGCCAGGCTCTTTCCCGCTTCCCCGCCCATCTACAGCAGTTGGACATGGAATCCAACGGCAAGCGGGTCAACCGTTCCGGCGCTGAACTGGCCTATGCCACAGGGCCGGCGGTTTTCGGCGAACCGGGCACCAACGGGCAGCATTCGTTCTACCAGCTTCTTCACCAGGGGACGGACATTATCCCCTTGCAGTTTGCCGGTTTTACCAACAGCCAGCGGGACGACGACGTTGAAGTAGACGGTTCGGTAAGCCAGACCAAACTTAAAGCCAACCTTGCCGCCCAGATCGTCGCCTTTGCCAAAGGAAAGGACGACAGCGACAAAAACAAGTTGTTCCCCGGGGGCCGCCCCTCAAGCCTTATCCACGGAAAACAGCTCACTCCCGCAGCCCTGGGGAGCCTTTTGGCCCACTATGAAAACAAGGTGATGTTCCAGGGCTTTGTGTGGAACCTTAACAGCTTTGATCAGGAAGGCGTGCAGTTGGGAAAGATGCTTACCAAAAAAGTCCTGGCAGGCACTTCCGGCGACGGCGCTCTGGACGCGTACAGCGAATTATTGGGGGTGCAGTTTTAATAGGAAGTTGTTCAAAAACTGAAGTTTTTGAACAACTCTAATAACTCCCGTCTTCTTACGCAGGGAACTACTGTATTTTTTTCACGCAAAGACGCTGAGATCGCAAAGGAAATACTAAAGGATTAGCTTTGCGTACCCTGCGCCCTGGCGTGCTCTGCGTGAAGTCTTATCCGAATATTTCCCCGCTTTCTTCACGTGGAGGGAAATCCCCATGTGCGTTTACATCCACACAAAGGCTCCGTAACCGACAAAAGAATCGGGCACGCCCCCATCACCGGCATCCGCGCTGGTTCCGTAGGCAAGGAGTTTCCCGCTGCTGCCGGACTGCGTGCCCCGGAGTTCCGCTGCATAGCCCATTACTCCCAGGACGGCTCCGGCGGAACAGGCGGAGCGTTCTTCCCCGGCACGGGCCAGCACTGCGGCGGCGTCTCCCGCTTCCGCCGCGTCAATAAAGCGGCGGTCGTTAACGTTTTTTACCCAGTCCAGGGCCGCTTTACCGGAACCATGAGGAATAAACTCGTAATGATGCCCGTAGTGGGTTAAATCGGTGGAACCTAAAACCAGGAATTTCCGCCCCAAAGAAGCGGCGGTCCGGGCCAGGAGCTTTCCCACCTCAAAGGAACAGATGTCTGCGGGGAGCCGCATCCACAGGAGTTTTGCCTGCGGGAAAAAGTATCTGACCATGGGGAGCAGAACCTCCACAGTGTTATCCTGGTAACGGTCAGGGGCTGGCCGGAGGATGCCGGTTTCCTGCAGGCGGGTGCAAAGGGTGTCCCTGATCTCGCCGTCTATCTCCATGGGGCCCAAAGGAGTATCCGCCGCATCTTCCATGGCAAAAAGGGCCGGCATCCCCTGGGGCAGGTGTCCTCCGATAACGGCTACCGTATCCGGCTCACTCCCCTGCCCTGCCGCCGCAACCTGCCCGGAAAGAGCTGCCACCGCCTGGGCGGCAATGGCCCCGGAATAGTACCACCCCGCATGAGGAGCAACGGCCGCAATTACCGTCCCGGCGGAAAGGGTACGTGCCTTCCCTCCTCCATCGCAATAATCACTCAAAAAATTGCCTATTCCGTCAGGATCGCCGGGATACCAAAGCGGCGGAAGGCATGGTTTTCTTAAATTCATGTAATAAACCTAGCAAAAAAATGAAAAGACGTATATAATAAACTTGTGAGGGCACAATAGTGAAGAGCAAGTTTCCGGCTGTTTTAGCGTTACTTTGTATACTCGTTTATGTAGCTGCCGTGCTTTTTGCGGCTTACCGGGTTTTTATCAACATACAAGAACAGCAGCAAATAGCCGGACATGAATTGACTAAAATGCACAGCCTTATCGCCGGCAGCGGGGAGTCGTTCTTTTCGGAACCTTTCAGGGAAGAAATCAATAAAAACCTGCGGGAATGTAACGTTATTGAGGGGATCATCATTACCGGAGACCCCGGGATAAATCTGGGATTTGAAAAAGAAAAGGGAAACGCGATTAAATGGAATAACGGCCTTCAATTTACATCCCGCTTTGGCTGCATCAGACTTCCGGCAAAGGATGTAACCATTCCCGGATTCCGGAATGTGGTTATTCATTCAATCGGTAATATTCTGAACTTTCACTACCTGACCGGCGTGCTCAAACAAACCATGCTGGCTATTCTTGCCGCGTTGATTCTTTCTTTCTTTACGATGATTGTTACCATACTGAATTCTTCAGAAACCTCGAAAAATAAAATCCCTGATGATATGCGGGTTGTTGATGATGTGCCGGCATTTGATGATGTGCCGGCATTTGACGACACACCGGCATTTGAAGACACACCGGCATTTGAAGACACATCGGCACTTGATGATATGCCGGCATTTGACGACACATCGGCACTTGATGATGTGCCGGCATTTGACGATGCGCCGGCATTTGACGACACACCGGCACTTGATGATGTGCCGGCATCTGATGATACACCGTCATTTGATAATACACCGGTACTTGATGATATGCCGGAAATGAACGATGCGGAAGAAATTGGCGATTTGTCGGGAACCGGCGGATTAGCGGAAACCGGCGCGTTGGACGATGATTTTGAAATTCCGGATTTTGAGGATTATAGCGCCTTGCCCACAGAGAAAGATACAGAAATGGCCGCAGACGACTTTCATCTGGATGATTTTCTTGATGAAAACGATTTGGCGCTTCCCGAACTTGCCGTAATTCAGAGCGCCGAACTTAGTGAAGAAGACAATTTTAATAATACCGATGATTTTAATTTCAAAGATGATTTTAATGACAGCGAAAATTTTGAGGATATTGAAATTTCAGATTCAGGCGCTGAAGATGAAAATTCGTTTGATTCAGGCGTGTATGTTCTTTCCGAAACTGTAGATATTCCCGCCCAGCCGTCAACGAAAAGCCCAAACGGTCTTTATTCGCCGCGGAGCAATATAGGATGGGAAGCCTATACTCATGACAGGCTTGCATCCGAACTTCACCGCTCCGCCGCATCGGAACAAGACCTGGTGCTGCTGCTTATGGTATGCGGAGATGACGTTAACTGCGACAGTAAACTTTACAGAAAAATTGCGGATGAAGCGGTGGATTTGTTTAATTTAAAGGACTTAACTTTTGAATACAAAGACCGCGGGTTTACCGTGATTATTCCCAACGGAGATATAAACCAGGGAATTGCCATGGCGGAAAAATTCCGTAACCGGATCTATAAAACCTGTTATGATTCTTTCCACAACAATAACGATTTCCTGATTGGCATGAGTTCCCGGTCAGGGCGTTTAATTGACGCGGAGCGGCTTTTACTGGAAGCCGCACGGGCGCTGGAAAAAGCCCGGGAAGAAGATCAATCGCCCATTATGGCGTTTAAGAGCGATCCTGAAAAGTACCGTGACTTTATCCGAAAGCGAATCTAAACATTGAGGTATCTCTAAAAACTGAAATTTTTAGAGATACCCATTGAATATGCCGGCGTTTCCTAATTAAAATATCCCCGTTCACGGAGGATGCGGGTAGCCGTCCAGCGTGGAAGCGAATACACATACGGTTTATTACCGGTTAAGGCGGGGGCTTTCCCGTCTTCTATTGCTTCTCCTATCTGCAATCTAAGTGTTGAGCCGTCTCCCAGTTCTACGACTATTCTGGCGGCGGTAAAATCATTCTGAGGGGACAGGAAATTGTCGCCCTGGACTTCCAGAATTCCCCGTATCCATGTTTCTGTTTTGTCTTTGTCCAGGGGGGTAGAATCCCCTTCCATGATCCAGTTTTCCGCGCTGCGGGTTATATTGTAGTCAATGTAGCCGATTAACGGGGTTTCATCTTCCGGGCCTGAGTAGTCTAAAAAGGTTACCCGCACACGCTGAACCTGTTCAACAGAAGCTTCATCAAACAATTTTAGATCGTACCATGAATTTTTATCCGCCTTTACATAGGAACCGATTAGCCTGTCTCCTGAACGGAATTCATTTTCTCCGTTTTTACGCAGGAACACCTCTTTGCCGGAAACATCATCCTGGCCTATCAGCAGATCAAGGAGGGGGAGTCCCGCCCCGCCCCGAATAATCAAGCGGTAACCGTCAGTTGTAAGGCCCAAGTTCTTGTGGCTTGAGGCGGAGGAACCACGGCGGGGGAAGGCCCCGCGGGTGCCAAGAAGCCGGAAAATGTCATCTACCCTGCCCTGCTTAACGGGCACTTCCTGAGGCCCGCCGGTTCCATCCAGAAGGGCGAACCATCTGTCGTGCCGCAAAACAAGTTCAAATTTTTCATCACTGCTGCCGCTTATTTCTATTTTGTCCGCTTCTTCCCGCGCGCCGGGGGGAAGCCAGGTAAAGCGTTCATTGCGGGCATTTATCCGGCTGGGATCAAAGAAAAGCGTTACAAGATACACCAGGGCCAAAAAAACCGCCGACGCTCCCAAAATGATTAACTTTTTTTTATAGACCATGGTCAAGCTCCTTTCTGCGGTTTCTTTTTACCAGCCGGTAAATTCCAAAAATAATGATTGCAATGGGAACAATAAATACATTGAGTATCCGGGAAAATTTCATCAAGGCGGAGCGTTTTTCACCGTCTGTAATGCGGTCAAGGCGGCCTGTTCCGCTTGTGCGGTTCCGTATGCCTACAATGTCATCGTCATTGCCCAGCCAGTCCGCAGCCTGCAGCAGAAAATTCAGGTTAATGCTTTGCTGGCTCTGAGTGTACTGGATAAGGGAGCCCGCTATGTCAGAATCGCCTACAACAATAATCCGGGAATCCTTGGGTGTTGCCGGCATATCGGGAAGTTCCTCCGCAGCGTAATAATCGTCCTCTTGATCGTCCTGTGAAGCTGCGTCTGATTCGGCATCCGGGCTTTTTTTGGAGCCGGGCTTTTCTACACCGGCAAACCAACTGGGGAATTTTCCTTCCAGGGCGACGGCGAGTATTTTTTCTCCTCTGGTTTCTTCCGACCCATAGGCAAACATGGCGCTTTGATCGGGCCGTAAGGCATAATCGTTCGTCATAAGCCAGGCTTCCGGGCTGGAACTGAACAGCGCTTCTCCCTTTACTGTTCCGGATTCAGGAAGGGTAAGGGTTAAGGGGCTGGCCCAGAAAAGGTCTACTCCGGCAAAACCGGAAGTAAGGGGATGTGTCTCGTTACCCCGGTCTTCCATTACGCCAACCCAGGGATTATAACGAACCATGCGGAATTGCTGGTTCATGGGATCACGGAAGGGCAAAACGAGGGACGCTTTGTCCAGCACAAGGCTTTGGCCCACCGTGGCGCCGTAATAAGAAATCATCGCCAAAAGGCCCTTGTCTTCTTTAAGACGGCCCTGCCAGGTGTTGACAATATCCACCTCAACGCTTTCTACCGCAAAAAACACCCTGCCGCCAAGCTGTATGTAACGGTCTATGCGGTACAGGGCGGTTTCATCCAGTTCTTCCGCCCCGCCCAGCACAAAGAGGGCCGGCAGGGTGTCCGGAATTTCTTCACCGGGCCGGAGTTGTAAAACAAGAAACCCCGCTTGAGTGAGTGTCTGGCTAAAGAAGCTGTAATATTCGCCCCAGCTTTTCTGGTATTCGGGAGCGATGACGCCAAGTTCACGCTGTTTCCCGTTCACCAAAGAGCGGATGCGGCTGGTTATGTCATACTCAAGGGTATCCAGAGAAAAAACCCAGGGCAGCGCTTCATAACGGGTAAGGTACTCAATCACAATCCCTGAATAAACTACAGAAAAACTTGCTTCCCCCTGTTCAATGTTTTGAAGCTGTTGGGAGTAAAGGCCGTAACGTTCCGCATCTTGCGCTTCTTTTCCCGGATCCTTTACCGTTACTTTAATTTTGCCCCTGGAGCGGGCCTCATATTCACGGAGTATGTCGGTGATTTCTGAGGGAGTCGGATCAATGGACAGGAGTTTATTGGAAAGATAGTAGGTTATCCTCATGGTCTCTTCTATTTCATTGTGAAGATTCCGGGATGCAGGGGAAAGGGTGTAGGCCTTGTTTGATGTCATGTCCAATCGAACCCAAAGGCGGCGGCTTAACAAGATGAGCAGTACCATAATAATAATGCTAAGAGAGGCAAGAATCGTGTGTTGTTTTTTAGTCATAGTATTAACTCCATTTCCTCTGTAAAATTACGCGGGTATTAAGGAACAAGAACAATACCGTAGCGATCACAAAAAAGGCCAAATCCCTTGAGTCTATGATCCCTTTGGAAAAACTGTCAAAGTGGAATGCCAGGGAAAAAAAGTTGATCAGTTCCGCTATGGCGGGCGGAAGTGAAATTGAGACGGTAAGCTGGTTTACCAGCATGGTAAAGAGGAGAACGGCAAGGCTCCCCAAAAAAGCTCCGGCCTGATTTTTGGACAGGCTTGAAAGGAGGAGCCCCAGCGCGGCTGCCGACGCGCCAAGGAGGAGGGAGCCAATGTATTCGCCCGCCAGTATCCCCGGATCAAAGCGGCCCAGGGGGAGTATGCTCAACGGCACGGGAAGGCTTAACCCCAGGAGAAGGAGCACCACCCCAAATGCGGCAATGAATTTCCCCAGCACCAGTTCCCACTCAGAAAAAGGCATGGTGAGGAGCAGCTCTATGCTCCCCAGCTTCCGTTCCTCCGCCCAGGATTTCATGGTAATCATGGGGATCACCAGGATAAAGGCTACGGGAAAAACATCAAAATAAGGCCGCAGGTTTGCCATGTTCAGGGTAAAGAAGCGGCGCAGATAGAAAAGCCAAATTGAACAAAAAACGGTAAAGAAAAGGCATATCCCGTAAAAAGCCGGTGAATTGAACAGAGAAAAAAGTTCTTTTTTTGCCAAAATAAAAGATTTACGAATTTCCATCGATTACCTCCGTTACCTCCGTTGCATCCACTGCATCCGCCACACCCACTGCCTCTGTTGCATCCGCTGCCTTCACTGTATCCGCTGCCTTCGTAGTACGAGGGGTTGTATTACCTGCCTCTGTTGTAAGTTTAACAAAAATATCTTCCAGGCTAAGTTTACGGCGGTTCATGCTGAGTATTTTCAGATTTTCCGCTACGGCCCAGTCAAAGATCACCTCCCCGGACAGCCCCGTGGAAGAACCTCCCTGGCTGGGGAGGAAGAACCGGACCCTATAAAGGCCGTCTTCTTCCGTTATTTCCGGGACTGTCCCCGCATTTGGCGTGGCAAGGCCCGCCGCATTTTGGGTAAGGCGCGCGCATTTTTCCGCTATTTCCGACCCCTTAAGCAGCAATTCCCAGGTATCGCCCCCTTTCAGCGTACCGGCAATTTCTTCCGGCGTACCCTGGGCTGCAATTTGCCCTTCATTGAGGATCAATACACGGGAACAGATCGCCTCTACCTCCTGAAGAATGTGGGTGGAAAGGATCACCGTCTTGCTCTTTCCCAATTCCTTGATAAGGGAGCGGATCTCTATGATTTGGTTAGGATCCAGGCCGGAAGTAGGCTCATCAAGGATAAGGATGGGGGGATCGTGAATAATAGCCTGGGCCAACCCCACCCGCTGCCTGAAACCTTTGGAAAGGGTTTCCACAAGTTTGGAACGCACGCTTTTAAGGCCGCAGCTTGCTATGCTCTTTTCCAGGGCCGACTTTTGCTCTGAAGCGGGAACAAGCCGGGCAGCGGCCATAAAGGAAAGGTACTCGTCTACGGTCATGTCCATATAGAGCGGAACGCTTTCCGGCAGATACCCCGTCCGCCGTTTAACTTCTACCGGATCATCGGTTACAGAAAACCCGGCCACCCTGGCCATGCCTTCTGACGGAAAATGATACCCGGTAAGTATCTTCATAATCGTGGTTTTTCCTGCCCCGTTTGGGCCCAAAAAACCCAGCACTTGTTCCTTCCCTACGGAGAAGGAAAGCGCTTTTACAGCCTCTACAGCGCCGTAACGCTTGGTAATGCCTTCAACCTCTATCATACCCCATATATAGCAAATTTTGCCCAAAATGTAAACACTTAAACATTTCAAAAATTCGTACCGTATAGATTGCCACATATAAAACATATATTTAGGTAAAGTTCCGATTTTTGGATGTTTTTTATGTGGCATCATTTGTTGAAATGATACTTGACGATTTTGTGCCTGTAATTAACTATCATGTCCACAGAAAGTGTACCCCCGACTGGCGTATTTGGCCCCAAACGATAACCGATTTTGATCTTACTTACATTGTGAGGGGGACAGCCCGCTATATTATAAACGGAGAAACCCATGAACTGGAATCCGGCGACCTGCTCTTTTTAAGCCCGGGCGATAACAAGGAGGCCACTACCTATTCCAAAAACCTGATGCATTGTTTTGCCACTAATTTTGCTTTCAAAAACCAGCCATTAAAGAAAATTGACGGCAGCGCTTTTTTCCCGATAGTAAACCGCATAGGACTTAGGCAGGATATTATTAACCTGTTCCGTGAGCTGACCATTGGCTGGACCAGGCAGCAAAGCGGATATATCCTGAAGACAAGAGCGCTGCTCATGTTAATCCTGCACCGCTTTTCAGAAATTATCATGTATGAAGAAGATTCCCCTTCTGTTGATTACCGCGTCAGTAAAGTTATCAATTTTATTTCACAGCACTATTCGGAAAAATTAACGGTAAAAGACCTGGCGCGTCAGGTGCACCTTGACGCGGATTATTTTGGTCAACTGTTCAAGCGTGAGATGGGTTATTCTGTGCATCAATGTATAACCAATATCAGGGTACGGAACGCGGAGAATACACTGCAGACCGGCGCTTATAAGGTTCATGAAGTGGCGGAACAATGCGGCTTTAGCGATTCGTTTCACTTTTATAAAAGTTTTAAGGCATTGCGGGGGTTTCCGCCGTCACGGTGCCTGCCGAAAGTGTAAATAGGAAGTTGTTCAGAAACTTCAGTTTCTGAACAACTTCCTATTTACTGCGAATTACTCTGTGTAATCCGTGGTAAAAAAAGGGAGAAAAGCTAGAACCACATTCCAAAGCGCAGGTTCATTCTTTGCGTTTGGTTTATGGGGGGATCGGCTAACGGGGTTTCATGTATGTATTCCCTGTTCATGATATACACAAAAGCGATGTAGGCGTTTTGAAAGTTAAGCTGGACTTTTGGTTCAAGCTCCATTTTCCAGTACGGAGAGCCGGGATATACCTTGGAGTCGCCAAAATCCTGCGCCCATAAGAACGACGCTCCCAGAGTTAAAAATCTGTCAAAAAAGTGATGATAATAACTGGGTTTTAAGTGCACAACGCTCCGTGTCGCAATAACGTCGTAACCAAAGCGGATTTGCGCGGTAAACCATTCGGGGGCGAATTCGGTAAACAGCCAGTTTTCAAAGTGGATACAACTGTCATCCTCGGAACCTACGCCTTCATAAACGCCTAACGCCCAAATTTTTAAGCCTTTCAGGTAATTGTTCAAAACCTTTTCTTCTATGCGGTAAATGAGATCATCGCCTTCCCGTGGAACAACAATACCGCTGCCGGGACGCTGGTCAAGCTCATTGTCAAGACGGTAGGCAAAGCGGAATAGAAAATAATCATTCACATACGACACACCAAGGACTGATTCCTGCAGCAAGTCCAATATGGTAGGATTGCGGCTATATCCGCGATCACTGCTGCCGTTAAACCAGTTAAGGACAAAGCCTACGTTTAAGCCGGGCAGGTAGTAGGGCTTATATTCAACGCGCACGCCGCCGCCCTTGTCCATTACTTCCAGCTCTTTCCATTTTTCAGGGCCGCCTGTTCCCCAGGGGGATGAGCCAAGCTTGCCGATGGAAAACGTCAGTTGGTCTTCAAAACTGTTGACGTACCCAAAGGCATAAGACCACGGCCATTTGCTGGGGCCGCCCTCAGCCCATTTGTCATATTCTATGCGTATTTTAAAACCTACATTGCCTTCCGTATATTCCAAATTAAGCCGGAAACGCCCTTGATCGTCTCCCGCGTCGTCAAGGCTGCCAAGCCGTACTTTTTCTTCCGGGTCTTTTCCGACTTTTTCGGTCTTTTCCCACAGAAAGCCGGTTTTTGCCTCGCCGCTTATCTCCCAATCGCCGGAAAAAGCCGGAAAGGTTAACGCCGCAAGTAAAAGAGCAATGGGCCATTTCCAAAACTCGGTTAGTTTTGGAAATGGCTTTGGAAAAACTGTCCAAAAGGACAGTTTTTCCTTTAAATCTAAGGTAGATTTTCCAAAAGCTGAAGTTTTGGAAAATCCTCCAAGAGCAATGGGCCATTTCCAAAACTCGGTTAGTTTTGGAAAGGTAGATTTTCCAATGGTAATTTTTTTCAAAGTAATCCTCCTGTGGGAAAAGACCGGGCGCATAGCGCCCGGCTAAAGTCTAGGGAATCTCTTAAAAACTTCAGTTTTTAGAGGTTCCCTCTAGTTTTTGGTAAATTTAATCGAAACGATTTGTCCCACCGGAAGCTCAACAAAAGCGGCATTTTTATTCGTCAAAACAGAAACGCTTTCCGCCCTTAAAAAAGCGCTGCGCGTTGTCCGCACCGCCGTCGCGTTGGTAACAGTAAAACCGTCCGGCAACTGTATTTTAACGGTTCCCAAATTTACGCCGCCCGCGCCAATATTTGTCGGAGTAAACATAACCAGTGAAATGGTATTGCCGTCCTGTGATACATAGGCGGTTACTTTTGCGGCTGTACTGTCATAACTATGAGACGTGTTGTTAATATTACCGGCGCTCAAAGCGGTTCCGCTTGCCGTCGTGCCGGCTGCGGTTACGCCTATACGGGTCATGCCGGCCGCGTATTTCGCGTAATGGGCAAGGCCGTAGCCGCGCGGCAGAATTGCGCCGTCTACCGTACCCTCCGTGCCGTCCCCTATCATGCTGTAGAAACGTTTTAACGCCCACCAGACGAAGGCGTTTTCGTTGTTAACCCGTAGCGTCCAGTCTACATCGTTCATAAATTTCCAGACGTAGTTATACGTTGAATCGTCAACATAGCCTATTGGGGTTCCCGCATTAAGGTTATGTTCGGTCATCCAGACTTCTTTGCCATACTGGCTTGCCGTGGTCCAGATATTTTCATTACTGTTGCCGTAATTATGGCGGGCAAGCAGATCAATCAAATTCCGCGCCTCCGGATCATTCAATACCGGGTTGTTAAAAGACGGGGTATTTGCCGATTCGCCGTTCATGATAAGGACTCTGGGAATTTCCGCGCCGCCGCCCCAGCCTTTTACTCCTGCGGTAAATTGGCCGACCTGTTTAATAAAATCACGCGTTTCAGTGCCATCCCACTCGCAGCCGTCATAATTTGCCGCATAGTTGGGCTCGTTTTGAATGGAAACCGCGTAGATGGGGGCGCCGTTTCTTGCCATTATCTGGCAGTATTTTTTAAGGTAGTCGGCGTAGTCGTTATAATAACTCTTTATCAGTTTTGCGGCCTGTCCCCCCTGGCCGCCGACGGTGGAACCGTTTGTTTTCCATTCTGCGGGCGGGGACCAAGGGCTTGCCAGTACATAGCCGCCGTACCGGTTTACCAGTTTTACCATTTCATAATAGTGCGACCGGTCTTTGTCGCCGGTTGTATCGCCCAGGATATACTGCTGTAGTCCCGTCTCAATGTCCGTGTCGCTGCACGGAATCATAATCCGCAGCATGTTGTAGCCAAGACCGGTATCGGGGTTGAACATTCTTTCGTAGTCGTCCATGTAGTCCTGCGGGAAATTCCCCCAAGGAACCGCCATACCGCCAAACCCGCGAACATACTGGTACTTTGCCGCTGTATTTACGGTAATGGTCGAATTGGGCGTCAGCGCCTGTACAATAACGGGGTTGCTTGCTATTGGTGACATTTTCCGCCCGGAAGCGCTGTTATTGGTATTGGTAACAACGACATAATAGTAATAGGTTCCCGCCGCGGTAATGGTTGGCCGGAAACTAGCCGAGCTTGCGCCGTTTATCGCGGTGCCGTCTTCATTGGTGTATGAAGCGACAGAGTACCACTGGTACGACAGCGAACCGCCGTCAGACACCGCCGCGGTTACCGGTATAGCTTCTACCTCCAAACCGCTCGCCCATTCATAAAGACCGTTTTCCGGTTCGGCGGTAATGTTCGGGTAAAGGGCGTTGGAAGCGTCATTAATAGTAACCTTTACCAAATTGCTTTTGGCCGATGTGGTGGTTCCGCCCTGTACCTTGTTATTGGTATTGGTAATTAAAACATAAATTTGGTAAACACCCTCTCCGGCGGCAGCAGGCTGATATGATGGTCCCGTTCCTAAAAGCGTTCCTGTTCCTTCCTGCCATTCCGCGGGCGTGGCATCATACCATTGATACGATAACGAGCCGCCGTCGGTTACCGCCGCGGTTACCGATAAAGGAGCGATCGTACTCCCCAACGTATACACGCCGCCTACAGGCTGTACGCTGATAGACGGCTCCTGCGCGTCTCCTACCGCAAGGACTTCCTGCTGCTTATACCCCATCTCACCGCAGGTTAACAGGCAAAACGCCATCATAACGCCGGCAAAACCTGCCAACAAGCTTCTTGTTATTTTTTTAGTCATTTTAAACCTCCTTAACTTTCCGGCGGATAGAAGATAATCTTATAGACTTCTATAAAGCCCAAACTCCTTGAATTGCTGCCGCTGACGTTGAACGAGTCTCCTGATCGAATGACAATCTTTTTCAACGGCGTCGAATTGTCTAATACCGCAGCCGGAATTGTCCTGTTTAAGAACGGTTTGTCCGGCCTTCCGACATTGTAGTCCCCCGAGTTCATTTCAACGTCGGAGCCGTCATACCATCTGGTAGTACAAATACTCCATTCTTCACCGGTAAGCGGAAATTCAACGCCATTTTTGGTAAAGACTTTTACATAGATGCTCATGGTTGCGTATTTGGTAATATCAAACGCTTCTGATACCGTTTCACCGGAGTATTTATCAAGCAAAATTGTTACCAGATCGGTATTGTTATTGACCGGCATTTCATTTCTTAGCGGAGGATCAAATTCAAGAACCCAGTCTGGTGTAGAACCTGCAGGCTTAATGTTAATTCTTACGATGGCGCTGTTTACCGATTTGGAAGTGCTGTTACTCGTTTTGGTGTTGGTAACCACTACCCAGTAGTAGTGCATCCCAACCGCTGTTACCGTAGGCGCATACGTTGGGTCTGTTGCGCCTGCAATGAGCGTACCGCCGGTAACACTGCTTGTAGTATTGGAATACCATTGATAAGTAAGATTTCCGCCATCAGGCGACTCCGCAGTTACGCTTAAGGCCTTAATCACTCCTCCGCCGCTAACTATATTTTCACCTTCCGGCTGTTCGGTAATAATCGGCGGGAAGGCTTTTAATTCGCCGCCGGCCAGGTCCAGAACTGCTTCGCCGTAATCTTTTAACGAATTGTAGCTGTTGGAATTTTCATTGTTCCAGTTTAATACGCCGCCGCGCCGGCTGTCACTGCCGGTTGCGTTGATCTGCAATTCCAGACTAATATCTTTTTGATCCGCAATCGGATACAGATTGGTAAAACGCCAGGGAGCATGGAAAATAACCTTATAACCGGATGTCAGAGCGCTGTTTATGTCGGGAGATGGTGTAGCGGTAAATTTAACAGCGCTGTAATGGTTAAGAGTTCTCATGGCACCAGCCGCCGCATCGGGCGCTCCGGAAACTTCGCCATTGGCGCCCAGGCGGTACTGTCCGCCATTACTGGCGCTGCCGGTTACACTGCCGGCTCTAACACCGGCTGAATACGCCTCGTTAATAAACAATTCTACCGAGCTTGCCATGTGGTTATCGCTTGTTACCGCGCTTGCGGTAACGTTCTTTTCCCACACCTGGGCAAAGACCCATATACCGTCTTCGTCCCACAGGAGCTTTACCTGGCCGTGGGTACGTTCATTTACCGCCATTGCGTTATAGCCTGTAGCGCCTTCTGTCTTGTTAAGGCGGTTTACCGGCATCCATTCCGTAGTGTTCCAAACCGCATTTTCGGGACCTGACACATTCCACGTTGACGGCGAACCGTATATAATACGAGTATAGCGCCTTAGAACCATTTTTATTTTATAGTACAGGGTTATAATTCCGTTACCTGCAGTAACTTTGACATACAGGAAATCGCCTTCAGTAAAGGCAATTTTGCTGTCATTTATATCTTCAAAGGTTACCCCGTCCTGACTGAGTTTAATTTCCGCGTCCTCATCGTTGGCAACGGCCTTAACCATAAATCCGTCCAGCGGCTGCCTGATCTCAAACTGCATTTTTCCGACCGTTTCATCGTCGTCGTCCTCAAGCTCATCAAACGCCTCTACGGATTCCAAAGGCACTCCCAATCTTTCAATTTCAAGATCATCTGCAAAGATAATGGTATTCAGTGTCGCATCCCGGCCAATCATTATCAGGAATTTGTACCAGCGGGTCTCTGTTTCGCCCGAGTCCGCTGCTGTAACTTCGATATACAGAGTATCATCGTCTTCAAAGGTAAGGACATTGTTATTACCAAAAACAGGGGCCGTAGTAACGTCTCCTTTAACAACCGCATACCGGATTGTCGTAGTGTCAGAGTTGGTTGGTGCTGCCGTAACGGTAGCGTTGGTTTTATCGCCCGAACTTAAGTTGGCGATCGCTGCTGAAGCCATCCCGTCATAATTGTCGGTTGACGAATTATTGTTATTGGAAAAACTGATCGTCTTACTGCCGATGGTAAGGCTGGAAAGGGTTGTTACCAGCGTTTTTCGTGTTATGTGAAAACGGTAATAATTGACGTTCCCGTCTTCCGCCGTTACGCGCAGATACAGATACATATTATTGGGCACCGCATAGGTGGCGGCGGCGGCAACAAAGGCTCCGCCGGTGCCGGAAGTTGCAGGTTTAGTCAAGCCTGCCGCCCTTCCGAATGCCACTGACGCTCCAGAGCTTGCGGAAAATGTTATTGGGATCGCTAAAAGATCAACATCTCTCTCCAGAACAACTTCCTCGGTCTGGTCAGATTCCAACAGGGGCTGCCCCTCTTCATCTACCAGCGTCGAAGTTTCCAGGTCCCATACCGCAGAGCTAATTGGCTGCGGCAATGTTTCCACCGCATTTCCCCCAATGGTGATTGCGGTTAACTTTGCATCGCTGCTTTTGGCTGTTGTACCGCCGCCGCCACCGCAGGCTGTAAACCCAAAGACCAGCACCAGCGTTAAACACAAGGCGCTTACCTTAAAAAATACTGACTTTGTCATGTTCATCCTCCAAAAATTTAAAGTCGTTCCGGTGTATCTAATAATCCCTTAAGACTTAAGGGTTTAACTTTGTACGGGCTTTCACGCATCAGCCTGACGCGCTCGGCAATGGTTGGGTGGTTTGGGCGGCCCCAGTCAACACGGTTAAAGTCCCAGCGGTAGCGCGGATCGTCAACGGGGAACTGCGGCGTGCGGAATTTTTCATTGGGCTGCCGGCCTGAATAGAGCGCTTCCACCAGATCGTATTCATCCTGATTCTGGTAGTCATAATGCATATGTCCAATATTGTACATTTTGACAGCGTTCCGCCAGATAATGAGCGGATCGCCGAGTTCCTCCGCGTACATCTGGTAGATTTCATCGCACATAAGCCAGGCGGCCCATTGGCTTTCCGGATTGGTTCTAAGGCAGTCGTAGCCGTCCTGATAATAGATAATGCGCGGGGCAACCAGGGCGGCGATAAAATGCGCGTCGAAGGGCATGGTGCACAAAACGCCGGCCTGATTGTCTCTGTCCAAAGCAAGCCCTGTGTGCAAGTCCTGTAAATCCGAAAAACGCGCGTTAAACCAGCCGCTTGTTTCACCACGCGACTGCGCTAAAGGCTGTATCTGATTCCAGTCCCCCTCGCCCATCATTGTCCGCGTAAAACTTCCCGCAATACCGGGATCATATTCGCCGTAAATGTGCGAACCTGCGGGAATACCGGGCGTATTTGCCGCCCAACCCCGGACTGCCCGGATTGCAGTTGCCGCGTTATGATCGTCTTCGATTTTATTGTAAAACCACTTTGTTCCCTTTAGATCGGCCCTTGCTCTTGCGCCAACACCGTCAACGGGAAGCGGGTCTTCTGCAAAATCTTTGTAAGCCATCGGCGCAATCCAGCGGTCAATCGCGGCGCCGCCTGAGCCGGAAGAACCGACAAAGGTTATACCTACCTGGCTGCCGCTACGGCCCTGGGCAAACGCGCTGATACACAGGGCGGCTTTACCATAACGTGAAAAACCGTAAATGCCGACTTTGGCGGGATTGTAGTAGCCGTTCAAGCCGCCTTCTTCAAGTACCGTCAAAATGACACTCATGGCCCACGCGTATTCCATGTTCACAGACGGGGTATCTTTAGCGCTGACGTTCAGGCCGTACAGGGCTGCGCAGGTTCCGCTTCTGTCGCCTTCAGAGCCGCCCCAAGCCGTGTTAAAATTACCGGTACCCCAACCGGGCCGGGAACCGCCCGGCGCGCCGCCCACGCCAAAGCACAGGATTCTGTCCTTTGCGTCTTTAACAGCGCCCGAAGGCGGAGTATGGGTAACATTTATCGCGGCTGTTCTACCGCTTGCTAAATGCGTCAGGCTGATGGAGCAGGTATTACCGGTATCAGCCCATTCAATCTCCAATACGTCGGGTTCAATCGACGGCATACGTCCGTGCATATAGTATTGAAGAATGTTAAAGATTTCTTTACGGCGGTTTTCCCAATCGGCAATGTTTTTAACCGCGTTGCCGTTGGCAAAGTGGAACAAGTCCGGGTATTTGTGGTTGTGTCCCTTGCCGTTCCAGTATGAAGGCGGCGCGTTTGTATCAAAATAATTATCCGTGCCGCTGCCCCAAGGGTATTCAAGAATACCGTTAATAGGGGCATTGGGGAAGCGGCGGTAATTCGCGTTATAGGCATCATCGTTCCATTCGGTATCACTCTCGCCAAAACCAAAACCGGCATCGTATCTTATGGTTATTATTACCTGGTAATAGTACAGCGCTTGACCTGCGGTAACTTTTACCCACAGAACATTGTTGGTTGATAATGCGGCGGGAACAACCGTACTGAATTGTTCCTCTGTTGGTGATGAGCCAACGGCAAAGGCCGCCTGGGCTGTTGCGCCTCGTTTAACAGCGATAATCGGCGCACCGGTAACAGTGCCGGTATTTGACAGGGTTTTAACCGTAATAGAACCCTGCACAGCCTCCGCCGCCGTTTTCCCGGGGAGGCCAAGCACAGCCAAAGCGCTGTTGATTCTAAGCGCGGCAAGCCGGACATCGGCATCTTTTGAAACAACCCTTACCCGGTAATAGTTAACATTACTGTTGTCTCCGCTGGTAATCATAATATAGAGGTAATCGTTAGGGGCGAATGTCCATGTTGCCTCAGTTGAAAAGGTATCGGGCTTGGCTTCGTCAGAAGCGCGGGCAAACCGGGCTTTTGCCCGTTGGCTGACATTTAACCGGACCTGGGCGTTGGACAGCGCCGCACCTTCCAGTTCAATATCCATAGTCCGCATGGTTCTGATATTAAAAGCAGGGCGCTCCCATTGCTCAGAATCAGCGCCCAGCCTTATGTTGATTATTTTTTCAGTCCCTATGCTTACCTCAAACAGATCGGCGGCGGAACTGTTGACATCCGGCGTTTCCGATTTACAGGTAAGGGTGAACAAACCTTCGATTGTAATGATTGCCACGATTAGAACACAATTACCGATTTTGTTCAAAAATAATCGCATTGGGTTCAAAGTACCCCTATTCCAGGCGCTAAAGAATATACAATATCTTGAATTAGGTATATAACAGAGGGGAAATTTCACTCGACTAAATGGCGCTTGGCACCCTTTTGGGGCATTTTGGAAAAAAAATTCAATGATTTTGTAAAATCCTCTTGCAAAACAGGGTAAATTTTAGTAAAATCTCACTTATAAATGGAATGTAACAGCATTGCTCCCAAAAGGGATCCTGAAGATGCACAAGAACTGATTCCTGAGCTGTGGGAAGGCTTCAAAGAGAATTATTTGGCCCTAAAAAGGGGGGAAATGAAGCTTGAGGACGAACCAAAATACAGGGGCATAAGTTCGCCCGGCCCCTCCCAGTACAAGGCATTTTTAACGTTTTTTAGCTTTATCAATGGCGAGGAAGACTGGATATGGGAACAAAGGGACAATATGCACATGCACTATATTTTCGATCTGAGCCGTTACGGCGGTTCGTCCCTGCTTGAATTCCTGCAGAACCTGAATTCCTCCGACTATGACTGCAAAGGTAAAAAAATCACCCTGGTATCCGGTTCTTTCTGGCGGTCCAATCCCAATCTACGGGAAACGGTAATTTCCATCCTGTTATATTTATGCGGAAAAAAGGCTGTGGTACAGGCTATTACGCAGGCAAATGAAACCGAACCCAACATGATTGGCATATCCAGATTTCTTGACAGAAAACTATCCTTTAATACAGAAAAGCGCAGGCCTATTCATTTTGTGCTTGTAGAAGATAAATATCTTTTTTACGAGTTCCCTCACACAGAGAGTACCTGGTTTCGCCTTAATATGTTCCTTGATCTTGACAAGATTCCATATAAAAAAGGAAAATCAAAAGCTGGATTACTGCGCTTTTTTAACAAGATAATTAAAGGTAAACTGTAAAATGTGCTGCGTTTTTCTTGAGACAGGGAACGATAAGTTTCTTTCGCATATTACCGATACTTTTTGCGAAAAAATCGTGCTTTCAATTATCGATCTTTATAAGAACGGGGCGTTTACCGGCCCCAACGGGGTTTTTGAAGATGAAAAAACCAAAGACCTTTTAAAAAATGAAAAAAAAGTATTATTTTTTATTAACTGCAATCAGTTTCCGGATATTCCCTGTTGTGATAAAGAAGGATGTAATATAAATCATATAACAGCACTTGCTAAAAACCAGCTTGATATTCTTTCTGATTCCTTTACAACGAAAAAAAACTTTTTTTCAAAAAATTGCGGCTTGGACCATAAACAGCAAATATGTATTCAAAGAGTATTCAACGCATACATGATTGCCAACAAAAATGAAATTGAGGAAATTAAAATTCCCCAAACAAAAGATCATCCCGAATATTTGGGTATATACATAAAAAAAACAAACTTACTCAAGAAAAAAGCCAAGAAGTTTTTCTATGTCAAAGATAAGGTTACCAGCGATTACGATTATTTTAAGAACCATACAAGGCTGCCCAATGTGAAAGACTGTTGCGCTCTTTAGGCAATATAACGGCAATGTACCGCGTTTTTCCTGAAACCGGAAACGATACTTTTTATTAATAATCAATCCCCCCTTTCCCCGACAAAAAAGCCGCCCCCGAAGGGACGGCTCGCAAGGTTTAGCCGCCATGGTTCCTTTTACCATCGGGCAGGTAGTACTGCGCCTGTGCTATACAAACTTCAAAAAAGGGAAGGAAGTCCGGAAAACAGGAGTCAGGCGGAAACAGGAATCAGCTTAATTAAAACCTTCTTTCAGAATACTTCTAATTTCGGATTCTTTGTCGGGAAATTTTATAAAAAATGAAGGCTCTACAAGCGTCCCTTCCAGGATTTCTCCAATAGAGAAAAAATCACCAGGTTTCTTGGTACTACATACCTTTTTTAGTGAGTCATATAGAGTATTATAAGGAAGCATCAATTCGGCATATAACTTAAAATAGTTCAAATTATCGTTTTCATAACAAAAATGGTCTTTTTCAAAATCCGAAGGGGAATCATTAGGCTTTTCCTGTGAAATAAAACCTGAATCCATCATGCTTTGATCTGTACCGATAGAATCATAAAATTTTTTCCTTATTTTAGCTTCAAAATCCTTTCGTACCTTTTGAGAACGATTGCTTGGATACGACCTGATAATTGCGATAAGATGTGAAGTTTCGTGGCTATATAGCTCCCTTCTTCTATAACAAAGATCAAGGATAGAAGCATCGTTATTCTTTATCCATCTGTTTAACGCATCCTCAAATTTTCGTTTAATTACTATGACAATGGTAACCGTGTCTTGAGGAGAAAAAATAGAACAGACTGCATCTACCGGAAACGTGTCGTCTTCATAAAAAATGGAGACTTTAAACCAGTTCTTTACATAATAAGGAACTTCCATCCTGGAAAAGTCTAAATGAACGGTTTTCCCCGCAGGCTTGTCAAAAGGTATGCTTTTTAAGATATCCTGCATAGTCCACAGGGTATAACCGATCTCCATGATATTTATTTCTCGGTTTCACCGGCATTTTGATAGAGAATTGCTTTATTTTTTTCAATAACATCAAGCGTACGGTTATAACACTCCAAAACATCGGGAGAAGAATTAGCCCTGCTAAAACTAATATCCAATACGCCAAGTTTTTCGGCACGTTTACGAATAGCATCGAATTGCTTCTTCGTTTTCGCCTTTGAAGAGCTTACTCCCACCATGTTAATTACTCCTTAAAGCCTTGTTTATAGAGGCTTTTCCAAAACCCGGGTACCGAAGGTACTTAAGTTTAGGAAAATCTTCTATATATTATTTATATATCAATAATAGTAAATCCGCAAGTAGTTTTCGTATAATTATTGTAAAAAACAAATAAATTTCGGGAAATTTCTGTTAAAAATACAAGAATTTGGGCTAATTTCGCTAAAAAACCGTTTAATAACGGCATTTCCCCCCCTTTCCCCCTCCCCGCCAAGTTGCCGCCTGTGGACTGGCGCAGACAAAAATGGGCTGTTTAACCACTTTTAGTGGTTAAACAGCCCATTTACTGTCAGTTGGACGGGCCCGCACACGCAGGCCCTATAGCACAATTTCCCTGCTTATTTCGGCGCGGAGGCAAAGCGCAGTTCCAGCAGCTCAATGTAGCCGCAGAAGTAGCCTTGGGCTATGCCTTCGGCGTAACCGGCGGGTTTGTAGCCGACGGGGAGCTGGCCGGTATTTCTGTCTACGGGGGGCAGGCCGCGGTCAGGGTCGCCGGAGGGAGCTACACCTACCCAATCGGGTACGTCGCCCAAACCGCCTTGCTGGGAGTGCGGGGCCTGGAGCGGGATGGCTCCTGAGTTTGCTCCGAGGTTGTTTTGCCACCAGGTTAAACTGCCTTTGCTTGATGTTGTACCAGCGTCATCTTCTGCTTTGGTTCCGTAACCAAAATGGATGTCGCCGTGGGTCCAGTTCTGCGTCCAGGGGCGGCCATCGGGAAGGAAGTATTGGGCCTGGGCCACTAAATCTTCATATTCACTGGGGTTAAAATCTGCGGGGAAGTAGTTTGACTCCGGGAAATAGATCTTATACAGCTCGCGCTTTATCTTAAACGGAGTTTCATTTTTCTTTTTTAGCACAGAAAGATCAAAAATGAAGTGTTTTGTTTCGGGGTTTGTTTCCGTAATGATCAGAGCGCGGTCAGTGGTAACCGTATAACCGTTGTCAAGATTCTTAACGACGCACCAGTAATACCGGGATTCGCTGGTAGAGCCGGTAATGTAATTGACCTTATTGGGGCCCCAGCCGTCGCCATACTCCTCCAAGTCAGGCTTAAAGGGGTATGAGCTATTTTGTCCGGTTGTTCTGAGCTTCACAGGAACGTTATCCCAATCATTGGGCGGCGTATAGCTGTCGGAAGTATTTCCCGATTTCCGGGTTGGGGCTTTCCATGCGATGGGTTCATTCGCTCCGCCGGGCTGACGCATAGGATTGCCGGCAACCAATTCATCCGGCTGGGCAAGATAGTAATACATATCCGGGCCGCCGTTGACAAAAGAAATATTGTTCTTTTCGTCCAGCGCAGTCCCATGCCTGCCGTAGATTCCGTACCATGAATCCGATTCATACCACTGGTAGGAAAAGTTACCCGCTCTGTCCAGTTCTACTGTTAAGGGTTCTACCGGGGCATTTTTCATATACGCCCTGGATTTGGGATGTGTCTTAATGTTTGCCGCCAGCATGGTAAGTTTGATTTGGTAGTAATTATTTCTTGCGTTGCCCGTACCGTTCTTTGCTATTACCCTGATAACCAGGTAATTGCCGTCACTGAAGGGAATTTTAGGAGTTGTTGCCCACGTTGTTACATTTGTCGCCGCGGCAGGCAATGTAGGAAGAACCGTCCAATCTACCGTTCCGTCGGGATCGTCAAGTTCAATAGTAACTCCGTAACCGGCTGTTGGCTGATCGGGGGTTTGAAATTCGCCCTTACCGACGCTTGCCCATGTACTGTTTGCTAAACCCAAACCGTATATCTCTTCGTTCGGTAAAGTAGCTCCTCCGGTTGTTGGGCCGCCGGTAAAATTAAGGCTCTTTATGGTATTCATGCGGCCAACATTAACAAGAAATTTAAAGTAGGTTTTGTCTATGGTGTTTGCCGCAGTTACTTCTACATAGAGGTAATTTTGATCGGTAAAGGTAATTGGCGTTGCGGCGGGGGTAAAAACCGGCGCTGCGGTAGCGCTTGTTGCCCTGCCATAGCGGATTGTAGCATCCGGGTCAAAGGTTTCCGCAACAATAACAGCGTTTGTAGCTTCCGATGTGGTTATTAAAAGATCGGCAACATCTGCTGCAAGCTCCCAGCTATCGCCGCCTGTTCCGGCTTTCGCAATGCGCTCCTGTACGCTGATACGCGAAAGATCGGTAACCCAGCTTTGCAAATGGGCGTTAAAGCGGTAATAATTTTTCTTTTCTTTGTCTGCGGATTCTACCTCAATGTAGATAAATTCGGAGCTTTCAAAAGTAATAGGCACGCGGGTATCAAAAAAGGCAGCCGGCTTATTTGAACGGCTTCCAATGCCCCATCGGGCAGTAGCGCCGCGCGACATGGAAGGACTTATGCGGGCAACCGTTGTATCCGCTTCCCTGTTGATCCTTATAGTGCTAAAACGCTCACTTACTATAGGCGAGTCGCTTTCAAAAGCGGTGGCGGCTATAGCCGGGGGTATTTCGTCTGCAACGGCGGCTCCTATTCTTAAACCAAGCAATTCCGCTTCTGTGCCCAGAGGTAATATGGTCTGGTCTACGCAGGTTACAAGGCTTACGCCAGCAACCGCAATTAATAAGGCAATGACAACCGTTCTTGCATTAAAAATCGTTCTTTTCTTCATTATTTTCCTCCTAGAAATAAATGCAGAAACGCAGATTCATCCACTGCGTTTGCTGTAGAGGCAATGAGCTATCGGGCAGTCCCGTCCAACGGCCCACATATTCCTGCTTAAAGTAATATACAAAGGCTATATATGAGGATGTAAAGTTAAGCTGTATTTTTGGTTCAACTTCCAGATACCGGTAAGGAGAACCTTCATACACTTTGCCTATGCCAAAATCCTGGCAGTACGTGAACGACGTACCTATGCTGAGTAACTTTTCAAATAAGTTCCAGTAAAAAGACGGTTTTACATAAAAATCGCTGCGGCTTTCGATATAGTCGTAGCCAAAGCGAACCTGAGCTGTAAACTGTTCCGGCGCGTACTGGACAAAAAGCCAGTTCTGGAACAGCTTCATCTCCGGATATTCGGACGTTACGCCAAACCAGTAGCCAAGCGCCCAAATCTGGAAGCCGGGCAGGTAATTCTTTAATACCCGTTCCTCAACACGGTAAATCAACTCGTCTTCACCCAGACCGCCGCGGTTTTTGTTTTCCTGCGTCGCATCAAATGCATCGTCAAAACGGTAGGCAAAACGGACTAAAAACAGATCGTGGGCATACGATATGCCGACAACCGATTCCCGCAAAATGTTCAACAGCGAGAGCGGTTTGTTAGCATCCCAGCCCTGGTCGCGGTCCTGGTTAAAATAGCTCAGTACAAAACCCGCGTTCAGGCCGGGAATAAACGCCGGCTTCCATTCGGTTCTCATGCCGCCGCCGGATGCCGCTTCCAGTTCTTTCCACATTTCCGGCCCGCCGGTTCCCCAGGGCGAGGCCCCCAGTTTGCCGACCGATACGGTCATCTGGTTGTCAAAAAAATCGCCGTAGCCAAAGGCATAGGACCACTGAGGCTGGGTATCGCTCCAGTTTTCCCAGTTAATACGCGCCCTCATGCCAAAGTTATTGCCATTGTCATAGTCCAGATTGATGCGGACACGGCCCCGTCCGCCGCCCGCGTCATCTTTATTTCCCAGAGTAACATTAGCTTCCGGATCGGTGGCTTCCTTTTGGGTTTGCTGCCATAAGATACCGCTCTTTGCCTCACCGGAAATTTTTAATTCCTGGGCAAAGGCACCCACGGATAATGCGGCGCTCAGAACAATGACGAATAACGCAATAACCGTTCTCTTACTCCTCATTTCTAATTCCTCATTCCACTTTTTCTTCATCCGGCGCTCCTATTTGGTAAACCTTACCGATATAATCTGGCTTTGCGGCATAGTAATATACGCCTTTCTTCTATCTGCACTGAGGGTAATTTCCTCAAACGGCTGGAAAAGAGAATTGGTAGTGGCATTAATCGCATACGATTTGTGCGCCACTACGCCGCTTACCGCGAACGGAAGGTTAATCTCCATGGTTCCAAAGCCGCCATAACCGCCTGCACCTTCAACCGAAGTGGGGGTAAACAGAACCACGCTGATTGAATTTCCGTCCGGGGCGGCAAAGGCCGTGATTCTGGGGGAAGGATTGTCCATGTTGTCTTCACTGTTATTAACAACAGATGTAGTCCAATCAATATTGGGTACGGGAGTTCCATTACCTGTTGTATTACCAGTACCGTTCAAATTAACCGCAACACGGGTATGGTCGATGGTATAACGCGAATAATGGGTAAGCGCCCAGCCGCGGGGAAGCGGCGTGTGGTTCGGAGCGCCAAACTGGCCGTCTCCTACCATGGAATAGAAGCGCTTGGAAGCCCACCAGACAAAGGCGTTTTCGTTGTTTATGCGCATTACCAGGTCTACGTCGTTCAGGTAGCGCCATACATAGGGCCACTTTGAATCGTTGTAGTAACCGGTGGCGTTGGAGCTGTTGATGTTATGTTCCGTCATCCAGACTTCCATCATTACGTCGTTGCCCTCTGCGTCTTTTTTGGTAATATGCTGTTTGTTTTCATTCCAGAGGCTTACTTTACGGGAACCGTAAATATGACGGGCAAGAACGTCTATTGCCGCTTTGGACTTTGGATTTTGAAGAGCGGCAAGGTTGATATTGGGCGTATTGGCCGATTCGCCGTTCATCGTAAGGACGTAGGGGGTTTCTTTGCCGCCGCCCCAGCCGCGCACGCCGTCTGTAAAGTGGCCACATTCAAGGTAGAAGTCCCTCATTTCGTTAGGAGTCCATTCACAGCCGTCGTAACCGGCGACATAGTTTGGTTCGTTGGAAATGGAAATACAATAAATCGGCGCTCCGTTATCGTACATAATCTGGGCAAAGTTACGCAGATAGGTAGCAAAGAGTTTGTAGTATGCGGGTATTAAAATGCCGCCGCCGTTTATCGAGTTATTGCTCTTCCAGTTTTTGGGGGGAGTCCAAGGGCTTGCCGCCACATAGCCGCCGTATTTATTGACAATTCTTACATTTTCGTAATAATAGGGGCGATCACTACCCAGGAGCATATTTATCGTTTCTTCAGGGTCTAAATAATCCGCCTTTATCATAATCCGCAGCATATTGTAGCCCAGGCGTTCCGGGTCATACATCAACTCGGTATCATCCGTATCTGTCAGGGGGAAGTTGCCCCAGGCAACGTCCATGCCGCCGTAACCCCGGACGTACTGGAACCTGTTTGCCGGAAGGGAAGGATCGGGAATGGTAAAAGATATATTGTAGTCTTCTGTTCCGGGAGCGGCTACACGTACCTTTACCGGCTTGCTGGCCGTTGTGGCGGTTGTTTCTTCGATTACATTTTCGTTGGTATTGGTAGCAACGACATAGTAATAGAACGGCCCCGCCGCCGAACCTGTGTTTATATCCGGCGTATAATTCTTGTTAGTTGCGCCTGCAATTGGCTGGCGTGTGCCGGAATTAACGGCGGCCACGTCATTTGAATACCATTGATACGTAATGGCGCCGCGATCAAGGGATTCCGCTTCCGCCGTTAATGCCTCAATCACATCTCCGGTAAAGTACAGTTTGTCCGTTGGCTGTGTGGTAATACGGGGAGCTGCCGCCCTTTTACCCGGTACTATTTCTATCTTTGCCGGGATGGTAATGGTCTGAGACCGGTTGCTGCCAATGGTATTGGTAACAACGGCAAAATAGAAATTATCGCCCATATCAAGGTCGTCAACATCCGGCATAAGGGATGCCTGAGTGCCCATGTTCACAGCTGCCGCCGTAGTGGTATCGCTGTCAAAATCCACCTTATAGGCCTTGTTGCTGTACCATTGATAGCTAATGGTACCGGAATCCTGTATTGCGGCTTTCAACTGCATGGGGTTAAACGCCGCGCCCCAGGCATAACGGGCATCGGACGGGCTTCTGGAAAGTATAGGCGCAAGGGGCTGGCCGGGATTGCTAAAGGAGATAACCGCTACTTCGCTTGTTAACGAAGCTTCTTTTTGATCACCCAGAACATCCGACTTTGAATTGGTAACAGTAACATAATAGTAGTATTTTGTGCCGTTTGCAGTTGAAGAAATTGGAGGGGTGTAGGTGCCGCTTGTCGCGCCCGGTATTGCCCTGCCGCCGTTTTCGCAGTAATCTTCGATGTCGGTAAAGGTATACCATTGATAGCTGAGCGAGCCGTCATTTCCCTGCCAGTCCCAAATTTCCACTCCCAGGGTTGGCGGCGTACCGGGGTACACATAAGCGGAGTTATTTGCATAGGCCGCGTTATAATACGAATGACTTTGGGGGTGTATGCTTATATACGGCAGGGTGAGCGGTTTTATGGCTTCTTCCGAACCGCCAAGTTCACACGCGGCAAGCGCCAACGCCAGTACCGCACAGAACATTGCCAATAAACATTTCTTGCTTGACATATAGGTCTCCTTAAAATAGAAAATTAAACTGCCCAACGGGCGTTACTCAAAGAAAAGTCAACGAATGACACGAATTACCGGCAAAGAAGATCACGCAACGGCACAGGAGTCTGTAGGAAAACCTCGGAGAAGAGGTTCACACGGCAGGCTGTGTGAAGTCTTCAAAAAAAATACTTTTCCTACAGACTCTAGCGTCTCTGCGTGAAAAACAACCGGAAAACTCATATTATTCGTTGATCCTTCTTTCAAGAATAAACCAGCACCTAATTGCTTAGGTGCTGGTCAAGCCCGGCGCCTCATTGCTGAAGCGCCGGATTAAAATCATCAGTCAAACACGGGTTAGTTAATAAGCTTAATCTTGATGGACTTAATGGTAACAGTAACAGGATCTTCGCCGTCAGCCACATCACCACCCTGGTATTGCAGTATGAAGTACCCGAAATTTGCAGCTATATGATTCGGGTCGCCCTGGAATCCTACTGCCTTTCCTCCATAAATCACCGAATAGAACGGGGCACCACCAAACGAAGCGGAACCATTCCAGCCACCGGAAGGAACCGGATTGCCTAAATGATACCTAAAGTTAGAAGTAGTATCGGTGCTTGATGCATCAACGTATATCTTCAGAGACTTTGCGGCCATTATTTGGGTAACTTGGGTTTCACCAATCTCTACACATGCCCTTGAATTACCCTTGGTGAATTCCGCAATAAGCTTCCCAACCTCAGTAGTGGCATCCAGATGCGCGCTTCCATTGAGCACCGTACCATCATCCAAAAATTTAGTTAAATCCAACTGGAGTGTAACACTGGCAGGGTCGTCATAATCATCATTTGCTACGACACTGCGGCTGGACAGGCCTAAACTGGTTGCGATTGGATACCCGGCAAACCCAAAGAAATCCAATTCATCAAGCACCACATTCTTCTTCGGATCAGCTTTGTGCACCATGGTGATGTTTTTGATCAGTTCGGTTTTGATAGAATTGTCATTGCCAGGCACGCCGACACCGAAGTAGAAGGGCCCGGTAGCGCTATCCGCCGGCTTATTGGCAGCGACAAAGCTTCCGTTCGGGCTATTGCCTACCAGCCGGAAGGTCAGGGTATACCAGGTGTCCGCTGCTCCGCCTGCGGCGGTAATGGCGCCTGCGCCAATATCATCATAGATGAATTCAGCATTTTTGCCGCTGTTAAAGTCAGCCACCAAAACACCAGATCCTGCATTCCAAGCAAAATCCGACGCGCTGTAATTACCCATAAGCCTGACAAAACGGATATTGGCAGTGGGGTCGGCATCCTTGACGGTTATTTTAATGGCCTTATAATTCCCGTACGTTTCGCCTGAGGGCAGGGCAAACCTGTAGACCGGAACAACCTGAGCAATTTCCAAGCTTTCAAGGAATTCAGGTTCCGCAATCGGAAGGATTGATACGGTGAACTCATACGCGCCAACGGTTATGGTTACCTCATAGTCAGGTTCATCCCAATCATCCCAATCAACATCTACATCCGAATCGTTTGCGGCAAGGTCTGCAATTTCTGTATCCTTGATAGGACTGGCAGGATCAACGCCGACGGCTCCGGCCATAACCAGCGCAGCGTCAACAAGCTCTTTCAGGCCGTCAAGGTCTTCCGGGGCTTCGTTACCGGCTGCCGCAAGAATTAAGCCAATGTTAGTCTTTATGTCGTTGATGTTGCCCGCGCTAACGCCTGCTACGCCAATAGCGGTTAATTCAGGCGCGGTAATGTCGTAATCGCCTTCGGCGATTGCGGCGATGATAAGGTCCTCAAGCTCTTTACCTTCGCCGCCAAAGATGTTCTCAAAGGAAGGCTGGTAGGAGCTTTTAAGACCCGCATAGATACGCAGGACTTCTGACCATACAGTGGGGTCGTCCTCTTCTGCGTCATTCTGAACAAAGAAATAAACCAGATATTCTTCCGCATCAAGCTCGATTGAATCTACAAAGCCTTTCTCTACAAGGGTTGTGGGATCAGTAACGGGAATTTCATCTTTTCCCGCTATTGCAATTAGTTCATCCGCATCTTCAAACTCATCAAAGAATTCGAAGGTATCAAGATCAACGTCTGTAAGCTTAAAGATCGCAATGGCCGCTACTTCAGCGTCGGAGAATAGGGAAAGGTCCCACGCAAAGGTTCCTTTGCCGGTAAGCGTTTCTGCCGTAAGCGTTATCTCTGCCGAGGCTGCCGCTTCTGCGGTTACTACTACACCGGTTTTGGAACCCTGAGCGACCAGTACTTCGCCGTTGTAAGCTTTTACAACGATTCCGTAAGTTCCCGGTTCCAATTTAATGATGTTCACGCCCGCAACCAGAGTTTTGTCAATAGCCACCGCGTCATCTCCCGCTGGGGTTATCGTCGCCTTGTAGGTTAACTCCGGCATAATGGTGCGTCCGCCTGCGCCGACACCCTTTACCGTCAGAGCAAGCGTACCACCGTCGCCCGCAGGGGCTGCAGGACCGGAAAAAGCACTACAGCCGGACAGTACCAGTACGACTGCCAAGAGCGCTGTAAACAGCGCAATAAAAGTCTTATTCTTCATCTAGTTCCTCCTCTACCTTTTCACCGTAATAACGATGGTCTTGCTGTACGAGTTTGCGCCTTTACCGGCAATCGCCGTTACCGTGAAACTGGTATTGATTTTGTCTACATACGACGCTACCCCAATGGTAAGTTCGTTTGTACCGCTGCCCTCAACGGAGCCATTTACTATCCATTTATACGTATCGTACCCTGTCGGTACCGTGATCTTAAGATCGCCAGCGGACAGGTTCCAGGTCTGGTTGTTGATCGTGCTGAACAGCGGGTCGGTGAATGTGGCTTCATCAACATTGATTGCCGCAACTTCTCCGGCAAGCCCGGTGTGGAAGGTAATTTCCGTTATTGTAACCTTTGTAATCGCGGCAGTAGCAAAATCGCCGCCTCCGCGTTCAATTACAATGCCGCCAAAATTGGTGGATGCCAGTACAGCGGCTCCTAACGGCCTGTTTACGGTTCCTTCATTCGGGTTGTCCACGGCAGGGCCGTCAACGCCCAGGTTGTTAAACTGATCCCCGATTTTGCCCGCGCCGTTATACACAGCGCCCGTTGTAAGCATAGGATCAACGCAGAAAACAACCGTACCAAAACCATAAGCAGCAGGTACTTCCACTTCTTCAGAATCCACTATTTTGAAGAATTTGACCTTAACGGTAAGCTTTTCATACGCAGAAATGCTGTATCCGCCAGGGAACGTGATCGGAATACGGAACATCGGCGCATAGTTAGTAGTTGGAGCGGGGTCAACTGTAAATTCGGCGCCTGAGACATCAATTGAATAATTCGCCGGAGCCAATACTTTAGCTTTCCAGATCGTATACAAGGTGGTATCCCTTTGGAATACCGAAGAACTGGTATAAGTGAAGCCTTTGCCGTCCGCTCTGGTGTTCCAGCCAACAAAGTCGTAATAATCAGGCGCCCGCGATGGATCATCGGGGAAATTAGCGTCTACACGGCCTTTCCTGATATTATTTTTAAGAGTTTCAGGTCCGCCCGCATAGTTATAGACATAGGAAACTTCCGCTACGGATGCAGGATCTAACCATTGCGCATAAATAGTTTTGCTGGTAAGGAATTTGGTGCTCGTCGTTATCTGATTTCCGCTGTCTTCTTCCTTCTCGTCGAACCAGCCCATAAATACAAAACCAGACGGTTTTGTTGTGGGTTCCGCCAAGTCAGCATCGGACAAGGTTCCGCCCTGTTTAAAGGACTTAGTGGTTGGGGTAGCGGCACCAGTGTAGTTAAGATCAAATGTAACCGTTACATCCGGAACAGGGACTATCCAACTCGGATCAATGGTATCGCTGTCAACCATTTCACGTTTCGTTGCTCTAACACCATATTGACCATCGGTACTGGTGTAACCGACAAACGCGGGATACGCATCTCCGTCTGCATCGAACTGAATATAGACCGGGGTTCCAATTACGGGATCCACGGTGGGGTTGCCAACAAGCGTAACGTTCTTAATGTAAGAAACGGTTCCGTTTTGATCATTGTTTTGCCCGGAAATACCAATACCAAACATGAAAAGTTTGGTTTCGTTATTTTTCGGGGCTTGAATGCCGTCTTTTTCATAACCAGCATGAGGAGAGGTATTCCCGTCGATCCTATAGGTATATTTGTACCACTCAAACGGCGCCAATCCGGCCAGTTTACTATTAGTAGCATCGGCAAACGAACCTCCTCCGCCACCCAAGTCGCCATTGTTGTCAAACATATAAAGGCCGCCAGGACTGGTATTTGTGCCAGGAGCATTCGCCTTGGGATAGGGTTCATATTCGACAAGGGTAAAGTCAAAGGGGAAATAATTTCCCATCATTCTTACGCCGCGGGCATTTCGTTCATCAAATGTTTTCTGAGTAACAAGGTACTCGGCGGTTGCACTGGCATAATCACTCCACACCTTACCTTCGGGAAGCGTGAACTTGTAGACTACATAACTACCATTTTCCAGGGTAACTTTTTCCGAACCGGCAATAAGTTGCGCCCAGTTTTCGGGTAGTTCTTCTTCTCCGCCGCCGCTTGTTTCAAGCCAGTAGGCATAGACAGACGCATCTGCGTTGAAAACAGTGGCATTTGTATAAATATTGCCCGATCCAAGGTCATTTTCATTCCAGTTCTCAAAGGTATAACCTGTGCGAGCGGGAGGATTAGCCGGCCAATCTTCACCAAGCGCCTCGCCCTTTTCAACAACTTTCCTGACATAGATAACCCCATCACTTTTTACATAATTCAGGTAGAAGGTAATAAGGGCATCATTCTCGCCAAGCACAAGCCATTGCGCATAGACTGTCTTATCGGTACTAAAAGTGGTACTGGCTGTAACCACATTACCGCCGGTCGCTGCATCAAACCAGCCTGCAAAATAGAAGGCATCATCAGGACCATCATCAAGCGCCCCCGGCATATTAGCGCCAAGCGAGCTGTTCTTATTGATCTCTACAGCCGCAGGAACCTCAAGATCAGGGTGCTCAAGGTCGCCAAGGTTTGCATCGAAGGTGATCGTAACCTTTTCCCCCCCGGGTCCTGGCCCAGGTCCCGGGTCGGTAGTGGTGCTTCCGCCACCGCAGCTTACCATACCTATTATAGTAAGCAGCGCTAAAATCGAATAAATAGCTTTTTTCATCTTTATCCCTCCAATAATTTCAAAGAAGACTGTCTCTGGCAGTTCCTAAATTCATTCACACGCAACGCGTGGCTCTCCTAGCAAAGAACGCCTAGAAGTTATAGAAAGTATTTGCCCCTTGGAGAGTTAGAAAAATACATAAAACAGTGAATTAGGTATTGAATCGACGTAAAAGTAGCCCAACAAGGTAAAAAGCAGCGTAAACACCCGGCAGCCGCTGTGATAAATGACAGGCAAGGGAACCAAAGCGTTTGTGGGGGTAATTATAGAAGAAACAAGCATGGCGGGCTATAAGCCGGAGGTAATGCGGTTTTTACCTGAAAAAATTCAATCTTTTTACAAATTATACAAGCGCCATACGCGGCTTTGCCTTATAGGAAGGGCAGGCCCAAAAATAGAAATTGACAGCCCTAAAGGAGTACCCATTGTGGAACTGAATCCGCTTGATACTGAGCCCCCGCATATACCCTGGCATCCCGCTTTTGTAGAAGCACTGCAAATGGAACTCCAGGATTATGAGGATGTGCTGGAATTCCATCCGGAATTCCAGCTTACTTCCGAACCTTTACGGATAGACTGCGTGGTAATTAAAAAGGCGAAAAATGTCGTTATCAAAAAGAACATCGCCGTCATATTCCGGGAGTGGAATTTGCTGGAATATAAAAGCCCTGATGATTATGTATCGGTAGACGATTTTTACAAAGTTTACGCCTATGCCTGCCTGTACGCTTCGTTTAACAATATTCCCATTACCAGTTTGACGGTATCTTTTGTGGAAAACCATTACCCCCAAAAGCTGCTCAGCCATCTGAAGAATGAGCGCAGATACAAGGTTGCGGAAACCAGCCCTGGGATATATACTGTAAGCGGGGATATACTGCCGATACAGGTGATTAACAGCCGTAAATTGCCTGCGGAAGAAAACCTGTGGCTAAAAAACCTGAACAACGAACATAACAGGTTTACGATTGATCGGGTAAGCAATGAAATAGACAAACAAGGAAAAGCGGCGCGGTTAGCGGCGTATTTATATACGATACTAACAGCGAATTTTGCTGTTGCAAAGGAGGCTATAAAAATGAACGATACGTTTGAAAGATTTATGGAAGAGACCGGATTAGCCGCCAAGGCTGAAGCCAGAGGTGAAGCCAGAGGCTTGGAAAAAGTAGCGCGTAATGCACTTGTACAGGGGGCCTCGCCTGAGTTCGTACAAAAAATCACGGGGCTTGATATTCAAACCATTATTAGTTATAAATGTTTCACGTGAAACCTTTCTGTATGCTCAGTTGATGCTGTTCCAAAACCAACCGGGTTTTGGAAATGGCTCAGTTACTATAAACCAGAACCGCTTCCTTTTTATTGGCATCGGTGGTATAAAGTTCCAGTGTTTTCTGGTTCGATTTCCAGCTATTTACCCCTGCAAGGTACTGATAATACTCCCGCTCCTGAAGACGTTCCGGATCATGACTTGTCGCCATTAAGGTTGTTACAACGGGCAGCAGAGTCAAAGAATTATTGGAACCAGCCTGATACGCCGTGGTATACCGGTTAGGCGCCGCTCTTCCGCTTAACCTGGAATTATCTATCGTCATGGTAAAATAATCACCTGCCCCTTCGGAGTTTAGCTTGTTTCTGTCAAGAAAAAGGCTCTTACCTGAAAGGCGTAGTTCCACAAGTTTCCATTCTTTGCCAATAATCGTTTTAAGAAAATCCGCTCCGGTACTTGCTGAAGGAGCCTCTGGGGCAGCAACAGTGGCGGAATCGGCCCCGCCTTGATTGGATTGCTGGGCGGTGGAAGCCGCCGATGTATCGGCGGCGGCTGGTTCGATGGCAGCCGGTGCGGCGGCAACCACTGGTGTTGCAGAAACCGTTGGGGCGGTGGAACCTTGCCCATAACCAGCCTGAGCTTGGGACATCTGCAATTCTTCCAAATACATACTTTCACAATCATCCGCGCTGATTAACAGCAGCCCGCAGATCAAAAAAATTCCCAACGTATAAATTCTTCGCATATTCCCGGAAAAAAACAATTTACACATAAAAACCTCCATAATCGACTTTTTAAAAATAGTCTTTTATAATCCTGTCTATCATAAAGTATAACCGTTTTTTACATCGGTGTACATATTAGAGTTATTTTGAAATTTCAGTTTTCAAATAACTTCCTATTACCTTTTTCCAAGCCCGATATAATACGTTTCAAAGGAATCACTGCGGCAGGCGACAGGTTTAAAACTTTTTACGTTATTAAATTGCTCCCTTAGCCGTTTGAGCAGGGCAGCGGTGTCCGCCCCCTGAAAAACCTTGAGCGCCAAATTCCCACCGGGCGCAAGGCTTTTTTCCGCATAGGACAAAACAACTTCCTCCGCCAGGGCCAGCGAGCGCAGGGTGTCTACGGTCCGGATGCCGGTTGTTGCGGGAGCAGCATCACTGATAATCGTTGTATAGGGCCCCCGGCGGGTAAGTTCGCCCTTTACCGCACTCTCCGTAAAATCGCCCTGAATAAAGAAAAAATCCTTCCGGTCAAAGAGACCGCCGTCAAAACGCCGGGAAAGGGGAAGTAAATCCGCCGCCGCCAGTAAGATAGCATTTTCTGCGGAACCAGACCTGCCCCCGGGCAAAGCGGCTGGTTTTCCGGTTTTTGCGTACAAGCGCAGCACATAGAGGCTCCAGCTTCCCGGAGCAGCGCCCAACTCTAAAATCCGTATACCCGGCTCAGGCAAGCCTGGAACAAGCCGGCTTGTTCCCGGTTTAAAAAGATGATACTTGTCATCGATTTCCTTGAGTTTGTAAACCGAACGGGCAGGATACCCTTCTTTTTGAGCTTTAAGCGCCCAAAAATCTGGCTTTTCATAAGATGCCATGATACATTTAATTTATGGATAGGGAGTATACCACAGAGCTCCAAAAAATAGAAGCCTCCCTTAATAAAACGCTTCCACAAACCCCTGATGCTTCCTGGTGGGTTAAAATGTTTCCAAACATTAGCCCAAGGCCGGAACTCGCCAGGGAACTGCTGGAGCCGGGGCTTGACCTTTTTAGTCGTGGAGGAAAACGCTGGCGGCCTCTGTTGGCCCACTTGATTTGCCAGGCTCTGGGCGGTGGTGATGCGGCGATACCCTTGCTAGGATTGGTAGAATTTCCTCATAATGCAAGTTTAATTCATGACGATCTTGAAGACGAGTCCACCGAGCGGCGGGGTAAGGCGGCAATCCACCTACTGTACGGAAACGACACGGCGATCAACTCAGGTTCTTTTCTTTACTTCTTGCCCTTTATGGATTTGGAAAATTGGAACGGTGAACCCCAGGCACAAATTCGTATCTGGAAACTCTACGCTGCTCATTTACGCTTACTCCACTTGGGACAATCCATGGATATTGCCTGGCACCGGGATCCGGCCTTTACTCCTTCCCTGGAAGATTATATGCTTATGTGCGGCCTCAAAACGGGCTGTCTTGCACGGTTTGCCGCTCTTCTGGGAGCAGAAATTGCCGGAGCCGTTCAAAACACAATTCCTGACGAGAGCCTTACCGCATCCCTTGGTGAAGCAGCCCAAAAACTTGGAGTGGGCTTTCAAATCCTTGACGACGTGAAAAACTTAAGTACCGGAATTCCGGGGAAAACGCGTGGAGATGATGTGGTTGAGGGGAAGAAAAGCCTGCCGGTGCTTCTGTTTTTGCATGGAAGCGGCACAGGCCCGGATGCCGGAGTAAAGCGGATTCAACGGGCGGAATTTGTCTCTCGCTGTTTCATGGCCGCCAAAGCGGGGGGGGCAACTGTTCCGGAAGTGGAAGCATTAGCCGGAGCGCTGGAAGAAGCTGGCATTTTAGCAGAAGCGGAAAGGCAGGGAAAAGCCTTAATAAACCAGGCAGGAGCATTTTTTTCCGAACTTCCGGCGGAAAACGCCGGCGCAAAAAAACTCCTTACGGGATTAACGGAGCGGTTATTGTAATGTTAGAAGCAGAAATCTGGGGTATAGCAGAAACGGGAGACGGGTATGTAGTGCTAATAAAGCCCCTGGAATCAGAATTTTCGGTGCCCGTCTTTATAGGCCAAGCGGAGGCCCATGCCATACTTATTGGTTTTGGCGGAGTTACTGTATCCCGGCCATTAACGATAGATTTACTCCACAATCTGACCAAAACAGCGGACTTCAAACTTATCTGTGTAGAAATAACAGAACTAAAAGATAATACATTTTATGGGCGGATGGTATTTTCCAAACCCGCAGGAGGGCGCTTAACGCTGGATTCCCGGCCTTCCGACGCCCTGGCTTTAGCGGTTCGATGCAAATGTCCGATATATATTGCTGAAAAGGTGGTAAATGAAGTGGGCATACTGGCAGAAGACCTGACCGGATCGGTTCAGGCAGACCAGGAAACCCAAAAAAGGCTGCTAAAAGCGGAATTGGACGAAGTAATCGCCATGGAAAACTATGAAAGGGCGGCAGAAATCCGGGATATGTTGAATTTGTTTGAAAACCGGTAAAAATAGCTGTAAAATGTACGCAGGGGGCTTCCCAAACAAATTAAGATGTGGTACAATGTATATGTTATAGTTTATAGTATAATGTGCCGAAATAATACGAAGGGTATGTTTTATGCCCAAACAGGAATAAAATGTTGATTCTTTTTAAAAGATTTGCTATTACCATGAGGGCGGTAAAGGTTGTCATGGGCACGGCAGGAATAATATTGGTATTTTTCTTGCTTGTAGGACAGGGAAAGAGTGTCCCTGCCCCGGAAATTATCTCTGAAGAAGGTATCGGCGGCCCGGACAGGGATGTTCCGGTTGAGCTTGTTTCTCTGGAAACTGAAGGATTGTCCGAACCAAAAGAGTTAAACCAGCCCAAGATGCTGCTCTTTTCTTCTTACACGGTTAAAGAAGGCGATGTACCGGGGGGTGTAGCCCAACAATTCGGGCTTTCTACCAGCACCTTAATGGCAGTAAACAACATAAAAAACAGCAGAACTTTGCAAATAGGCAAGGTGCTTCGGGTACCCAATCAGGATGGGGTGTTCTATGTTGTAAAAAAAGGGGATACCCTCAGCGGAATTGCGACAAAACATAAGGCAGAGATTGTCGAAATTCGGGTAGCCAACGAACTTTTTTCAGACAATATTAATCCCAATACCAATCTTTTCATTCCGGGTGCAACTATCGCATGGGAGGAAGAACGGGTAGTTAGCAGCAGCAGCAACGGCGGCAGCGTAGTTAGCAATTATATCATGGTATGGCCGGTTCAAGGGCGAATTACCTCTTATTACGGCTATCGCCGTAATCCCATTTCCGGAGGCCGCTCTCTCCATGACGGGCTGGATATAGCTGCGACAACCGGAACTCCCATAAAAGCCGCAATGGCCGGGCAGGTTATTTCTGTAGGCTATGACAATGTATACGGTAATTTTGTGCTCATTAACCACTCCGGCGGTTACCGTACCCTTTACGGCCACATGGAGTCTTTCGCCACCAGAGGCGGAACCTATGTAACTACAGATGATATCATCGGGTATGTGGGCAGCACCGGGCAGAGTACCGGCCCACACCTCCATTTTACGGTATACAAGAACGGTTCTTCCATTAACCCCCGGACGGTACTGCGCTAACGATTACCGGTTTTTGCCGCGGAATCCTTAAATCTTATCTCAATTATTTCTTCCATGGCCACAATAACCAGAGGGTATTCCGCTTTTTCCATTATGGACATTAGATATTCAATCCGTTGTCTTTCAGGATCACGATAATATGGCTGTTTGGGCTCCTTGTCTGTACCATAGGCCAGCCAATTCAGGGAAATTTCCAGAATTTCACAGGCTTTTACCGCTAAATCAAAATCAAGATATTGGGCTCCGTTGATGATTTTGGAAACAGCGGTTTGAGCGATTTTGAGTTGTTTGGCTAAATCCGCCTGTTTTAATTTCCTGAGTTTCAATGCGGCCGCCAGCCGTTCTCCGTAAGTCTGTTCCATAACGTACATAAAGTTTCGCATAAAACCAATAAATTTTCAGCGCAAGGGGCATTAACCGGAAGAACGCGGCGTACCTGTTACTGGGTATTCTTTTTCTCTTTGGCCTTAAGTAATTGTAGTATGTCCTTGATCAATTGCCGGTCTTCCCCGTTTAACTGCTTAAAATCCTGTATTAATTCCTTAATTTCGGGGCCTTGAGACAGTCTGGCAGGGGTTATTTCCTCGCCCGTTACGAGGTATTCCACCGTAACCCCCAATGCCTGGGCGATTTTGACTGCAACATCGGCGGAGGGCATATTCCCCCGGACGTTAAGGTAATTATCAAGCGTCTTTTTGCTTATCCCCGTTACTGCCGCAAGTTCCTTGACCATTACATTTTTATAGGAAAGTTCTGATTTCAGGTTATCCTTGAAAACCATAACTATAATATGGAGCTAAATAGCATACTGTAATTGACAAATACTCAAATATGCGGTATTTCGTCATTAATATGTTGTTTTGCATACTACCTGATGGGTCAAGTTTAGCCGCTCTGCGGCGGGGTTTGTCATTTTTTTCAGTTAGATTTTCACCATAATTACTTGCTATAATAGAATATTTAATGCTATTATAGCATAGCAAGGGAGTTTTTATGAAATATTACAACAATGGCCGCTACAAACCTATGGAAATAGCCCTAAAAGAGCTTGGCCTAAAGGCGGTTAATACGGAAAAACACGGGAACAAAACAGTTATTACGGTAACCCGTGAAAATCGAAAAAAGGCATCTGACGGCGGCACAAAGCTCAAATCCTGAAACAGAGGTATTTAACACTGTAAACCATTAGAGTTGTTTAGAAACTTCAGTTTCTGAACAACTTCCTATTAAAAACTGCAAAATACGCAGTATTTTGCTTAACTTGTTCAAGAACCAACCGGGTTCTTGAACAAGTCTATTGGCTTCTTACTGGGGCCTGAGTTTATTGTTGCCCGTATGGGCGGCAAACAATTACCCGGTTTTAAGGCCGGAAAAAGGAGACAGTTGTGAAAAACAAACTGTTTACAATCGGATTACCGCTCACTATAGCGGTATGTATTTTTATCGGATGCGCCAGTATGGGCGGCGGCGAGACAGCGCCCCCGGGAACCTTGACCATTACCGGCATCCCTGCGGAGTACGAGGGCAAATTAGTCTCATGGAATGTATTCCGTATCTCCGTCACCAACAACCAAGGGAAAAAATCCGATATTACTGTTGAAGACACGGCTGTCAAGAATGGCGAAGTCAAACTGCTGATATATTATGCCAAATCGCTTTTGTCCAACCCCTTTAGCAAGCCCGATGGCTACGCCGGCAATGATACCGTCCCCGCTATCGAAATCCGCTTCTATTCTACTTCTGGTGGGCTTAGTATGGGTACCGATGCCGTCTTCGAATCGGTAACATTCGAGAACGGCGTGGCGGCGGTGCAGTGGAACAATGCGGCAAAGGCCGGTTACATAACCGTTACCGATATTCCCGCCGAGTACAACGGACGCGAGGCTGAAATTGATATTGGGTGGAAGGGCCTCTCCGCTACCGCTGTAGTGGATACGCCTTTGCGTAACTTAACCGTCAGTAACGGCACCATAACGGGCAAGATTTATCCGAAAGAAGGTGACAAATATATATCCTACACCTTTACCGGAGCAAAGGATATTATGGTTCATTTAGGCAACGGCAAAGAAAGGACTTCTGCCTTATCTTTCATAACCATAGGTTTGAGCCCTTATCAAGATCACTTCCTGTTCAAGAATGTGCAGATTACAAACGGCAAAGCCGACATTGATTTCCGCCGGGGTGTAAAGCAGTAAGGTATGAAATGCGCCGTTGGCGCTAATTAGTGTCTGTCCAAAAAGTCGGTTGCTTTGCGGCCAGACCTTGCATTTTCGCAGCTTTTATGCTGCGAAAATGTGATTTATAAGGCAGTCGCGGACTACCAGTCCGGGTCCATAATGTGTCTACATTATGGACAAACTCTAATTAATAGTCAAACGGACTTTAAACGTAAAAGGAATTGTATGTTGGATTTTGTAAAAAAGGCTTTTCGTAATGGCATTGTTGTGATTCTTTGGATTAACTTGATTCTGTCCGCCATCGCCGGAGGGATTGTTGGTTATTATCTTGGCCAGTTAAATGGGAAGGCTGGCGAGTATGCTTTTTTGGGGGTAATAATTGGTTCACTCTGCGGACTTTTGACAGATATTGTTGGCGGAGGGTTTATTACAACCATTCTTAGCATAGAAAAAAACACAGAAGAACAAACTGCATTGTTAAAAAAGCATTTAGGAATAAATGATATTTCAGTTGATAATCAAAGGGAAGGGAAAAACAATGAATCCAAAAAAAGTGATCCAGTCATTCCTTTGCCAAACAACCAAATAAAAATTATTCGATTAAAGAGCGTTATTGGATCGGCGTTATTGGCTGATATAAGGCTTGATAATCAAAGTTTTCAATTGGAAAATGGTGAGGAAAAAATCATTAAAATTGAAAACGGCAAACATATAATTTCTGCTTCTTTTAACAATGACTATGATAAATTGGAGTTTGAAATTAATAACAACAGCAAAGTTTTCAATGTATTTATAAAGCCGCCGATTAAAATACAGGAAACATAAAAAAATGTAAACCCCTCCTTTGTGAGAAATTCCTGGGGAATGAGGAATATGCCATGAGGCTTAAACAACATGATTCTTAATTTTTTAAGAATAGAATTATTCAAAAACTGAAGTTTTTGAATAACTCTAATATATAATGCGCCGTTGGCGCAAAAGATTTTTTTATATATTGCGGGTGTCGCCCGCCCGCCTTACGGCGGCGTAAAAAAGGAGTTTATTGTATGAAAAACGGAAAACATTTTATTCTTGCGGTCGCCGCATTCTGTGTCGTTCTTTCAACTTGCGGCGGCAGTCCGTCTCCCGTCTCCGCACAAACCGTTACACCGCCGGATGAGTTGGACGCGGCAGTCAGGGAAACATCGAATTACCTTAACAAGCAGCTTCCAAAGGGCAACAAGCTGATGATCCTCAACGTTCAGTCGGATTATCCGGCCCTGTCGGAGTACATTATTGACGAACTTATCGCCAACACGGTAAATGACCGGATTTTTTCCGTGGTTGACCGGCAGCAGCTTAACACTATCCGGGCGGAACTGGATTTCCAGATGTCCGGCGAGGTAGACGACGCAACCGCCCAATCCCTGGGCCGCATGGTGGGGGCGCAGATCATTATTTCCGGCGCGGTTTCCCGAATAGGCGATTTGTACCGCCTGCGGGTCAGGGCATTGAATGTGCAGAGCGCCCAGATTGAAGGCCAGTTCAACCGGAACATCCCCAACAGCCCCACGGTTACAGCGCTGGTGAACAGCAAAGCTACCGGTTATGGCAGCGGCACGGCCTCCGGTACAAGCGGAGGAGGGAGCAGAACATCCGTTCCAGCCCCTATTCCGGCGCAGACTACGCCTGCCCAGACTCCTGCTCCAGTTCAAGCGCCTGCCACTCCGGCAACTCCTTCAGCCCCTGTAGCTTACAAAATCGGCGACAGGGGCCCGGCGGGAGGGATCGTCTTCTACGACAAGGGAAACAACTCAGACGACTGGCGGTATCTGGAGGCGGCGCCTCGTGACCTGGGCAAAACGCAATGGCAGTCAAGTGTCACAGATATAAGCGGGACTAAGGACAGCATAGGCAGCGGCAGGGAAAATACACAGATAGCAAGTAGGGCCAATTGCAGGGCGGCCATGATGTGCCAGCAATTCAGCCTGGGAGGATACCAGGACTGGTTTTTACCCAGCAAGAACGAACTGGATTTGATGTATATCAATCTAAAAATGATAAGAGATGTGGGAAATTTTTCTGATGAGTGGTATTGGTCTTCGACACAGTACAATGAGGATGCGGCATGGGCGCAATTGTTTAAAGACGGCAATCAGAGGGGCTATTCGTATGACGGTGGTAGGAAGAGTAATACATATTCGGTCCGTGCCTGCCGGCGGTTTTAGCAAAAAGGGAATGCGGTAAAAATGTATTTGTTGTGTTAGGCCGCCGGACGGTTTCGTGCGAAGCTAAACCGGCTGTTTGTAAAATAAAAAACTCCGCAATGAGGATAAACTACGAAAGGAGCGTTTTATGGAATTTGATGAATATGAAGAAGGAAGAGGTGCATGCCAAAGCCTGTACGATGCCGTTGGGGAGACAGTAAGAAAACAGTACGAGGGTATTGATAATTATGCCTGTGATTCGTGTCATAAATGTTTTATGGGCGGACGCGGGCAATGCCCATCATGCGGAAGTTGGAATACGCATAAAATTTAAATGGTGTCATGGCAACGCAGAAACACCATCGCTTGCATTAATTGCCGGATGCGCCCGTATGGGCGCACACCGGCTGTTGATAAAGTTTTGTTTTTTAAGGAGGATTTTTATGGATTTTGAAAAATTGGTGTCAAATTTACAAGAAGAGCAAAATAGGCTTGAAAGTCAAGTTTTGCCTTATTGTAACCCACAAGAAATCGCCCAAAAAATAATGAACGACCTTGAAGCAGCGTCTCCACTGGAACAAGATCGGGTAGTGGATTCGTCGGGGTATGGGTATCCGGCTAAAGCAGGATCACTTTTTGCATGCTATGAACTCTGGTTTATAAAAGAACCAGAACCTGATTTTCCGCTAGGAAGTGGTGCTAAGGGGGTGATCAGGGGGCCTCTAAGCAAATGTAGTGACAGATACAAATTGTCTCAAGTTGTATTAGATTTGGTTAAAAAATATATAAACGATGATCTTGTACAACTTGTTCTAGAGCCAGGTGAGATTGCTGGCTATTGTTCTGGGATGATTTTGATTGCTGGTATATCACGGGAAGACGTTGAATATTTAAAGAGGATGACTCCCGCTGAAAGGGCTGAAAGGAGTAAAAAAACCCGACAAAGCCGATGACCTGAATTCATGATCCGAAGATACGCAAAAAAACGGCATATAACAAGTATGAAGTTAAACCGGCTGTTTATAAAATAAAAAACTCCGCAATGAGGATAAACTACGAAAGGGGCGTTTTATGGAATTTGATGAATGGGAAAAGATGAAAGAGTATGAAGAAGGAACGGGTGCAGGCCAAAGCCTGTACAATGCCGTTGGGGAGACAGCAAGAAAAATGTACGAGGGTATTGATAATTATGCCTGTGATTCGTGCCATAAATGTTTTATGGGCGGACGCGGGCAATGCCCATCATGCGGAAGTTGGAATACGCATAAAATTTAAACGATGTCATGGCAACGCAGAAGCACCATCGCTTGCATTAATTGCCGGATGCGCCTGTATGGGCACACACCGGCTGTTTAGAAAGTTTTGCTTTTAAGGAGGATTTTTATGGATTTTGATGGTTATTTGAGAGAAGGTAAGAAGTTTCTCAACAAAGAAGAATACCTACAGGCAATCGAGATGTTTGGAGTTGCCCTGATACTCCAGCCTGATAATCAAGAGGTTCGAGAACTTGCCATAACGGCAGCGAATAAACAGACATCCCAATTGTTGGCAAATGAAGCCAAAGACAGGGCGGAGTCTATGGGGATAAAAGTAGAAGACATTGACAAGGCAATCGCGGAATGTACAGAAGAGAGCAAACTTTCTATTTTCTATTACATAAGGGGCCTGATTTCTGAATCCAAAGGAGAGCGATCCCGGGCTATTGCGGACTATAGCAAGGCTATAAAAAATGAGCCGGATTACCCTCTTGCCTTTAAAAAAAGAGGTAATGCGTATTTAGATAACGGTGATTTCGACGAAGCTATCGCAGACTTCGAGGAACTGATCCGCCTCAACAAGAAGTACAATCAGGATAACAATGCTGCTAATGTCGGTCTTGGCCGCGCTTATATGGAACGCGGCGTTGCGTATTATAAAAAAGGAAAAAGTGAAGAAGCCATCGCAGATTGGAATAAAGTGTTTATATACAAACCAGACGACCCCAACGCGAAGGGACTTATTGAGATGGCTAAAGCGGAGAAATGCGGCAATTCTGGATTTCCCTTTTTTTAACGAAGGTTGTGCAACGGCGTCAGGTACCGTTTTTGCCTTGTGTACTTTGTTTGCAAGGCACAATTGTTTCATAAAAACTTGCCGTGCGGGCATTAAACGCAAAAAACATAGGAGGTATAACCATGAACAGACCACGCGCCGTACCGGGATCGTGTCCTTTCTACGACCACCCAAGCGACAAATGTTACCTGTCGGAAACTACACCGGCTTCAGGCACCCGTGACCAAAAATGCAAGTCTGACACGAGATGTAAGACTTGCGGTAACTATGAAGCATGGGCAAGCGGCAGCAACTATAGGGGAAAGTAAGGTGTCTGCTAAACCGGTAACAGGAGCCTTTATGGCAATGACTCAGTTACCGGCTTTGACTTTGAAAAAAAGCACGGCAAGCGGCCTGCATAAACGTTACTGCAATTATTAAAAGAGGTTTTTATGGCAGAGATGGATAAAACAACAGAGAATGAGACGGACAGCCTGATCCAACAGATCGAGGCCGTATATGATACCGGTGATTACGCGAAGGCCTTTGAATGTTTCAGTAAAGCGAAGAAACAGATAGAATCCTCCGCGTCCATCCCGGCCTTTGCGTCGTTGAGAGTATCTGCAGCGTTTGGCGGCCTGTATAAAAGAAGGCCGGACATACGCCGGATGATAGATGCACAGGAAACAGATGCGGCAATTTCTGACTATAGCAAGGCAATTGCGCTTAACTCAAGCGATGCCGATACTTATTATAACCGCGGCCTTGCATATAACAGGAAAGAGCAATGGGATTCCGCCATTACCGACTTTAGTAAGGCGATTTTGTACGATCCGGATAATGCCGAATATTACTATCGCCGCAGTGAAGGATACCGCCGTACAAGCCAGGAGAGACTTGCACGTCCCGATTTGGAGAAGGCTTTGCAATTAGACCCCGCACATAAAGGAGCCAAAGCAACTCTGCAGATAATGAATTTAATGGGATACTGGCTGACATTAAATAATAAGCAATACCTTGTTATTTGTAACAAAATAATCGACAATTGTGAGTGTTTGCTTGTTGGTCCCCGTGACTCTCCGGAAAATTTTAAACTCCTGAAAATACGTGATGAAAACGACGGAGAACTCCATGCAGAGCTATATGACAAAGAAGACGAGCAAGAAATAATTCAGGAATCTTTATATGAAATAACGGCATCTCTGAATGAAATTCGTGAAATGATAAAAAGGGAAACACCGGGGGGCAAAGACGACAATGAACATTAAAGATCAGTATGGCAATCTTATTGGCCGTCTGGAAGATGACGGCACAAGAAAAGACCAATACGGTAATCGTATTAGCCGTATAGAAAACGATGGCACAATAAAAGACCAATACGGCAACCGTACTGGCCGCATAGAAAGCGACGGCACAATGAAAGACCAATACGGTAATCGTACTGGCCGCATAGAAAGCGACGGCACAATGAAAGACCAATACGGCAATCGTATCGGCTATATTGATAATTACAGGAGGTGAATTAAGGATGTCCCATTATTTATCTTTACGTAACATAAGCCAAACCAGCGCGTTTCACTTAGTAGTACGCCGGTTATTTCATATTCTATTTCTATGTTCATTGCTCTTTGCCTTTAACACGTGCGGAAACCCCATAATGGCAAAGTTACTGGAGCCGCTTGCCCCGAAAACCGTAACCTACCACATCAACGGCGGGACGGGGCCGGCACCCGCCGCGCAGAAGGTTAAGGCAGGGGAGAGCGTAACCCTGCCCGGCGGCAGCGGGCTTACCAAAAGCGGCTGCGCTTTCGGCGGCTGGAACACCAGGGCAGACGGCACGGGAACCAATTACAATGCGGGTTCTTCCTATACGCCGACAGAGACGGTTACCCTGTACGCGCGGTGGGCCGCCCACGTCCACGAATGGGGCGCATGGGTAGTAACAATACCGCCGACCGAAACCGAAGACGGCGAGGAAACCAGAACCTGCGCCCTTGACGCGGCGCACACAGAAACCCGCTACATAGTGGCGCTTAACCATATCCACGAATGGGGCGACTGGACAGTAACAACCCCTGCAACCTGTACAACGGCGGGGGAAGAAAAAAGGTTTTGCTTGCTCAACGTGGCACACACCGAAACCCGCGCCGGGGCCGCCGCGCTTGGGCACGTCTGGAGCGGCTGGATGGTAACAACACAAGCTACCTGTACAACACCGGGCCAGGAAACCGGCATTTGCATCTATGACGCGGCGCACACCACGATAAGCTACACGACCATTAACCCAATAGCCCACGGTTGGAGCGAATGGACGCAGACACAAGCCCCCACAGAAACAGAAGACGGCTGGGAAACCAGAACCTGCGCTTATAATGCGGCGCATACAGAAACCCGCGCTGTAGCCGCAAGTACCCACACTCACGAATGGGGTAACTGGACGGTTACCACCCCCGCAACGTGTACCGCCGCAGGAGAAGAAAAAAGAACCTGTCCTGAAAAAGCAGACCACTATGAAACCCAAACCATAAACGCGCTTGGACACGATTACGGCAACTGGACGGCAACCACCCCCGCAACCTGCACCACGCCGGGCATAGAAACAGGAACCTGCGCCCATGACGCGGCACACACCGAACCACGCGCCATACCTGCGCCCGGCCATAACTGGGGCGCATGGACGCAGACAACCCTGCAAGGCATAGAAACAAAAACCTGTGCCAATGACGCGGAGCATACGGAAACACACCTGAACATAGCAATGGTCCCCGTCCCCGGCGGCAATTTCGAGATGGGGAAGGAATTGGGAACCGCCGGGAGCGGCGATGAAACACCGGTACACACGGTAACGCTGACACAAGGCTTTTACATGGGCAGGTATCAGGTAACGCAGGCGCAGTATCAGGCGGTGATGGGGAGCAATCCCAGCTATTTTAATTCCAATCCCGCCAGCGGGGAGGTACAGGGGAACCGCCCGGTGGAGACAGTCAGTTGGTACGACGCGATAGTATTCTGCAACAAACTGAGCATTGCCGAGGGCTTTACTCCGGCATACCGCATATCGGGGAGCACGAACCCTGCGGATTGGGGGGCCGTGCCTACAACAACCAGCAACAGCACATGGAACTTGGCGGAGATTGTGAGCAGTTCCACCGGCTACCGTTTGCCCACAGAAGCGCAATGGGAGTATGCGGCTAAAGGCGGCAACGGTACGCCGGGGAACTACACGTATTCGGGGAGCAACGATATAAACGAGGTGGCGTGGTATTCAGGCAATAACGGCAGTTCTGGAACCAGCGCTTACGGAAGTAAAGCAGTAGGGACGAAGGCACCCAACGGACTTGGCATTTACGACATGAGCGGGAACGTGTATGAGTGGTGCTGGGATTGGTACGGGGGCTATACGAGCGTTGCGCAGACTGATCCTGTTGGAGCGGCTTCTGGGTCGGGCCGGGTGATACGCGGCGGGGGCTGGGGCAGCAGTGCTTCCTTCGCGCGTTCGGTCTGTCGGGACCACCACGACCCGAACTCCCGGGACGGCGGCTTCGGCGTCCGGCTGGTGCGCCCGAGTACCAGCGATCCGGGCAGTACTCCGGTAACGTTTGCCAATTTGACGGCGGACGGGTCATCCACGGCAACTACCACTAAACTCACTTTAACTTTTGACAAGGACATTACCGGCTTAAGCGCGGCGGATATTACCCTGACCAGCGGTTCTACCGGAGCGGTTAAAGGAAGCCTGACCAGAACCGGCACGGGGGTTTACGACCTTGCTGTAAGCGGCATAACGGCGGGGGGCAGTGTTAGCGTTGCGGTATCCAAGTCCGGCTATACTATTACCGGCGGGGCTAAAGCCGTTACGGTATACGCATTTATTGCAATGGTCTTTGTACCTGGCGGCAGTTTCCAGATGGGGAATCCCGACACAAGTGATGGCTGGGACGATGAAAGGCCTGTACACACGGTAACACTGACACAAGGTTTTTACATGGGCAGGTATCAGGTAACGCAGGCGCAGTATCAGGCGGTGATGGGGAGCAATCCCAGCAATTTTAGTTCCAACCCCGCCAGCGGGGAGGTGCAGGGGAACCGCCCGGTGGAATGTGTCAGTTGGTACGACGCTATTGAGTTCTGTAATGCCTTGAGCATACAGGAAGGGTTAAGCCCCTACTACTCTATAGACAAGGTAAACAAAGACCCGAATAACACCAACGACCATGACGACTTAAAATGGACTGTAACGCTGAACAGCACGGCCACCGGCTACCGTTTGCCTACTGAGGCGCAGTGGGAGTATGCGGCTAAAGGCGGCAACGGTTCGCCGGGGAACTACACGTATTCGGGGAGCGACGACTTGAATGATGTGGGTTGGTATAGCGGATATAGCAACAGCATGACACATGAAGTAGGGAAGAAGACGGCCAACGGGCTTGGCTTGTACGACATGAGTGGGAACGTGTTTGAGTGGTGCTGGGATTGGTACGGGAGTTATGCGAGCAATGCGCAAACTGATCCGGCGGGCCCGGCTTCTGGGTCGTCCCGGATGCTTCGCGGCGGGGGCTGGGGCTACGTTGATTCCTACGCGCGCTCGGTCTATCGGTACGGCAACTACCCGTACGGACGGAACAACAACTTCGGTTTTCGGCTGGTGCGCCCCTGAGTTCTGCCGGGGATGTGTCAGGCACCGGTTTTGCCCCGCGATGGAGAAACACCATAAAGAAGAAAACCATTTTTGTGTTGGTGTGCCTTATGGCACCGGATACGGTTTTATTTTCTGCAATAATAATAATTGACCAATTATTATTAGAGTTGTTCAAAAACTTCAGTTTTTGAACAACTTCCTATTAAAACTGCAAAATACACCGTATTTTGCTTAACTTGTTCAAGAACCAACCGGGTTCTTGAACAAGTCTATTATTTGGAAATGAACCTCCGCAGGGCAGAGCCCTGCGGTATCTTTAGCGTTGGGTTGTACTGGAACGGAGGTTCGATCGATAGGAAATTTATTATACCGTCTGGTTTAATACCATTTCCTTATTA
>JAITCP010000156.1 GCA_031283025.1 Spirochaetaceae bacterium | reverse complement strand
GGTTCACCGGCCAGCTTGTCCAATTCTATGATCGTTCCTTCTCCCATACCCAGGATTTCTTTAATGAGCTTTCTGGTACGCCCCAGTTCGACGGTCATTTCCATGTACACGTCCATAATAAGGCTTATATTGCCCTGCTCCTGGGCCGTTGCCTGATGCATTAGGTTAGGAAACTGAACAGCCTGTACATTGGCCCCCATGGGCATCATGCCGCCCATTCCCTGCATTCCCCCCATAGACATACCTCCTCCCATGGCGGCCATTCCCATGGCAGGCATTCCCATATTTGGCATCCCCATATTTGGCATAGCGCCCATACCGGACATGGCGCCCATATCCATTCCGCCAAACCCGCCCTGAGCGGCCGCTCCGTTACCTTTGCCGCTTAACGCGTTGGCAATATCCTGTGAAACAGAAGGGCCGTAAACTTCCCAAAGCTGGTGGTTCCGGCCATCCCCCAGATTAAGCTGATAGACGGCGCACATAAAGCTTCCGCCCGGAAGGGCCGCCACCGCTTTGGGTACATTGGCCGCCTCCGGAGAAACCGAAGAAATTGATTTATTCTTCGTTTTGTCAGTAAGGGCGGTAATTTGGGAACCCACAAGCTGGGAAACCACTTCCCCCAGCACGGACATAGCCATTTCATCAAGCTCTATGGTTTCCTCTTTATTCATCAGGGCCGCTACGGCTCTGGCGGTCTCCTCCGGAAAAAGGAAGCTGTGTTCCCCGGGAAAGCCTGAATTAAAATCCGCCTTGACGGTGGTTACCATGTCGGGAAGCTGCTGCAAAAGCAGATCCCGGCTCATGGCCGATACATTGGGGCCCTGAAACTTAACATCCCGGCCTGTCATCATGGACAAATTAGATGACTGGGCATCTACCGTACCGGAAAGAAAACCCTGAATGGCCTTCCGTTCATCTTCCGAACCTGACGGAGCCGCCGCCGGAGCCGGTGATATTCCAAGAGACGTTGAATCCACACCCGCTAACAGGGCGTCTATTTCATCCTGAGAAAGAGCGCCATCACTCATAATAACCTCTCATAACAATCCCTCCCCTTCTGACTCAAGTTCTTCAAACCCTTCATGTTCAAAATCCGCAATCTTTTTGACAACCTGGACAGCCATTTTTTTGCCAATTACGCCGGGCCGGCACAGAAACTTTGTTTTGTTTCCCACATTCAGCGCAAAGGGTTCCCCTATCTGCACATTGTAAAGCCGGACCACGTCGCCGGTACGTAAAGAAAGAACATCCCTGACGGGAATATCAATTTTACCTATTTCCGCTACTACATTAACATCGACGACTGAAAGCTTGTCCTTTAACACGGTAAGGTTTTCTGTTGTGCTTGTACGCCGGGCGGAAGAATACCAGAACTGAACGGAAAGTTTGTTTACTATCGGTTCTATGGTCAGATAGGGAATGCAAAAGTTCATCATCCCTTCCACATCCCCCACTTTGGTCTCCAGCGTTACCAGCACTACCATGTCCGTCGGCGGTACTATCTGGGCAAACTGCGGGTTCGTGTCTATCTGCCCCAGCCGGGGCCGCAGGTCTATTACCTGTGTCCACGCTTCCCTCATGTTCCCCAGTATCCGCACGATGATCCCTTCCATGACGGCGCTCTCTATGTCGGTAAGCTCATGCTGCGTCTTGGTTCCCTCCCCGCTCCCGCCAAAAAGCCGGTCTATTATGGAAAACGTTACCGCGGGGTCTATTTCCAGAATGGCGTTCCCCTTTAGCGGGTCCATGTTGACGATGGCAAGCGTGGTGGGAGTTGGTATGGAACGGATAAATTCCTCGTAAGTAAGCTGATCCACCGACGCGACGTGAACATGAACCATGGAACGGAGCTGGGCGGAAAGGCTTGTGGTGGTGAGGCGCGCAAACGTTTCGTGCATGATGGAGACGGTACGGATTTGTTCTTTGGAGAATTTGTCAGGGCGCTTAAAGTCGTAGATTTTGATTTTGCGGGTATCGGCGGCGGGCTTAAAGACCTCCGGCTCGGTATCTCCGGCATTGATTGCGGTGAGTAGTTGATCTATTTCGTCCTGGGACAGAACTTCTGTCAATTACAACTCCATCACATCCAGTTTATTAAACAAAATATTCCTGACTTTTGCCGTATCAAGATACCGGGTATTAAGGATTTCCCGAATTTCCTGTTTTAGCTTTTGTTCGTTTTCAGGTTCCAGTTCGTTAGAGTACTTGCCGGCAAAGTAATTCCGGGTAAAGTCACGGAGCTGGTTCACCCTTCCGGTAAGCTCGGTCTGGGCCGCATTGTTGTTCAGATCGTACTCTATGAGCATATCCACTACTACCGCATGGGTTAGGTCGCGGGTACGTGTATTTATCTGGCCTATAAGGGTAAAGGTTGCATACTGGGGCCGGGTTCCGATGTACTCGGAGGTTGGGTCCATGGAAGTTTGGGATTCGCTCTTGCCGCTCATTATATTTACCGTAATCACCACTACGGCAACGATAAAGATCAGCGCTCCCAGCCCTATAGCGATAAATTTTAATAAATTTGGTAAAAATCCGGGGCCGCCCCTCTTTTTGCCGCCGTCTGCTCCGCCTACATCTTCTCCGCCAAGATCAAGGCCATCATCATCACTCATTCTGGTACCTCCCATATCCCAGAGGCTTTTCCAAGAGCAGAAAAACCTCTTTAATTATACACATTTTCAACAATTTGCACAAGCAGTTTGCTTCTATATTCGGCAAAAATGGAGGAATAATGAAGGAATTAGCCGGGAAAGCGCTCTTTTTTTAACCACGGATTACACAGATAAAGACGGATGGACCCGGATTATTTTTCTTGCGTAACATGAGGGATATTTTCATGCAAACGTCTGCGTCCGCCCTTGCATAAACCGCTTTTTTCCTGAATCATGGGAAAATGAACTACAAAACCCAAATAAAAGGCCGATCCCTATTAACCTGGCTGGACTGGGAACCTGAAGAAATCCGGTTTTTGCTTGACCTGTCAAAAAACGTCAAAAAAGAAAGCAGGCGGGGTAAGGTAAAACAACGCTTTGCCGGAAAAACCCTGGCCCTCCTTTTTGAAAAGCGCTCTACCCGTACCCGCTGCTCCTTTGAAACGGCATTTGGCGAAGAAGGGGGGCATCCGGTGAATCTTTCCACGGCGGATATTCAGCTTGGAGACAAAGAAACCATAGAAGATACAGCCCGTGTTTTGGGCCGGATGTTTAACGCAATTCAATTCCGGGGTTTTAAGCAGTCTACGGTAGAAACCCTTGCACAATTTTCCGGCATACCGGTCTATAACGGCTTGACCGACAATTTCCACCCCACCCAGGCCCTGGCAGACATTATGACACTAGAGGAAAATTTTGGCCGCTGCGAAGGAAAAACGCTGTGCTTTGTGGGGGACGGACGGAACAATGTAGCCCGCTCCCTTATGGTGATCTGTTCCAAACTGGGTGTCCATTTTACGATCATCACCCCCAGGGCGCTGTGCCCTGATGAAGGCTTGATCGCCAAATGCGCCCCCTTCCGGGCAAAGTCCGGGGCGCGGTTCCGCGTTACTGAGGACATTTCCGGCGTTATCGGGGCGGATGCCCTGTATACCGATGTCTGGGCATCCATGGGGGAGGAGGACAAAAAAGCTGAGAGAACGGCCCTGCTCTCCCCTTACCAGGTTAATTCCGCCCTTATGGTAAAAACCGGCAGGACGGACACAGTTTTCCTCCATTGCCTTCCCGCCGTCAGGGGGGAGGAAGTTACCCCACATATACTGGACGGCCCGCAAAGCCTTGTCTGGGATCAGGCGGAAAACCGAAAACACACAATTAAGGGGATTATGCTTGCAACCCTGGGCTGTTTGTGATATAATTATCTTGAACGTATCGTTTACTTTGTAAAAGAAGGGAAAAGGAGCGCATTATGACAAAGAAAGCTAAGATATTATTGCTGGTTTTTACCGGTTTTATAGCCCTGACTGTTCTGCCTGTAACAGCCCAAAACCAGGGAGGGGGAAACGATTCATACAACGACTTTTATTACGTCAATGTCCCCGTAGAAAAGGTATTCACCTACAGAAAAGGCTATGTGGTTTTATTCCGGCAGAGCGGCCTCTCGATGGGTCAGGCTTATATACCCTATGAATGGTTCCGTATCGACAGCAGAAAAGCCGAACTTCTTGATCTTCCTTCCGGCAGAACCTTGCCTTCCATGTCAGTCTTCTATAAGGGGGGCAAATTCTATTCAGTACGGCTTTATGTGAGCAAGAACCCAAGCCATGAGTCGTGGGGCCATATTCCCTTCGATGTTAACCTGGATGACAAGTTTGAAGGAGTGGAATCAATAGATATTGGCAAACAAAAATAGCGGAGCAATACCGCCGCTTCAAAAAGCCATCCGTAAAGAAAGTCTTGACGGATGGCTTTTTTATGATTTCAGCCGCCGGATTACCGGGCCGGAAAGGGACAAGCAGGACCGCCAGTTTACCCTGCTTAAAGCAAAGAAGGACCATGAACGTACCTGAAGCATTGATTGAATTTATAAAAAGCGGGACAGAATTTATCGTTGCAGGCCATAAAGAACCGGACGGCGATTGTGTGGGAAGCCAGCTTGCCATAACTTCCCTCCTGCGGCGGCTGGGGAAAAAGGCTTTTCCCTGTTCAGCCGGCCCCTTTAAGCGGATTGAAGTAAAACCCTATGAAGATCGCTTCCTCCCCTGCCCTGCCGCCGCCAAAGGCATGAGGGTGCTGGTAATGGATTGCACCAACCGGGAGCGGGTGGGGGATCTGCCTATAGACGGAATGCCCGTTGCGTCGGTAGATCACCATGCTACGCAGAATCCCTGGGGAGAAGCGGTTTTCCTTGACCCCGAGGCGCCGTCTGTTACGTTTTTAACGGAAAAAATCTTTCGGGCGCTGGATATGGAGATACTTCCGGAAGAAGCGGAACTTCTTTTTCTTGGGCTCTGTACCGATACGGGATTTTTCCGCCACCTGGACGGCGGAGAATACTGTCAGGCGGTGCTGGAAACCGCCGCAAGGCTCTGCGGCGCCGGAGCCAGCCCCAAAAAGACCTTTGCCGCGATATACGGGGGAAAAAGCCTTAATTCACGGCTTCTTATGGGTGCCATGCTGGCAAAAACCCATTCCTACTATAATGGCAGGCTTCTTATTTCCAACGAAACGCTGGAAGAAACAAAACGATACGGCCTTGAAAGCAGAGACTCGGATATGACTTATCAGCTCCTCCAATCCATAAAAGGAGTGGAAGCGATGGTTCTTATCCGGCAGGAAACTCAGGAAGAATGTACCATAGGTTTCCGTTCACGCGATCATGTTGACGTTGCCGCCATTGCCAAAGATTTTGGCGGAGGGGGACATAAAAATGCGGCAGGAACTAAAATCCGGGGAACCATTCCGGAAATGGAAGAAAGAATAGCCGCTGCTTTTGCGTCATGTTTCAACATATAAAAACATGACTATAGTCATTATTTTTAAAAAAATGCAATCAAGAAACACGGCCGCTCCCTATAGTATCCCATATACCCAATAGTATGAGGAGCATCGTTATGAGTAATAGGGAGCAGTATCTTGATACCATACTGCAGGAATACCGCCAGGGTTACATGAGCCGTGAAGCGCTGGAAGAAAAAATTTTTGTGTATATCCGGGAAAATCCCCACCATTTTATCACCGGCAGGCATAGCGCAGATTCCCGGGACGATTTTATCAGTTGGCTGTACCCCCGTTTAAGCAGGGCAGTAGACCGCTATAGCGATCAAGGGTCAAGTTTTGAAACATATATCACTACGCTTGTCTGCCTTTCCGCCAGAGAGTACGGTATGCGCAAGAAGGAACACCGGATTACTGAAAGAAGCTGGTGGGATGCCAAAGCGCAGGAAATGGCAGTCTGCGAAGAGGAAGATCCCGAATATTTGGAAGAAATTCACACTCCGGCAAAAGTATCAAATCCCCGCCAGGTTTTAATGCTTCTCCTTAAGACTTACTATTATATTCCCGATACCCGTCTTGCCCGGCTCGCCCCGGCACTGGGACTGGAAAAAGAAGAGCTCTACCGCATGATAGACAAACTGCGAGTCCTGCGGCTTCAACGGGAAGAAACGATCAATGAAATGAAAGAACGCATCCACGGACAGTTCTACCGCTGTCTGGCATTTGAAAAACGGCTAAAAGCCGCATCCCCCAACTCTGCCCACTGGTACAGAATGAAACGCTGCGTGGAAATTTCCCAGAAACGGCTTATCTCCATGCGGAAACGTATCCAAACTATGCGAATGGAAGCCACAAATGAAGAAATAGCCCACGTATTAGGCATAGCAAAGGGTACGGTGGATTCCAATCTTTACCTGATACGGCAGAGAGACCAGACTGAAAGCCAGTGACAGGCCGCTCCGGCCATAACAAAAAGGTGCCACACCACATGAGCGCCGTATGTCCGCTTCCGGGCCTTTATAATCCGGGGCTGATGATGAAACTTATCATTTTTGCTGATGGGGTTACTTTCCGAACTTATACCGGGATTTACTGCGGCAGGCCTTGCCTTCCCCGCCCGGTAAAAGAAAGTACCGGCAGTATAAAAAAGGCCCCCGGCAAAAAGCAGGATAAATCCATGTAACGGCAAATACCGCGCCAACGGTATACAACCGGCCAGGATAGCCCAGCCCATAAGAATAAAAATCACCATTTCCGCTTTTTTAAGAAACCGGACTTTTATGGCGGAAAGAATAATACCTGCCAGAGCTAAAACCCACTCAAAAATAAGCAGCGCCAAACCCAAGGTTCCTTTGAGGGCCAGGAGGCAAAAAGGGGTGTAGGTTCCTGCTATAAAGATATATATGGCCTGATGATCAATGGTACGGAAAAGTTCAATGAGCGCCGTTTTGGAAGAAGTCCTCTGCGGCTTCTGAGCGTATCCATCCTGCTTTGTTATTTGGGGGCAAAGACCGTGATAAACAGCCGAAGCGGCAAACATGAGTATCATCGCCGATGCAAAAATCACGTACACCGGCAGTGAAGACCGGGCATGGTTTACCAGAAGTACGAGCCCCGCAATCCCCAAAAGGCCCCCGATGCTGTGAAGCGCCGAATTGGCAATTTCTTCACCGGCGCTTTGCCTGTTTTGTTCCATAGTGTATTTTCAGACACAAAAAAACTGTCCCGGTTGCACCGGGGAACCGATATTATACTATGATCCGGATTAAACCTGTTTTACGCCTTTTTCTTGTCTCTATTTGCGTTTTGGTTCTTATTCGCCTGCTTTCCTGTAAGGGAACCCCCATATCCATACCGGAACCTGAAGTTCCCTCTTTTCTGGAGCCGGTTTTTTCCATTAGTTCCATCACCGTTTTACAGGCTGAATTGATAAACACCCGCCTGAAAGTACAGGTCCGGGTAGACAACCCCAATGTTTACTCTGTTGATCTTACTTCGTTTGAATATAAACTGTACGGCGCCGGACGTTTCTGGGCGGACGGAAAGGAAACAAAGATTTTAACGGTACCGGCATCAAGTTTTGGGGAAAAAGAGCTTTACCTAGTAATGAATTTTACCAATATGCACCGGGACATGCTGGATCAGATAATTGCCATGAAAAAGGTACGCTACCGTTTTACCGGAACGGCAATAATCAAAACTGCCGTTGAGTATATTCCTGTCTATACAAAATACTTTAACCTTGAAGGGGAATCTGAAGTAGAACGATAGGCCGTTCTTAAGGGAATCTCTAAAAACTTCAGTTTTTAGAGATTTACCACTGAAAAAAGCATGTTTCGCAGCCCAAAGGGCGAGAAACTGCAAAGGAACCTCTAAAAACAACCGGTTTTTAGAGGTTCCCTTAAGTTTTAGCGGTAAATCTAAGGCAGCTTTTCCAAAAACTAAAGTTCCGGAAAAGACCCTATTCTCTTTACCTTAATCCCGGCATTTCAAGAATCATTTCTACTTCACCACGGGAAATTTTCAAAGATCTGGCTATTTCTTCCGCCCCCCAGCCCTGACGGGCAAGGCGCTTTACATTTTCCCGTGTGGAGGGGGGAGGAGAGCCTTTGCCGCTGCTCCCCGATTTTTTGCTTTCATCTTTAAGCACTGCTTCCAGCAGCTTTAATTCTTCCTGGGCTTCCCGGTTTAGTTCTTCAAAGCGGGTTTCCGCACGGGCAAGCCATTCCCGCGCAACTTGCATTTTTTCAATTCTGGCCTCAATGGCTGACAGCCCCGTATCAAGAGTGATGAGTTTTTCCTCCGCCTCACGGGCCTTTTCACTGGCCGCCGCCAATTCCTCTATGGACGGACGGAACGAATCCAGGTCTTCTTCTGTTCTGTCAATATTTTCACGGCATTTACGCAGGGCCAATTCTGTTTCTTCCAGTATCTGAAAATTCCGTTCAATACCGCGGTTGGTTTCTTCCAATATCCGGTTTTTGCTTTCCACCCGCTGATACTTGTCCTCCGCCGCCGCAATGGCATCTTCCAGTTTCCGCAGGGAAACCTGCAGGTTTTGCAGGGTATCGTCGGCTCCGGTAACCTCTTTAAGCCGTTCTTCTACCCGCAGTGAAGTTTGGATAAGGCGGTCAAAGTCTTTTTCTATAATGTCCAGGTGATTCTTCTCTGTAAGGAAGCGGGTCATCTTGGTATTTACTTCGTCTTCCAGCCGGCGGACTTTGATAAACTCCGTCTCCAGCCGGGCGGCTTCTGCACGGCGATCCTCAACTCCGGAAAGTTCCGCCCTTAAGGTTTCCATGCTCCGTTCCAGATCTAACTTAAGTTCATCAGTCTTTTCAAAAAGCCTGGTTTGGGCGGTGAATTCCTTTAAGCCCCGGCCTACCGCTTCAAGGCTGCCGGAAAGGCCGGAAACCCTGTTTTCAGTTTCATCCAGGCCGTTCTGTATTTTTTCTTCAAAAGCGTCGGCTTTGAGCTTAAGCCGTTCCAGTTCGGAAAGAATCCGCTCCTTTTGTTCCTCCATGCGGGCGCTTAGCGATTCCTTAAAAGAAAGTTCCAGACTGCGCCGTTCCGTTTCCCCTTCTTCCGCCAGGGAAACAAGTTTCTGTTCCAGGTTTGAATTCCATTCGGCAAGGCGCCTGTCAACTTCTGTACTGCGCCGGGCAAGATCGGCAAAAAAGTCATCCTCAAAAACCTTGAGTTTTTCCGATACATTGTCGTAAGCCCGGTTTTTTAACGTATTGAGTTCCTGTTCCAGGGCGGCTAATTGCGCTTTATAACCTTCCGCCGATTCAGAAAGCGCGGATCCTATCCGTTCCCGCTCTACTTTTTGTTCTTCTTCAAAATGGCTAAAGTCTCTGCGTACCCTGGTTTCCGCTTCTTCCATTACCAGGCGAAGCTGATTGTCCAGTTTAAGAGCGTCATCCGCCGCGGTTTCAAGGCGTTTCCACTGAACGGCTTCCCCTTCCCGGTATGCGTCCAGACGCCGGTCCAGTTCCATGAGCAGGCTTTCTTCCGCCCTGGTAATTTTTACGTTTACTTCACCTTCAAGCCGGGCAAGACGATCTTCCGCTTCCGCAACTGCCGCTTCCCACAGCTTGCGCTGGGAAAGTGCCAAGGCATCCTGGGTTTCAACATCCCGCTGCCAGTTCGCCCTGAGTTTCTCCTGTTCCACGGCAAACTGTTCGTGAAGATTCCGCTGCTTTGTCTCCATTTCCTCACGACCGGCATCCCACTCGTTAATGCAGGTCTTTACCAGTTTCTCTATTTCCGCAATCTTTCCCCGTGCGTTCTCATGGTATTCGCTGATCTTTGCTTCCTGTTCCACCTCAAGCTGTTCGTAGAAATTCCGCTGTTTTGCCTCAATTTCCTCACGACCGGCATTCCATTCGTTCCTGCAAGATTTTACCTGTTCTTCTATTTCCGCTATTTTTTCCCGTGCGTTCTCATGGTATTCGCTGATCTTTGCTTCCTGTTCCGCAATAAGCTGCTCGTAGAAATTCCGCTGTTTTGCCTCAATCTCTTCATGGCCGGTATTCCACTCGTTCCTGCAGGAC
>JAITCP010000155.1 GCA_031283025.1 Spirochaetaceae bacterium | reverse complement strand
TCTCCGGCATGGGCCGCTTCGATTGCCGCGTTCATGGAAAGCAGGTTTGTCTGGCTGGCAATATTGTTCATTACCGAGTTTATTTCCAAAAGCCCCTCGGAGTCGCGGGCGATTTCCTGAATTTTCTCCGCAACCGTTTGAAGCCCGGTTTTTCCGTTTTCAGACGCATCGGTCAATTCGGAAACATTCTTGCTGTTTTCTATCAGGGTTCTGGTTACCGAATGAATGTTGGCGGTCATTTCTTCAACTGCGGAAGAAGAGTTATTGATGCTGGCGGACTGGTCCTCTATCAGCTTGTTCAGGTTGTCAATGCTGCCTTTTATGTTTTTAACCGCCTTCTCCGCTTCGGCGGCGCTTTCGTCCTGCTTGCTCAACTTGGACTTCATGCCTTCAAAATTTACCGCAATCTCGTCTACCGATTTGGAGGTTTTTGCCATATTGCTGGAAAGTTCATGCCCGGTGTTGGTTAACGCGTTAACCTTGTATTTTATTTTTTTAATCATGTTGGAAATAGAGCCCAGCGTGTTATTAAAATACAGGGCCAGTTCGCCGACTTCGTCTTTGCTCTGCACAGTAAGCGTCCTGGTCAGGTCCCCTTCGCCTTCGGATATTTCCCTTAGGCTCTCGGACACTGTGATGATGGGCTTGGTAACTGCGCCCAGAATAAAATAAATGACGATCACGGCGATGATTATTGATATTGTTGCTAAAATGATGGTAAACGTTCTTATCTGGTTGACATCCCGCATAATGTAGCGTTCTTCCGTGCCGACCATCAGCGACCAGGTTGTTTTCGATTCACCCAGCGTAATCGGAACTACCGAGAGTTGCACATTCGTTTTCAGCAGGGGAGCGGAATTGTAACAATCATAATCTTTCCCCGCTTTAATAGCGTCGAATGCGGCGTCGGCGTAACTGCCGAACTGGATTTCCGCTTCCTTGAACATTTTACCTATACGGTCCGGCCACCTGTGCCCCAGAATAAACCCGTTGTTCGAGTATACACCCAATCGGGAAATCTCCTCAAATTCCCTCACAGAGTTCTCTATCTGGGGCTGTATCAAATCAATATTCAACTGGCAGCCCACGCACGCGACAATCTCGTTGGTACGGGGATTGATTACGGGAACCATCAGCCTGACGGCGAAAACCTGCTTCCCCGCGACCGTCATCGGCCCGGGTTGGGCAATATTTTGTTCACGCGCATCGGGGCCGTTAATATGGGCCATTGCCTGCTCCACGATGGTGGAAGTTATAATCCGTATATCGCCGAACTCCCTGGTCATGGAAAAAGCGACTTGCCCCGTCTCGGTGGTTCCCGGCCTGCCAATAAATTGGGCATCCATGCCGTCCATGGCGTTCGGCTTCCATACAGTAAACATACGAATAAAGTCAGGCTGCTTTTCCATAATAGCCAGTAAACTTTGCCTGAACTGGTTCCGGCGGTCAGGCGCACTTATACCTTCATATTGCGACAATATATCCGCCGTCGTATGCAGCACCTCCAAATAGCCCCCTATACGGCCGCTCCAGTACTAGGCGCGCTGACGGGCCAAATAAAGGGCGCTCCGTTTGCTTAAGCTCAGGCTTATTTTAGACGCCTGGTTCAGTTGTATTGCAGCAATGCTCACCACAATAATTATCACAATGGCAATTATGATGACGCTCAGTTTAATCTTAAGTTTCATTCTTAATACTCTCCTTTTCTCTTGTAAGTATTAAACTATTACATTATAATGTTCCATAGGTTAATTTTTGTCAATTACTTTGATGAACTAATTGGCATTAAATACCTAATTTATAGTAAAAGGAGGGTAAAAATGGCACTTAATATACCCGGAGTAGACGAGGGCGTTTTTGGTGATTTATTCGACGGCGACGAGGAGGTTTATGTTTCCGTTTTAAGCAGCTTTATTGATAAAACACCGGCTGTCTTAAGCAAGCTGGCAACCGTATCGGCGGATAATTTAAAGGACTATGCCGACACCGTACACGGCTTAAAAGGCGCCTGCGCCAATGTTTGCGCCGAAGAAGCCAGAAAAATGGCCCTGGAGCTGGAAATGGCGGCCAAAGGCGGCGATTTAGCGGCGGTACAGGCCAAAAACGGGACTTTTTTGAAGTACGTGGAAGATTTACTGCCTAAATTAAAAGACTGGTACAAAAACCATCAATAAAAGAAAAGGAAAAGGCTTGTTCCTTTTTACTATATCTGTACATTTGGGTCAAGTTTAGAGTAGGGAGTGGGGTTTTAGTTCGTAAGCGACACCACTTCCCATTTCCCATAACCGGCTTAACCGGGCTTTCATTTACGCCGATATTAAATAAAGTATGAATGCCCTTACCGTTTTGTACGGAGGTTCCCTTGCCCCTCAGGCTTTTGCTCCGGTTTTGAGGGGGGAATCGGCTTTTAATCTGGCTCTGGAACGGGCTGCGGCCTTTCCCGGCTCAAAAAAGACAGTATTTTTGACTCAGGAAGGGAATATCCCCCCTATTCCGGCAGAAGGCGTTTCGGTTCTGCAAAGGCCGTCATGGACGGTATCGGAGCTTTTGGCGGCGCTTTCGGAAGAAGCGGCGGGTTTTGACTTTGCCTATTATGCCTGGGCGGACACGCCTTTCCTCGATTCTGCCCTGGCGGGGAGAATTGCGGAGCGGCATACCCGGTTTGCGGCGGATTATTCCTATGCGGACGGCTGGCCCTACGGCCTGGGGCCGGAATTGATTACCGGCGCCGCGGCGGGAATACTGTGCAAGATTGCCGGAGATGACGGCCAGGGCCCGGTAAAACGGGACAGCCTCTTTGCCGTTTTGCAGAAAGACATCAATTCTTTTGACATAGAAACGGAAATTTCCCCGGCGGACCTCCGCTATCACCGGCTTTCCCTTGCCGCAGATTCACGGCGGAACCTCCTTTTGCTGGAACGTTTTGCCGGGGCGGGTTGTTCCGGCGCGGAGGATGCGGCGCGGATCATTGAGGAGCGCCCCGAGTGCCTCCGCACCCTTCCGGCCTTTTTCCCCATCCAGGTTTCCGCTTCCTGTCCGGCCAAAGCCGGGGCCTGCGCTTTTTGCCCATACCCGCGTATACGCCGCCCGGATAACGGGGGGGCTTTTCTTGATCCGGCGGATTTTGAGGCGGCCCTTGCCAAAATCGAAGGTTTTGCCGGGGACGCAGTCATCGATCTTTCCCTTTGGGGCGAACTTTCGCTCCACCCCCGGCGGGAAGCGCTGATTCAGTCCGTGCTGGACAGGCCCGCCCTTTCCCTTTTAATAGAAACATCCGGTTACGGCTGGGCGGGATTCGGCCTGGAACAGCTTGCCGAAAAAGCCGCCGCAGCGCAAAACCGGCTTAACGGCCTTCCGGCCCTGTCGTGGATCGTTTCCCTTGCTTCCTCCGATCTTCCCGCAATGGAAACCGAGGCCGTGCTTTTTGTAAAAAAACTGGCCTCCCTTTTCCCCCGTGAAGCGGGAAAGGACGGGCGGGTCTATGTGGAAACAATACGGACAGCCGGGGCGGAAGATGCCGTAGAACAGTTCTACCGGGCGTGGAAAGCGGGTTTTCCGTCCGGCGGCGGTGCGCCGGGGGTAATTATTCAAAAGTACGATAATTTTTGCGGCTTGCTTCCGCAACTGGAGGCGGTAGACCTTTCCCCCGTGGAACGGCGGCCCTGCTGGCACCTTTTACGGGATTTTCCCGTACTTATAGACGGAACCGTCCCGTTCTGCCGAGAAGACATTAACGGTTCGTTTGAAAAAATGGGCAATGTGTTCCGGGAAGAACCGGAAATCATCTGGAAGAGGGGAGAGGCTTTGTACTTTTCCCATTGCAGGAAGGAATATGAGGAACCCTGTAAAATTTGCGGCGAATACTATACCTTTAACTTCTAACGCGGGATGGAAGGGGGCGCTTCCTTCCTATACGGCGGTGGGGGGCACCGAACGGGCCGCCTCTACGGGTCTTTCGCTCGTCCTGCTCAACCGTGGGGGACGCTATCCCCGGCGCACCCTCTTTCAGGAACTGGAACGGACGGGGTTCGATTACATCATTTCAATAGAAGGTTCCCAGGAACGCTACGATCTGGAAGAACTGTCTGGCCGTTTTCCCTTTGTCCGCTTTATCCTGATAAATGAGAAAATCACCACCGGAGAGGCGGTCAATCTGGCGGCGGCGGAACTGTCCGGCCCGTATTTCTTTGTCATGTGGAACGATCACCGCCTTTTTAACGGGATTAACGCGTCGAGGATGGCGGATTTTTTTTCCGGCAAGCGGCGTCTTTGCACCGCGCCGGTTGTGCAAAATTCCGGCTTTGAAACCCTCCATACCCTTGTTACCCCGGTATTTCACCGGAAGCCGCGGGGAGGCAGGTTAAGCGTCAAGATACTGCCGGAAGAGCCGATTCGGGAAAATCAAAGCACTCTTTTCCCCTATGATTGGCTGGGATTCTACGATAAAGAACGGTTCCTGCGTCTTGGAGGCTTTGACCGGGAAATTTTCAATCCGCATTGGCAGCTTATGGATTTTGGCTTCCGTGCCTACCTTTGGGGGGAAGAAATCCGTTCTACCCAGATGATCCGCGTTATCCATGAAGGGATAGCCCTCCCCCAGGACAACACTGCCGATCTTTCATACCGCCTCTTTTACCTTAAAAACCTTGCCCCCGAATGGAGGGTCGATCACGCCTACCTGCCCTTGCGTTGTTTTCCCCGCTATCTTGCCGGAATGGGCTGGGATATTCCCGGAGCCTGGACGGAATTTTCCAGGGAACGGCGCTGGGTGCTAAGAAACCGCAGCCGTTTTTGCAGGGATGCACGGGGAGTAACGGACCTCTGGGAACATGGGGAGTCTGCGGCTTTAGCGGAGTCTGCGGTTTCAACGGAGACCGCCGCAACAGGGGAGACCGCCGCATTAGCGGAATTTGCTGCATCAGCGGAATCCGCCGCATCAGCGGAGGCCGGAGACGGCAAATGACCGCCCTTGTCCTTCAGGGCCGCCTGGATTCCACGCGCCTGCCGGGGAAAAGCCTCCTTCCCCTTGACGGAGAGCCGTTGATTTTCCGGGTCATGGAAGCCCTTTCCTTTGTACCCTGCGATCTTCATGTCCTTGCCTGCCCTGAAGACTGCGAGCCTTCCTTCCGGCCCCTGGCGGAACGGGCGGGGTTTGAACTCTGCACCGGATCAAAAGAAGACGTGCTTGCCCGTTATTGCGCCGTTATCACCCGTTATTCGCCGGATCGGGTGATCCGGGCTACCGCCGATAATCCCTTTGTTTTTGCCGACGCCGCCCGGCAACTGGCGGAAGAAGCCGCCGCCCTCAACGCCGATTATGCAGGCTATGCGGGGCTTCCCCTGGGGGCGGGGGTAGAAGCGGCAAGCGCGGAGGCCCTGCTCCGGGCGGAACGGGAGGCGCAAAAGCCGGAAGAACGGGAGCACGTCTGCCCGTACCTGTACGGCCATCCTGAGTTGTTCCGCCTCCACCGGCCCCTGGCTCCCTTAAAGTGGCGGCAGTCTGCTGATAAGCAGACTAATTTACAGCAATCTGCTGAAAAGCAGCCTGCTGTAAAGCAGCCTCCTCTCCGGCTTACCGTAGACACCCCGGAAGATTACCGGAGGGCGCAGGAACTGTACCGGACCCTAAATGAAAAAACCGCAGGCGGGGATCGATGCCTGGGAACAAAAATCCTGGAGGCTGCATCGCCATGAACGGTACTAAAACATTTCTGGTAGTTCCGGCCTGTGAAAGCGGCAGGGGAGGGGGCCACCTCTTCCGCTCCGCCGCCCTGGTCAGCGCCCTTCGCTGCGGGGGAGGAAAGGCTTGGTTGTTCACATCAACACCCCTTCCCGCTGCATTTTCCCCCGATCTCGCGTTTCCCGGCGATCCCGCTTCCGTCAAAGACTGGTCGCTCATCGTGCTGGACCGTTTTCGCACGCCGCGGAATGAAATTGAACGCTGGTCCGCCCTTGCTCCGGTACTGGGCATTGATGAAGGCTGCTCCCGTGACATTTGCGATTTCCTTATTGATTTGCTGCCCTGGCCCGGCAAAGGAAAACCTAACCTCTGCGCGCCCTCCCTGCTCCCCTTGCCCCAAAACCGCCGCCCTGCTTTTCCCTTCATTGACCGTGAGGCGGCAGCCCCCGGCACGATCAAGGTTCTTGTCAGTTTCGGGGCGGAAGACCCCGCCGGGCTTACCGTGAAGGCCGTCAAATATTTGAATAAAATTTTTTTCCGCCTGCCTGCGCAGGCAGGCGGGATAATGCGGAATTTCACGGAAGGAATAATCAAAACGGCAACCACCGCGGTGCTGGGCCCTTTACGGAAGAATAATAAAAGGGACAGGGTATTGCTGGAACAGGCGGGGATTACGGTGATTGACGCGGCTCTGCCGGAAACCGCTTTTGATTTTCAGGAAAGGCTGGCCGATTACGATCTGTTTGTAACCCATTTTGGACTAAGCGCGTTTGAAGCCCTCTATGCGCGGATTCCGGTACTGTTGTTTAATCCCAGCCCTTACCATGAACGGCTCACAGGATATGCGGGCCTGCCTTCCATCAGGGCCGTAAAAGGGCATTTCCGCGCGGGAATTGCGCCGGCTTACAAGACAATTTCCGTACAAAGCATAGCGTCGGCCTACCGCTGGGGTTTGGAAGAAAAAACACGGCGTACAATGGCGGAGCTTCTTTTGAATGCCGCTCCCAAGGTTTACCGTGCCTGCCCCCTCTGCGGCGCTCCGGCAGAGTTTCACGATGGAAAAAGGGCTGTTAAACGCCGTGTTCCCCGGCGGTTCGATACATTAACACGCGGGAAAATGTCGGCGGCGGGCCGTTTTCCCGGCAGAAGTTACCGGCTTTGTTCCTGCGGGACCTTCCTTATGGCCCGGCTTGATCCCCCTCCGGTGGAATACAACCGGAACTATTTTTTTGCGGAATACAAAAAACAATACGGCAAAACCTATCTGGAAGATTTTCCCCAATTAAAGGAAGCCGCGGAACGGCGGCTTACGCTTATCTGCGCCCTGCAAAATTCGGGAATTCATAACCACGGAGCAGGCGGAGAAGCATTGAATAATGTTACTGCCTCCGTGAAACTCCGTGGTAAAGAAAGATTAAGGAAATATCAGCAAGGCAATACGGGTAAACGCGTCCTTGACATAGGCTGCGCCTACGGGCCCTTCCTTGCCGCCGCCCGTGACCGGGGCTTTGAAGCGGCAGGGCTCGACCCGGCCCCGGAAGCGGCGGCCTATGTCCGCGAATCGCTGGGAATCACCGCCCTTCAGGGGACTTTTCCCGAATCTGCCGGGGAATTGGAACGGCTGGGCGGCGGCCCGGAGCAATTTGACGTAATTACCCTGTGGTATGTAATCGAGCATTTTGAAGAACCGGGCAAGGCTTTGGCCGTAATTAACGGCCTCCTTAAAATAGGGGGGATACTCGCCTTTTCAACCCCCTCCGCCGCCGGCATTTCCTGCCGAAAATCCCTCCGTGCTTTTTTGGAACGCAGCCCCGCCGATCATTGGACGATATGGAACCCCTTCCGTTCCGCCGCCATCCTCAAGCGCTACGGATTTACCCTTAAAAAAACGGTAATCACCGGGCATCATCCGGAACGCTTCCCGAATTTGTCCGCAGTCCGCCCGTCCGGCCTTTTATGGTTTGTAACCCTGGCCCTAAGCCGGGTTTTTGCCCTGGGAGACACTTTTGAAGTTTACGCTGTCAAAACGGCGGGGGCAAACCATGCCTGAACAAAAAAGCGGCGGGCAAAAAAAACGGCTCCTCATTCTTGGGGCGGGAATTATGCAGGGGCCGGCCATCCGCCGCGCCAGGGAAATGGGACTTGAAACCATAGTGATAGACGGCGATCCCAATGCCCCCCTGGCGGCGGAGGCGGATCGCTTTGAGCCGGTCGATTTGAAAGATATTGTTAAAATAGAAGCGTTCGCCCGATGCCTTCAATCGGAGGAGGCCGGCCTTCACGGGGTGATGACCGCGGGCACCGATTTTTCCGCATCTGTCGCCTGGGCGGCGGAAAAACTCGGCCTTCCGGGAATACCCTACGATACGGCGCTGGACGCTTCCGATAAAGAACGGATGCGGAGCCGTTTCCGGGATGCGGGCCTTCCTTCCCCGGCATTTGCTGTTTTTCGCGCCCCGCCCCCTTCCGCCGAAAGCGTGCCGTTCCCCTTTCCCGCCGTGGTTAAGCCCGTAGACAATATGGGCGGGCGGGGCTGCCGCCGGGCGGACTCGTTCCCGGAACTGCGGGAAGCGGTAGAAAGCGCCTTGCAGTTTTCCCGCTCCGGGCGGGCCATTGTGGAAGAGTACATGGAAGGGCCGGAATTTTCGGTAGACGCGGTGGTTTACCGGGGGGAAGTTACGATCTGCGGCCTGGCGGACCGGCATATCTTTTTCCCGCCGTATTTTATAGAGATGGGGCACACCATGCCCGCAGCCGTTTCCCAAAAAGACAGGGAAGCCCTTACCGGCGTATTTATTCAGGGCATACGGGCCCTGGGCATTGACAACGGCGCAGCCAAGGGGGACATCAAACTTACCAGCCGGGGCCCCATGATAGGGGAGATAGCGGCCCGCCTTTCCGGCGGGTATATGTCCGGCTGGACCTACCCCTACGCTTCCGGGGTAAACCCCGCAGGCGGGGCAATCTGCGCCGCCCTGGGGCGTGAGCCGGAAGGGCTTGCCCCGGTACGGGACTGGACCAGCGCCGAGCGGGCTTTTATTTCCATTCCCGGTATTGTTAATTCTATAGAAGGAATTGAAAAAGCCAAAAACATTCCCTATGTTAAAGACCTTTTCTTCCGGGCAGAACCGGGCCGCCGCGTTTCTTTCCCGGAAAACAACGTTTCCAAGGCCGGAAATGTTATTTCCGCCGCCCCGGACAGGAAAACGGCGGTACAGGCGGCGGAAAATGCCGCCAGGACAATCCTCATCCGCCTGGACTGCCCCAACGCGGAAACCGGCGCTTTTCTGGCCGGCCCCTTAACGGCAGGGGTTTTCCCGCCCCCGGCCTTTACCCTGGACGCAGCCTTGCTGAAAATGCTTGACACTATTCCGCAAACGGTGCCTGACACCATTTTGGACGGTAATTTTTTCTCTGCCTTTATGGAGTCGGGGTTAACCGATTACATGGGCCGCAGCCCCCAGGAAACTTTTGAGGCGATCCGGCAATTAACCGGATTATCCCTGCAGCCTGATGCCAATTTGGGCGGCAAAGATGCGGATTTGGGGCGGGAGTTCTGGATCGCCTTGATCCGTGGGGGGTATCAGGGGGCTGTTTATTACATCGATTACCTGATCAATGGAAAACAATGTCCGGGAAAGGAGAGGAAGCTGCCGTGAGACTGCGGTTTATCTTTCTGGTTTTAATCCTCATCCCGCCGCAGATACAGGCTCAAACAGGGGTAAAATCCTATTCCCTTGATGAAACCTTAAAGGAATTGGGAGCGATCCTTAACTGGGAGCCGTTTTTTTCATCGGGAACCTTTGTCCGGGGGGATCACCGGCTTTCTTTCCAAACCGGGAATCCCGGCGAACAGGGTATGGCCCTCTTTGACGGCAGGGAAGTTCTTGCATTGCCGCTTCCTTATGTCGAAAAGGGCGCTCTCCGCTTTCCCGAAGCGTTTGTAAGCAGGGTAAAGGCGGTTTTTTCCCCGCTTCCGCCGTCTTCTCCCGCCCAGCCGCCTTCCATCCAGCCGCCTCCCGCCCAGCCGGGCGATCTAAACCGCCTCCGCATTGCTGCAATCATCCTTGACCCCGGCCATGGGGGGAAAGACCCCGGAGCGGTAGGAACCCCTACAAACGGCAAGGAAACCCTAAAATCGGTAGAAAAAGACATCGCCCTCTCAACGGCTAAAAAACTTGCCGCCCTCCTTACCGCAGCCTATCCGGGGAAGCGGGTCCTCTTAACCCGGACGGATGACACTTACCCAAGCCTGGAAGACCGTGTCAATATTGCCAATACGGTACCCCTTAAAGACAACGAGGCGATCATCTATATTTCAATCCATGCCAATGCGTCCCTTAACAAGAATGCCCGCGGCTATGAAGTCTGGTACTTACCCCCGGAAACCCAGCGGGAACTGATCGACCGGGAAAAGTATGCCGATTCCGCTGAGGTTATTCCCATCCTTAACGATATGCTCCAGGCTGAATTTATCTCCGAAAGCACCCTGATAGGGCGGTTTATCATAGACCGGTTTAAGGAGACACTGGGCAGCCGGATTCCCTCCCGCGGCCTTAAGGCGGAAAACTGGTATGTGGTACGGAATGCCCGGATGCCCGCCGTGCTGGTAGAGCTGGGTTTTGTAACCAATTATGATGATGCCCGGCTTATGGCCGATGAGGCCTCCTTGAAACTTTATGCTGAAGCGTTGTATAAAGGAATTGCCGATTTTGTGGCCGAATTTGAAAAGTCAGGGGGGTACAGCGCCCCCTAAGGGGATGATCCGTGGGTTTATTTAAGCAGATCCGCCGTCTGGCGTATCTGGTGATTTTATTGGTTTTTGCCCTTATTGATTTAGACCGCTCCGGCCTTGTCCGGCGTACCTTTGAATTTTACGCCTATGACGGAGGGAAACCGGCTGTAGAAGACCGTATGTTTCACAAGGCCGCTGAACGGGAAGCCGATATAAAGGCTTATATGGAAGAACTGGTTTTAGGCCCTGTTTCGATGGACCTTGCCCCGCTAATAGTCAAAGGGGCCAAGCTCCGGTCGCTTATGTACCGGGGCAGTACGGTATATGCCGATTTTTCCGGGGAGGCCGCCCTGCCGGTTCCGGGAGGGCAGCCGGCTATTACCAATTTTTTAGCCATAAACCGGGGGATCAGGCGGAATTTTGGCTATGTTTCGGCTGTGAAGCTGTTTATTAACGGAAATGAGGTGTTTTTTGAAGAATTTTCAAGAATTTTTGGTACAGATTAACGGAATATGCAAAAAAGGTATTGACAAAAATAATTGTTTTAGATATAATTATTTTTATCTTTATAAACCAGATATGTAAAGGAGCAGTGAATGAAACGAATATTCATTCTTTTAGTCGTTATGTTGATGACGGTAGGGTTGTTTGCTGAAGAATCAGTTCTTATTGACTTCACCAAACTTGTAGCAAATTTTACTCCTGAGCCGGTAAATGGGAGGGATCAGCTCCCCCAAAACAAAGAAACGGTAATGAATTTCAGCGATAGAGTGGGAGTAAGGTATGATGCCCAGAACGAGGGGGGAATGTTAAAGACCTCTCTGGCCCATGAAAACTGGACGGTTACTCTTAATTCTTCTGCTAGGAACGTTGTCCGCAGTGGTTTAAGCTTTGTGAAGAAAACCGAGTCCACCCAGTACGGGGAATTAATGGGGGTAAGGATCAATTTTCCCACCGAACAGTGGAATTCCCACGCGTTTATCAAGCCGCCCTTTGAAATTCCCGCTTTTGAATATGGCGAGGTTAGTGACAATGGTCAAATTACAGAACCCGCAGCCGGAAGGATGAATGATCCTTCCCGTTTTGAGAACGGGTACGGGGTTGTTAAAAATGTTGGCGGCATCAAAAGACTGGCTGTAAATGTATACGGCCTTCAGTTTCCCCACAGTCTTTCAATAATCCTTATTGATAATGCAGGTAATGAAAGGACCATGTTTATGGGTTACCTGAACTTTACCGGATGGAAAGAACTGTATTGGGATAACCCCGCATGGATAGAGAATGTGGTAAACCGGGATCTCCGGCTCTATCCCCTGTATCCTGTGTCCACGCCATTTGTAAAATTCGGCGGTTTCCTTATCCAGCGGGATGCAGACAAGGCCGGCGGCGATTTTATCACCTATTTCCGGGATGTAAAGGTCATCTATGACAAGGCTATTGAAGATACTGAGCGGGATATTAACGATGAAGGCATGTGGCATATTATCCAAACCCGTGAAGAAGCCAAGATGAAGTGGGAAATGAGCCGCTTTGGTGAAAAACAGATTCTCCGTTATCTTGAACTGCAGAAGCAAGCTCAGGAGTTTAATTTTACAGAATCTCCCAAGAAATAACAGTTTGAGCTAAACTGTAAAATTCGGCTGTCTGAAAGAATGGTTTCAGACAGCCTTTTTTATATAAAAATTGGAAGGGTGTGGTTATGAGTTTTGATCTTCCTGATCGTAACCAGTTTAAAGAATGGTATGAAAAGACTGCCGACAGCCGTAACCTTATTGTCAGGGAGTTAACGGAAGCCATTGAACAAACAATATCCCCGCTTTCTTCCCGGCCAACGGTAAAAGGCCGGTGCAAGGAATTTGAAAGCTATTACAAAAAATACCTCCGGCTTTGTAATGAGGACTCTGAAACCGAACCGGTTATAACCGATCTAATCGCCCTGCGGGTAATTTGCCCTTTTTTGGAAGACCAGACGGCGGTTGAAAAACTTATCCGCACGCATTATACGGTAATAGAAAAAGATCGCAAGGGTGCCCAGTATAGCTTTAAGGAATTTGGCTATGAATCGGTACATTTATTGATAAAAATCCCCCCGGAACTTGCCGCCCAATGTGGAGATTGCGGCACGACAACGGCGGAAGTGCAGATTCGGACCATTTTACAGGATGCGTGGGCGGAGGTGGAGCATGAGCTGGTTTACAAAGCGGAATTCACCCCCTTTGACGATCCCCTTAAACGGCGGCTTGCAGCGGTAAATGCCAGCCTTTCCCTGGCGGACAGTATTTTTCAGGAAATCCGGGCTTATCAGCGGCAGCTTAACAGTGAGTTGGGCAAACGCCGGGATTCCTTTTTCCGGAAAATTGAGGAAGCCACCGACGGGATCCTCTTTAGCGGGGAACGGGACGGAGACAGGGCGTCTTTGGGTAAAGCGGAGCTCTATGTGGATGAACAGGCCACGGTAGACGATCTGCTCCTAAGCGCCCTCCATGCCCACAATAAAAACCGGTTTAATGAGGCTGTTACCTATTACACCCGTATTCTGGAGCTTAAAACCGATCCGGGAATTTGTACGTTGATTTATAAACACCGGGGCATGGCCTATTTTGCCCAGTCCCGCTATGCGGAAGCCATGGAAGACTTTGGCAAATCCCTGGAACTGGATGAAAAATCGTATAAATCCGCTTATTACCGGGGAGTGGTAAAATCGGTACTTAGGCAGTACCAGGGGGCCATAGAGGATTTCTCCCTGTCTCTTGCCGTCAATCCTTACCAGCCTTTTACCCTTTACCGCAGGGGCCAGGCATATTACCATCTGGAAGACTACCCTGCCGCTTTAGCGGATTGCGAGGCATCCCTGACGCTGGACCCGGACTTTCCGGGCGCTTCCCTGTTCCGTTCCCTGCTGCTTGACAAGCTAAAAATGTAAGAGATTAAAAATGCAAGGATAGAAGGCTTTTATGTTGACAATGCCGTAATTGTTTTTATATAATTAAGAGTATAAAAGAACGGATGTTCTTTCCGGGAAAGGTAAAATTTTCCGGAATTTTAATGAAATTTTAATGAAATAGGAGAAAAAGATGAAGAAACTTATTGTTTTGCCGGTGGTTTTAGTTCTGGTTGCCGGTCTGTGCTTTGCTCAGGTTGAGGAAGCCCCCGCAGCGCCCCCTGAACTCCCAAAAATTGAGAAGTTTGACCTGGAAATAAGCGTTGGGTACCCCGTTCACTGGACTAATGCTGTACACGATGAGGAATTTTATTGGTTTCATGAGGACTATAACATGGAAGACAAGTCGGTAACGGCTAATACCGCCATTGGCTTTTCCATGCTCTTTAACTTTAGCAGAAAAGTAGGCTTTAGCCTGGATGCGGATTTCTTCTATGGGGCAAAAATTGCAGGTTTTGCCAATCCATCATCAGATTATATTTCCCTGTTTGGGGCAAACGCCCTTATGGGGCCGGTGTTTTACATTTACAACGGCATTTTCCTCAGGATTCCCCTGACGATTGGCGCCCACCTGTATTACTTTAGCGATGACTTTTGGATGCCTGCTCTTGGCGGTATAGACAAGGATAATCCTCCTACTGCTGCTGTTCCACCGGATACTAGCGGATACTGGATGAATCGGAGAGACTTTCAGGTAGGCCCCGGAATATCTCTGGGTGTCCAATTCCACTTTAACAACAGTATTTACATCTTTAGCCGTACCAATGTAGCCATTGATGTTTTCCGCTGGCATGAGATAAAGTTCATCGCTGACTACGATGATGGCGGTACTGACGCCAAAAAACAAGTGACTAAGTCCGAAATGGAATTTGTCATTAGCTGGGAAGTTAAGCCGGTTATTGGCGTCGGTGTCAAATTCTAAAGCGCTGATTTTCCGTCAGAAGAGGGTTTTCCGTACAGGAAGCCCTCTTTCCATGTCCGGTACTTGACATAAACGGCAGATTTTATTACTTTAATTTTGTAAGAGAACCCTTGGGTCAAAACCTAAGGGTTCTTTTACAAGCCTCGCAAAATGATTTATCTACAGCGAGTCTCCTTCGTCTAGTGGTCAGGACATCGGGTTTTCATCCCGACAACGGGGGTTCGACTCCCCCAGGAGATGTTACTCTTAAAAGGAATTTTCTGGGGGGATCGCCATTCTACAATATTAGATAAGCCGTGTTCACCGGTTCACACGCATTTTTGGGCGCCCCCAGGAGATGTAAAATAAATACAATAATGCTTCAGGGGGGAGTCGAACCACCTAAGCGCCCCTCATCATGTCATAGACTATTTTGTCGATGTCTTTTTGAAAAGTTTCCCAGCCGGGGTTGGTTATCCAGTTGATGCCTTCGAATTCATTCCTGGGCATGGTTTTTAAGATTTCCGCAATGTATGATAGTTCAACACCGGCATCTTTATGCCGGGCTTCGTTGATTATTTCCGGCCAGTCGATGGATTCGTGCAGGGCTATTTCCCGTATGTCCGCCACATCTTTGCCCGCAAGCCGGAAAACCGCCCCTAGTTTATTGGAAAGAATGTTGCGAATCGGGTCAATCCGGTTAAAAAAATCTACCGCTATAAAATCACCAAAATGAGGTGTTGAATCGTTTACAAAATCAAGTTTTAAAATGGCGTCTGATTTGTTCCACCTTACTTTAAGGCTTCTGAAACTGGGCGCTCTGACGAAGTCTTTTGAATCGTCCCAAAAGAAACCTTCTTTCTGTAGTTGAGCAAGAGCAATATCCGTCTGTTCATCAAATTCAGGATCCTTGTTGACAAAAAAATCCAGATCATCCGAATAACGGTGGCGGTAATATGCCCGGCTAAGCGCTGTGCCACCGGTGAGATAAAAACGTACGTTGCAGGTCTCGACTGCGCGGAGAACCCCATTCTGCAAGGGATACAGGTTCTCTTCGTAATATTCCGAAAGCGAAGTCATAATTGCTCCTTATACTTTTAGGCCACAGGCGGCCTGCCGCTTCCGGAGTGTAGAGCTCCTTGGCGGTTTCAACGCCCCACAGGCTAATCATGTAATGCCAGGGAAGCCGCTCAAGGGAACGCACAAAGAGAAACGTCTTGTCAAATGGGCCGACTTTTTCGATCTTTCCCTCTATAACAGCCAGCATATCTTCCGGAGTTACATTGTAATCCCAGTTGAGGGAACGCATCAGTTCAAGTTTTTCTTCCCGCGAAAGTTTCAAAATATCTCCCTAATCAGCCGGGTGTTTCTAATGTCCCAATAGACGCACCAAGAATAAGCCGCTTTTCTTCCGGGTGCGTCTATTACATCGCCGGAAACACCCGGCTGCTTCTACGGCATAAGGTAATACCACGTACCCGGTTACCGATACTGCTTGACTCATCTTAGTATAGCCCTACAATCCCAATTTAGGCTATACTTCCCCTATGAACAGTGCGCTAACAATACTGAAAGAACGGGGGTTTTTATCCCAGTGTACCAATACGGAGGGGCTTTCTGAGGTTATGGATTCAAAGCCGATAACTTTTTATGTGGGCTGCGATCCTACTGCGGCGAGTCTCCACATCGGCCACATGGTGCCTTTTTTTGCGTTCCGCCACCTGATGACGGCGGGGCATAAAGGCATTGCCCTTATAGGCGGGGGAACAGCCCGGATTGGCGATCCTTCGGGGAAAACTGAGACGCGGAAGATCCTGACTTATGAGACACTTGATGCCAATGCCCTTTTCATTTCCGCCCAAATAAGCCGTTTTCTTGGCGCAGGGGAAAAACCCAAGGGTGATGCCGGGGCGGAAACTGCCGGGCAGAAGGCCGGATCGCTTATCTTTGTCAACAATAAGGAATGGCTTGCGGAGTTGAACTACATCGACTTCCTCCGTGAAATCGGCAGCCGCTTTTCGGTAAACCGTATGCTGAGTTTTGAAACATACAAACTCCGGCTGGAGGCGGGCCTTACCTTTCTTGAATTCAATTACCAGATTTTGCAGAGTTATGACTTTCTGGAGCTGTACCGCCGTTTCGGCTGTGTTCTCCAGATAGGCGGCGATGACCAATGGGGGAATATCGTTGCCGGGGCAGACTTGATCCGCCGCGTTGAAGGGGTAGAAGCGTTTGGTTTAACCTTTCCCCTGGTAACCACCTCGGACGGCAAGAAGATGGGCAAAACAGAAAAAGGGGCGCTGTTTCTTGATACCACTATCACCAGCCCCTATGATTTTTTTCAGTACTGGCGCAATGTGCAGGATGCCGATCTTAGACGCTTTCTTTTGATGTTTACCTTTCTTCCCGTTGAAGAATGTGAGGGCCTTTGCGCTCCGGGGAAAGATCCCAATGATGCAAAAGAACGGCTGGCTTGGGAAATAACCGCCCTGATTCACGGAAAGGACGAGGCGAACAAAGCCCTTGCGGGAGCAAAGGCCGCCTTTGGCGGCGGCGGCGACAAAAGCGCCATACCGCTGGCTGCCTTGAGCCGGGCAAAGTTCGATGCCGGTTATAATATCACAGACCTTTTTACCGATGCGGGGCTTGCCGCTACCAAAAGTGAAGCCCGCCGTCTGGTGGAGCAGGGCGGGGCCTTTGCCGGCAGAACGGCGGATACTCTTGTTCCGTTTGACGATGTAAAAGCGCTCATAGGCGCTGATGTTCTGGATGGAGCGGGGGAACTTGTCCTGCGTGCGGGAAAAAAACGTTACTGCCGGGTGGAGGCAAAGTAATGCAGCAGGAAAATATTCCCCAGCGGATCAGGCAGCTTAGGGAAGACGAAGAAATCAGCGCCATGGACCTGGCAAGGGAAACAGGAATCAGCGCTGAAGATTACGCCCGCTATGAATCGGGAGAGTTGGACATTCCGATCAGTATGCTGTACAAAATCGCCACAGCTTTACAGGTAGACCCCACAGTGCTTCTTACCGGTGAAGATCCCCGGATGGAAAGCGCCGCCGTCTGCCGCTCTGGGCAGGGGGTTCAGGTAGAGCGTTATCCGGGTTATGAATATTCCAGTCTGGCCTATAACTTTAAGGGACGCACTCTGGAACCCCTTTTGGTATACCTTGATCCGTCCAGGCCGGAAGCCGCCCAGGTAGCCCACGCCGGCCAGGAATTTAACTATGTGACGGAAGGAAAGGTAAAAGTTACGGTGGAAAAACGGGAATATATCCTTGCCGCCGGGGATTCGGTTTACTTTGACGCGGAGCTGCCGCACGGACAGGCCGCGGTAGACGGCCCCGCGCGTTTTATCACCATTATTCAGGAAAAACTATAACGGCGCTTCCCCGCCGCAATACGGAGTTTACATGAACGAGATACTTTCCCGCTTTCTTCCCCGGATTGACTTTGACAGTTACGAGGATTTTTACGAAAATTACCGCTGCAACGTACCGGACAATTTTAACTTTGCCTA
>JAITCP010000133.1 GCA_031283025.1 Spirochaetaceae bacterium | reverse complement strand
CGCCCGCTACGGCATATCCGGTTACCGCATTTTGCTGGACTACCAGAAGAGGGCCGCCGGAATTACCCGGATCAACTTCTGCGGTATGTTGGATAAAGGGGCCCATAAGCGTTTCATCATAGATACTTTTAGGGAACCGGGCGGAAGCATTGGATACCATTCCCCGTCCAAACTGCCAGATTGGGGTTATCCCCAATCCGGGAAATCCGGCGGAATACACGTCCTGCCCTTCTTCTACCGGACGGGTAAAGAAGCTTAGGCCCCGGGCCACCGGTTTGTCCCCAGCGGCAAAGACCAGCAGGGCCAGGTCCGTTTCTTCATCTGCAGCGATGATTCTAAGATTTTCGGATTTTCTTTTGAAGCCGTCTTGGCGTTCAAAGGTGATCGAAAGGGTATAAGATTGGGCTATAACATGATAGTTGGTAATTATATAAAGATCTCCCCGTGCGTCGCTATAAACAAAACCCGAACCGGTATCGCCCCGGAGAAAAATATCAATCGCTTTAACAGCGTCGGTTTCTCCCTTTTTGGCAAGGTCAGCCTTGATCTTTTCAAAAAAAGACACAATGCCGGGATGATATGTTTGATTGATAAGCCCCACGTAGTCCCGCAGGCTGGCTGCTTGTTGGGAAAAAACATAAACCGGAAAAACAAGAACAAAAACATGAATTGATATAAAACGCTTACTCATTTACGTCTCCTTTAATATAGACAGCATCTTTTTTTACGAATGGGAATCTCTAAAAACTTCAGTTTTTAGAGATTTACCGCAGAAAAACGCACGTTTCGCAGCCCAAAGGGCGAGAAACTGCAAAGGAACCTCTGAAAACAACCGGTTTTTAGAGGTTCCCGGATATTATTCAACAATCATCAGGCTCGTAATCTACCTGCCAAACGTTTCCAACCGTAGGCAGGCTTCTTCTATGTCGGCGCGGTGACCAAAGGCGGAGAAGCGGATGAAAGATTGGCCGGACGGCCCAAAGCCCGATCCGGGAGTGGTAACTACGCGGCATTTTTCCAGAATTTCGGCGAATACTTCCCAACTGTCCCTGCCGGGGAAGCGTGCCCAGATATACGGCGAGTTGTCCCCCCCTATGCAGGTGATTCCCAGTTTTTGCAGGGCACCGCGTATAAGCGCCGCATTTTCCAGGTAAAAATCGCAAAGCTGCCGGATTTCTTTTTGGCCTTCTTCCGTTAATGCTGCAAGCCCGCCGGCCTGAGCGATGTTGGAAGCGCCGTTAAAGATCGTTCCCATGATGCGGGCCCAATCCGCGTTGACGCTTTCCCCCCCGGCATAGCGCAACTCCCTGGGAACGACAGTCCAGCCGAGCCTTACTCCGGTAAAGCCGGCGGGTTTAGAAAAGGAATTTACTTCAATGGCGCACTCCCTTGCGTCGGGTATTTCAAAGATCGTTTTGGGCAGAGCCGGATCACGGATGTACTCCGAATATGCCGCGTCAAAAATGATGATACAGCCCTTGCGCCGGGCTGCGGCAGCCAGTTCGGTCAGTTGTTCCCGTGTTGCCGCGGCTCCCGTGGGATTGTTAGGGGAGCAGAAGTAAATAAGTGAATTTTCCGGGATTAAGGAAAGATCGGGAAAGTAGTTGTTTTCCGCAGTACAGGGAAGGTAACTGATTCCCCCATAGCCGGTCTCGGCCCAGGCTCCCGCCGCGCCAATCAACACCGAACCGTCCACATAAACCGGATAGGACGGATCCTGCACCGCAACGGGTGTTCCTGTTCCAAAGAGAAGCTGCAGCCGGCCTATATCGCACTTGGCCCCGTCGGAAATAAAAATTTCCTCGATTGAAAATGCACCCTCTGAAACCTTGCCCTGCCCAGTCTGATTAGGAGCAACGGCCCGGCTGTAAAACACCTCGCTAATTTTTTTCCGCAGTTCGGGAAGCCCTTCATCCTGATACCCCGAATACCCTTCTACAGTGCCGAGCTTTCTTGCCCCTTCCACAAGCCCTGCGTCAATGCGGGGCAGTACCGGTTCGGTGGTGTTTCCCACACCCAGGCTGATGATCCGTGTTTCCGGCTTGGAAGGATCCTCCGGATGAGCAACGGCAAATTCACGCCGCCGCCGGGCGATTTCCGGAAAGAGGTAGCCTGCCTTGAGAGCGGCAAGGCGAGGATTGCGGTTTACCATGGAAAAACCTCCTCTAATTAGAATTTGTCCGTAATGTAGACACATTATGGACTCGGACTGGTAGTCTGCAACTACCTTATAAATTATAGGGAATCTATAAAAACCGAAGTTTTTCGAGGTTCCCTATATATGTTCAATGTACGAGCAGGAATCGTCAATCAAGAAGCGGATCATGATCCAAAGGAACTTCCGGGTCTTCTTCTTCCGTATCATATACGCTGCTTTCCATACTCAAAAGCATCAGCAATTCCTCCGGTATGGTTGGCATTCCGAACGAGCCGGAGGACATACCGCCTATGTCCCGCAGGCCCCGCGGCAGGGAATCTATTGAAGCGCCGTGTTGATCGCAGTACTCTGTAGGAATTGTGCCCGCTAGGAAATGGAGGCCGATTACCGTTGGGCACTCAGTTCTGGGCAGCAATCCCGATGCCCGGCAAACGGTAGCATCAACTATACCTGCGGGCCGTGGAAATTCACGCCGGGGAAGTCCCTGGTTGAATTCGTGCATCAAGTTGCCCCAGATAGGAGCTGCCAGATTTTCGCCGTTTACATTCATTCCAAGCGAATTGCCGCCTTTATCAAAACCGAACCAGATTGCTATTGTGTAGTAGGGGGTAAAGCCCACCGTCCATGCGTCTGACCAGTTTTGAGAAGTTCCGGTTTTGCCTCCCATGGGGATACGGTAAGTAACCCCCTTGTTGTCTTTTACGTTAAATTTATAAGCCTGTCCGGCCAATGTTCCCACTTCAACAACTTTGCCCAAGAGCCTTGTCATCATGTATGCATTCTGAGGGGAAATGACCTGAAGGGCATTGCCCATTGTTTCTTCTTTCCGGCGCAGGTCTTGTTCATAATCAATGATTATCTTCCCGTTCCGGTCTTCTACGGTTCTTATGGCAAAAGGGGTTACTGCCCGGCCCTGGTTAGCAAAGATAGAAAATGCCCGCGCCATGGAAAGGGGAGATACAGCGATGATCCCAAGTCCCAATGGATAAACCCTTGGGAAGGTACGGCTCTTTTCTTCAGAATCGGTAATACCCAGCAGGGCTGCCGCCCTGTTTATAGCGGCATCAAAGCCAATTCCGTCCAGCACTTTCAGGGCAGGAATATTCAGAGAAAGTCCCAAGGCTTCGTAAAGCAGTACCGGCCCCCGCCATGATCCCATGTAGTTATTGGGCACGTAGGGTTCCCCCGTGGCGGCATAAAATAAAACCGGGGAATCGTAAATGAGGGTAGCCATGGTAAATTCCCGGGAATCAATGGCCGCCGAATAGTACAAGGGCTTAAAGGCGCTGCCGGGCATTACTTTAGCCTGGATCGCCCGTATGAGTTGGTTTGTTTCATTGTATTGGGATCCCCCCACAAGGGCCTTGATTTGCCCCGTACCGTTTTCCAGTACTATCAGGGCTCCTTCTACCGCGCTTTCCTCCGTAACGGATTTTAACCGGCGATACGCTTCTGCGGTTGCGGGTTTTAATTCCGGTATGTCAAAAACAAGGGAAAGAAGGTCCACCGTGGGGTTAAGCTGTTTTGCGTATTTGTTTGTTGCTTTAATTTCATTCTGGTGTTCCGTGGCGCTATAGATATCCTCTATGTTGAAAACCAGGGTAAGCATATTTGCCAAAGGTACATAAACCCGCTCGGCCCTGTTTGTTCCATAACCGGAGCTGTTCTTATAGCTGGCGTTAGCTTTGGCAATTCCTTCAGCCATTTCCGCTTCTGCCAAAGCCTGGAAACGGGCATCCATGGTGGTTTGTACTGTATATCCGTCCCGGTAATAGTCCATTTCGCCGTACATGAGTTTTTCCAGTTCCCGGCGTATATATTCACTGAACCAGGGGGCTTTGTCTTCCCGGGAAAAATAGGAAGAAAGCCCTATCCGCGTATAATCAAAGGAGTCCCGGTATTCCTGGAAAGATGCGTCCGCTTCTTCCCTGGTGGCATAGCCCACGGACACCATCTTGTCCAACACCGATTTTTGGCGGTTCATGGCTTCATTAGGGTTTTGAATGGGATTGAATGTGGTGGGACTGGAAAGCTGGACCACCAGCACCGCCGCTTCCGCCAGGGTTAGCTCCCGTGCGCTGTGGTTAAAAAAGTACTTGCTGGCCGCTTCTACCCCATAGGTTCCCGGCCCCATAATCATGTAATTAAGGTAAATTTCAAGGATTTCGTTCTTGGTGTAGCGCCTTTCCATCTGGAGAGCCCACCATAGTTCTTTGATTTTCCGGGTTATGGTCCTTTCTCTTCGGTTCGTATAGAGGGTGCCCGCAACTTGCTGTGTAATGGTAGAGCCGCCGCCCAAGCTTTTTCCGGTAACCTGCCCCACTGCGGCGCGGATAATGGACTTTAGGCTAAAACCCCGGTGATTATAAAAGTCCAAGTCTTCCCGCGCTAAAACCGCCAGAATCAGGTGCCGGGGCAGTTCCGCCAGGGTAATAAGCTCCCGCTTTTCATCAGCGGAAAACTCTGTTATTACGTCTCCGGATGCGTCAAGAATTTTTGTCGGCAAGGCAGGGTTTAGGGGCTTGTAGTTTTCAGTATTTTCAAGGTTGCCTGTTATTGCAATGCCCACCCCTAATCCAATGCCGATAAGCGCCGCTATAAAAACCGCTATGACCGCAGCCACACGGAAAAAAACAGATCCTTTCATTGTTTTAGGGTAAAGCAGAACAGGACCGGGTGTCAAGGTGACGCATGGCGGCAACCGAAGCGGTTGCCGGGAAATCAGGTTCCCTTGCGCAGAATGTCCAGATAAGCCTTGTAAGTGAAAGTCCGGTTCCGGTGGTTTTCTGAATTCTGAACAAGTATGCCGGCCCTGCAAAACCTGGTTACCGCGTCAGATACGGTCTTAAAGGTTGTTTCCAGGGCTTTGCTGGTTTTACTTATTTCAATGATGGGATTTTCTTCCAGGTAAGCAAACAGGCGGAGCGCCGTTTTCCTTCCCCGGCCAAAACCCGCAATAACACCGGAATTTTTTTCATGAAGAGCGATCAGCATATCAATGGAAGCTACCGCGTCAGAAGCCGATTCATACACGGCTTGCAGGAAAAATTGTACCCATTGTTCATAATCCCCTTTTTGCCGGACCAGCATCAGGCGGTCATAGTATTCGGTACGGTTCATTTTCAGGAAATAAGAAATATACAACGTTGGAACGGAAAGAATTCCCTTTTCCAGAAGAAAAAGGATGACCAGAAGCCGCCCTACACGCCCATTACCGTCAAGAAAAGGGTGAATTGTTTCAAACTGGTAATGGATCAAGGCGGCCCGGATCAATACATCCTGGCTGTCATTGGTATTGATATACGTTTCCAGTTTGTCCATGGCTTGTACCATGTCCTGTGGTTCCGGCGGGATATAGGCGGCATTTTTTATGGTACTGCCCTGTCCGCCAATCCAATTTTGGGAATGACGGAACTCCCCGGGGCTCTTTTCCCTGCCACGGACATCCTGTAAGAGCACTCCGTGGGTTTCCCTTAAAAGCCTGTTGCAAAGGGGAAGTTTTTTAAGGCGGGTAACGGCAAAATCAACGGCCCGGATATAATTCACCACTTCCGCTACATCGCGGTTGGCGTTTTTCTCTGCCAGCGGATCAAGTACATCCTCAAGAGTTGCCTGGGTTCCCTCAATCTGGGAAGACATAAGCGCTTCTTTACGGACATACATGGTAATAAAGAGGTTTACGCTGGGAATTCTGGCCCCAATTCCTTCCAGCAAGGCAAGCTGCCTGTTTGCCCTTACCAGCAGATCAACCGTTTGGCCGTTCAGCTTCACCGGCGGATAGGGAGGCAGGGGAGAGGGCGCAAATGACTGGTAGGCCGCTTCTCCGGAAAGGTTTGTTTTAAATTTTCCCGATCTGTCCGTCATAAAGCTCCTCTAATGAAACTATAATAAGGCTCAAATTATACCCTTTTTATTATAGTTTTATCTATAAAACTATAATAAGATTTAAATTCTAGCACTATTATTATACTTTTACTAGTATAACTATAATAAAGCTCAAATTAATCTCTTTTAATTATAGTTTTATCAATAAAACTATAATAACACTGAATCTTTTGTTTTTGTGCTGTACCAACTTGACGTTCACCCCTGAAATGAGTATTTTTTTACTTAAGAAGAGATTTTTTCAAAACTAGTTATGTTTTGGATATAGCTCTCCTGTAAATTCATTTGGAAAAGTGTTGTTTTGAACAAGAGAGAGGATTTTTCTGAAAATTTAAGCGATTCCTCACCATTTGGAGCAGAACCTGCCGGGCAGGAAACGGGAAGCATCTCTGCGGGCGGCGTAAAAACCCCGCAGGATGAACTAAAGGCGGGGAAACCGGGCGGCCCGGCGGAACTGCAGGAAAATGCCCCGGGCGCTTCCGCCAAAAAGCCGGAACAAGCGGGTAATTCCGGCGCGCAACCGGATACGGCGGACGCCCCTGGCAGCGATGGCCAAGGGGAAGCGGCTCAAGCCTCCGAAATGCCCCTTACTTCGGAAGAAAAAATTGCGGAACTAGGAGCAAGGCTGGCGGAGGCCAATGACAACTACCTCCGAAAAGCGGCGGATTTTGAAAACTTCCGCAAGCGGATGAACCAGGAAAAGGCTTCCGCCATCGAATATGCTAACCAGGCATTGCTGTTGGACTTGCTTACCGTAATTGACGACTTTGAGCGGGCCATTAAAGCCGCAGAAACCCAACGGGAAGCGGCTGGAACAGACAGCGCGCAGATCGCCGCAGGTTACAACAGCCTTTACGACGGGATCAGCATGATCGAAAAAAAACTCGTTTCCCAACTGGAAAACAAATGGGGTTTGAAACGCTTCGATTCCGCCGGGGAACCCTTTGATCCCAACCGGCACGAAGCGATCATGATGGAAAAATCCGCCGAACTGGAAGAACCGGTTGTGGCGGAAGATTTTATCAAGGGGTATACCCTTAAAGACCGGGTAATACGGCCTGCAAAAGTCAAGGTCGTTATGCCTGATAAAAAAACATAAGGGAACCTCTAAAAACCGGTTGTTTTTAGAGGTTCCTTTGCAGTTGCTCGCCCTTTGGGCTGCGAAACGTGCGGTTTTAAGCGGTAAATCTCTAAAAACTGAAGTTTTTAGAGATTCCCATAACGGATTTTTGGCTAATAGAATTTTGTTACATAGAATTTATAATTATATTAAGGAGAATCGATCATGGGAAAAATAATAGGTATTGACTTGGGGACAACCAATTCCTGCGTGGCAGTCCTGGAAGGGGGCGAGCCTGTGGTGATCCAAAATTCCGAAGGAGGGCGTACCACTCCCTCCATTGTAGGCTTTACCAGCAAGGGTGAGCGGGTTATAGGTGCCCCCGCCAAGAACCAGATGATCACCAACCCGGAAAACACGATTTACTCGATTAAACGTTTCATGGGCCGTCGTTTTTCAGAGGTGAGCAATGAAATGAAGCTGGTTCCCTACAAGGTTACCGAACAGGGCGACGATGTACGGGTGGATATTGAGGGGAAGAAGTATTCCCCCCAGGAAATTTCCGCCTTTGTACTCCAGAAGATGAAAAAGACCGCCGAGGACTACCTTGGGGAAGCGGTAACCGAAGCGGTGATCACCGTGCCGGCTTACTTCAACGACGCCCAGCGGCAAGCCACCAAGGATGCGGGAAAAATCGCCGGACTGGATGTAAAGCGGATCATCAATGAACCCACTGCGGCGTCACTAGCCTTTGGTTTTAACAAGGAAATGAAGCATGACCGGGTGATCGCCGTTTATGACCTGGGGGGCGGTACTTTTGACGTATCTATCCTTGAATTGGGGGAAGGCGTCTTTGAAGTCAAGTCAACCAACGGCGATACCCACCTGGGCGGCGATGATTTTGACCGGCGCATTCAGGAATGGCTTATAACCGAATTCAAAAACGACACGGGGATCGATCTGGCGCAGGATCGTATGGCCCTGCAGCGCCTTAGGGAAGCGGCGGAAAAGGCCAAAATAGAGCTTTCCGCCATGCAAACCACAGAGATCAACCTTCCATTTATCACCGCCGACCAGAGCGGGCCCAAGCACCTCCAGAAAAGCCTTACCAGGGCAAAGTTTGAGCAGATGGTGGCGGACCTTCTGGAGCGCTCCAAGGAACCCTGCAAAAAAGCCCTGGCCGATGCGGGCTTGAGCGCCGACGACATTCACGAGGTAATCCTTGTCGGCGGCTCTACCCGGATTCCCGCAGTCCAGCAGATTGTCAAGGAACTGTTTAAGAAAGAACCCAATAGGGGGGTAAACCCCGATGAGGCCGTTGCCATAGGAGCGGCGATTCAGGGAAGCATCCTTGCAGGGGATGTAAAGGACGTGCTCCTTCTGGATGTAACGCCCCTTTCCCTGGGGATTGAAACCCTGGGCGGCGTGATGACCAGGCTTATTCCCCGGAACACAACCATACCCACCAGAAAGAGCCAGATTTTCTCCACCGCAGCAGACGGCCAGACCGCCGTTTCCATCCAGGTTCTCCAGGGCGAGCGGGAAATGGCTAACCAGAACCGCGTCCTGGGCCGCTTTGATTTGGTCGGCATCCCTCCCGCGCCCCGCGGCGTCCCGCAGATAGAGGTTACCTTTGACATAGATGCCAACGGCATCGTTCACGTAAGCGCAAAAGACCTGGGGACGGGCAAGGAGCAAAAAATTCGCATTGAAAGTTCATCCGGCCTTTCCGATTCCGACATTGACCGCATGGTCAAGGAAGCGGAACTCCACGCGGAAGAAGACAAGAAAGAGCGGGAAAGGGCGGAAGTCAGGAACGAAGCGGATTCAATGATCTACAGCACGGAAAAGAATATAAAGGACTTGGGGGATAAGGTAAATGCCGCCGACAAGGCCAAGACAGAAGAAGCCATTGCGGATCTGAAAAAAGCCCTGGAAAGCGGGGATATTCAGGCCATCAAAGACAAAACCGAGGCCCTTAAACAGACATCCTACAAGATTGCCGAAGAAATCTACAAACAGCAGGCCGCGCAGGGCCAGGGAGGGCCGGATATGGGAGGAGCAGACACCGGCGGTTCCAACATGGGCGGCGGAGGGCCGGAAACCAAGAGCGCTGAAGACGCGGATTACGAAGTAGTGGATGACAAATAGAGGAGGTAGGGAGTAGGGAGTAGGGAATAGGGAATAGGGAGTGGAAAGGACGCTCCCCACTCCCCACTCCCCATTCCCCACTCCCCAATATAAGTGGCAAAACGTGATTACTATGAGGTTCTTGGAGTACAAAAAAACGCCTCCAAAGATGACATAAAAAAAGCATATCGCAAACTTGCCATTCAGTATCATCCGGATAAAAACCCGGGAAATAAGGAAGCGGAGGAAAAATTTAAGGAAGCCACGGAAGCCTACGAGATTTTAGGGGATGATCAGAAAAAAGCCGCCTATGACCAATTTGGCTTTGCCGGGGTTGACGGCATGGCCGGACATGGGGACTTTTCCCAGACCTTCCGTGGTTTTGAAGACATCTTTGGGGACTTTTCCGGGATTTTCGATACTTTCTTTGGAGGGAGCAGCCGCCGTTCTTCCGGCGGTGTCCGCCAGGGGGCAAACCTCCGCTATGACATTGAGATACCCTTTAAGGATGCGGTATTCGGTACCAAGGTGGAAATTCAGTACACAAGGAACGATGCGTGCCCCACCTGCAAGGGAAGCGGGGCTGCCGACGGTTCGGGTAAAAAGGTTTGTCCGGTCTGCCAGGGTTCAGGCCAGGTACGGCATAGCCAGGGCTTTTTTTCCGTGGCATCCACCTGCCACAACTGCCGCGGTGAAGGTTACATTATTGAGCAGCCCTGCAGGGACTGTGGGGGCGGGGGAACCCAGCGGAAACGCCAGAAGATTATGGTTACAATCCCCGCAGGCGTGGAAAACGGCAAACGGGTGGCGATTCCCCGGCAGGGCGACGCGGGGCCCGGCGGCGGGCCTCCGGGGGATCTTTATGTTTTTATCCGAATTAAGCCCCACGAATACTTTGAACGGCAGGACCTGGACTTGTACTGTGCGGTGCCTATTTCCATTACCCAGGCAGCCTTAGGGGCGGAAATACACGTAAGTACACTGGAGGGAAAAAAGCTAAAGGTAAAGATTCCGCCGGGCACCGCCAACGGCAAACTCCTCCGTATCCGGGACGAAGGGGTTCCTTCCGGGGGCAGGCGGGGTTCTTTTTGGATAAAATTGATGGTTCAGATACCGGAAAAACTTTCCCGCCGGGGCCGGGAACTCCTGGAAGAACTTTCCCGTGTGGAAGGGGAAAACGATGCCCCCAAACCAATACCTCTTTCAGAGATGTCAGAACAATAGGTTCAATGAAGCTGAGCCTAAAAATTAACGATTGAGGCTTTTCCAAAACTTCAGTTTTTGGAAAAGCTACCCTAGATTCTTAAAACACAAAATGGAAGACATTCTGATCCAGTATAATCAACAGCCCCAAAAGAGCGGTGTAAATTCCAAAGCCGGCAAGGGAGTGTTTCCGTACAATACGGAGCATAATTACCACAGCGACAAAGCCAACCAGTGCCGCCGTGAGGGTTCCGGCGATAAAGGGAGCTGCCATCCCCGCTGCTATGAGGCCTTCTGAAGCGGCAGGATTAACACTTGGGTAATGGGAAATTTTATATAATTCATGTAATTGAAGAATCAAAGCGCCCAAAATTGCCGGAATGGCAAGCAGGAAAGAAAACCGAACGGCAATGTCCCGGTTGAGTTTTCGGGACAGGGCGCCGGAAAGGGTAAGGCCGGACCGGGATATACCGGGGGCAACGGCAATGCCCTGGAGAAATCCTACAAGTACCGCGTCAAACCAGTCCATTTCCGCGTCATTTCTGAAACTTGTGGGGCGGCGGGACAAATACTCCGAAATAAAGAGGGCCAGGGAGGTTACCAGAAATGCCTGGCCCAGCCATTGTCCCGATTCAAAGGCTTCTTCAATCCTATCTTTGAAAAAAATTACAACCGCCACCGTTACCGCTGTGGCAATGACAAGAAAGATCATCATGCGCTGAAAAGGCCGCCGGAGAAGGTTCCATACATCGGCACGGAGGGCCACAATAACGGACAACAGGGTTCCGCAATGAAGCAGGGTATCAAAGAACAGGGAGGGGCCGGAAATGCCCATAATTTTTTGAACCAGCACCAAATGGCCTGAACTGCTTACCGGAAGAAATTCCGTTATGCCTTGAATAAGTCCCAAAAAAACCGCTTGTAATACGCTCATTTTATCTGATTATTACCCATTTACCGTCTATTTTTGCAAAGTACAGTTCCAGATCCCAGCGGCGTGTATTTCTCCCCTCCCGCCAGGTAATTACCAGAGCCGGTTCGGGGAATCCGATACGGCCCTGGATCACCCGTACCACTCTGTCGTCTGCTGTGGAAAAATAACCGTAACGGCCGCTAAAGGGCCTGATCGCATAGGCCTCTTTTTCCATTAGCTCCAGGTATTGCTTGTCCGCCTCCGCTTTAATGGCGGCGGGGGTGGTAAACCGGGCAGTAGCCAGATCATTGTATTTGACACTAAAAAGATCATCAATGTTAGGGATGTTTTTTTCAGTGAATGCTTTCCGCAGCTGCTCTACCAAAGCGGCAATAGCCTGCTGGTCGTCACGGGGCAGAACGCCGGTGGAAGAAATAACCCGCGCCGCTCTTTCCAGTAATACTTTGGGGAAACCATCGGCCTTGAAGGTTTCATTGATTGTGCGGGGGTAGGAACTGCTCATATCTTGAACACCGGGGGCAGGCCACCGGTATTCCTTTATAAGGGTATCGTTGGAAAAAAGCTTAAAAGAAACAGGAGATACGCCGGAGGTAAATCTGACTCCTTCCGGCCAAAAAACGGTAATGGAAATTTCGTTGTTTTCAGAAACCATCCAATCGTTAATATCCGTCCGGAACTCGGATGGTTTTCCCCCTTCGTTTACAAGCATTTCAGCGCCGTTAACCAGTACATTAAAGCCCTGAATTTGGGAAAAAGACTCTATGCGGTAAAAATAAACCCGTTTTACGGGCTGTGGGGGAGGCACGATCTCCGGGGTGGGAATAGTTGAATCTTCAACCTGTGTTTCGACGCAGGCACAAAACAGTATTATAACCGATAAAATCCAGCCTAACTTTTGCATACTCTTGTTATAACAAATAGACAGCGCTTTGGTTACCCCCGTTGTGTCAACTGCGGCTCTCTCAACCCAAACCGGCTTTTCGGCGGGAATAAACGTCGTAGAACACCGCCAGGAGAACGACAAGGGCTTTTACCACATACTGATAGTGGGCTCCCAGGTTCATCAAGGTCATTCCATTGTTAATGGCGGCCATAACGAGGCCGCCTACGACAACGCCTATCACTGTGCCGATGCCTCCGGAAGCGGAAACCCCGCCTATATAACAAGCCGCTATGGCGTCCATCTCAAACATATTTCCAGCCTGGGGAAGGGCGCTGTTCATGTAACCGGTAGTTACCACCGCGGCAAGCCCTGTCAGGGTTCCCATAAAACAAAACACAATAAATGTTACAAATTCAGTATTAATACCGGACAATTTTGCCGACCGTGCGTTGCCGCCCACCGCATAGATATATCTGCCCAAAACGGTATTTTTCAATACAAAGTGGAAAATTCCTACGGTTACCAACAGCACAATTACAACAATGGGAAGCCCCCGGTATTCGGCAAAGCGTTCCGCAAGCGCAATAACCAAAGCGCTTATAAGTACCAGTTTGCCGATAAAAAACGCCGGAGGGGTAACATCAGATCCATTGGCTAATTTGGCTTTCCTGTTTCTGAATTCCAGCAGCCATAAAATTACCAGGATAATCAGGGCCAAAACAAAGGATGCCGGATAATGACCAAAGAAATTAGGCTCTTCCATGTGCAGTAAGTCTTCGTCTACCGTTCCTGTAGCAAGGTAAGAATAAACATCGTCTATTGGATTAACAGGGTTTACGTTGGTTACTATGTAGGTAAGCCCCCGGAAAAGCAGCATCCCCGCAAGGGTAACTATGAAGGGCGGAATCTTGGGGTAAGCTATAAACCAGCCCTGGAAAGCGCCCAGGATAAAACCCATGACTAAAGCTGCCAATATCGTAACAAACAGGCCTACCCCGGTATTATAGATATAGGCGCTTAACGCTCCGATAAAAGCGCAAATCGAACCGACAGAAAGGTCAATTCCCCCAATGATAATACACTGGACCATTCCGGTAGCCAGAATAAATACATAACTGAACTGAAAGAAAATATAGGTAATATTCCGGCCCTTAAAATTCGTCCAATTGCACAAGGGGCCAAAGACAAGCATGATCACTATCAATATGATGAACATGGAATAGTTCCGCAAATTGCTTTTGACCAATGCTCCGATGTTAAACTTCCTGCCGGATATGTCGTTCATTATATTCTCCTTAACTACAATTTTTTATGAAAAAACTACCCGACCAATGCCAAATGCATGATCTTTTCTTGGGTTGCTTCTTCGTGCTTTAGCACCCCTTTGATTTTTCCTTCATTCATCACGTAAATCCGGTCCGCCATGCCCAACGCTTCAGGAAGTTCGGAACTGACCATGATAATGCTTTTACCTGCCGCCGCCAAATCGTTCAGGATGTTGTAAATTTCCGTCTTGGCGCCTACGTCAATGCCCCGTGTAGGTTCGTCTACAATAAAGATTTCCGGGTCTGCCGCGAGGCTTCTGCTTACAACTACCTTTTGCTGGTTGCCGCCGGAAAGATTTCTGGTTATCTGGTTTATTGAAGGCGTTCTGATATTAAGATCTTTGCGGAATTTTTCCGCTAAAAGGATTTCCTGTTCATTGTTTACTACTCCCATCCGGGAAATTTGCCCCAGGCTGGAATAGGATATATTGGTTTTAATATCCTGGATAAGAATAAGCCCCAAACCTTTGCGGTCTTCTGAAATGTAACCCAGCCCGTTATTCATTGCCGCCCGGCTGGAAGCAAGATACGCCGCTTTTCCGTTGATGTACAACTCTCCTTCGCTGCGGTAACCGTAGGACCCGCCGAAAATACTCATCATTAACTCAGTACGGCCCGCTCCCATGGGCCCGCAAAAGGCCAGAATTTCACCTTTTTTTAAGCAGAAAGACGCGTTGTCCACTACCTTTATGGCGTGGTAATCAGGATGATACACCGACCAGTTCCTGACTTCCATGATTGTGTCCCCGGGGCGGCTTTTGCGGTCAGGGAAGCGGTGGGTTAAATCCCGGCCCACCATGTCCCGAATGATTTGTTCTTCCGTAAGCTTTTCTTTTTTAACATCGTAACTGGCAATGGATTTACCGTCCCGCAAAACCGTTACGGTATCCGCCACTTTAAGCACTTCGTTCAGCTTGTGGGAGATCATCACACAGGTAATACCCTGCTTTTTAAAATCCAGAATCAGGTTAAGGAGCTTTTCACTTTCATCGTCATTCAGGGAAGAAGTAGGTTCGTCCAGGATTAAGAGGTCTACTTTTTTTGAAAGAGCGCGGGCAATTTCAACTAACTGCTGTTTGCCTACCCCGAGTTTGCTTACCAGGGTTTCCGGGGGTTCATAGAGCCCCACCTGATCAAGGTACTTATTTGATTCTTTTATATAGTAATTCCAGTTGATTATGCCGAACTTTGTCTGCATATGTCCCAGAAAAATATTTTCATAAATAGAAAGATACGGGCTTAGGGCCAGTTCCTGATGAATAATGGCAAGCCCTTCTTTTTCACTGTCTTTAACACTATGGTAATGTGTTTCTTTTTCCTTAAAAAAAACTTTCCCTTCGTAATCCCCTTTAGGGTATACGCCGGAAATAACGCTCATCAGGGTTGATTTGCCGGCGCCGTTTTCCCCGACAAGGGAATGAATCTCCCCCTGCTTTATTTTTAACGAAACATTATCCAATGCCCTGACACCGGGAAAATCCTTGGTTAAATTTTTTATTTCAAGTATATATTCGCCCATGTAACAAGCTGTCCCCTTTCAATACGTATAAAAAGACGGGAGGAAACCCTCCCGTCTTCAAGCAAAACTACCGGTTACCTGGTAATCTGGGCAGCTTCCGCCGCAGTGTAGAAACCTGCGTCTACAGGAACCCTTATATTATCCTTGGTAATAAGGATGGGATCCAGGAGGTATGTATTCACATAAAACTTTCCTCCGGAGGAGACGAGAGTATTGCCGATTTCTTTCAAGGCGCCGGAGGCAAGAACCGCACCGGGAACAACAATAGCATTCGCTTTTACGCCCTTCAGTACCTGATCGATCAGTATGACTGCGGCTTCGGCAAGTTTGGCGGTGTCCTTAAATACCGTCATGTACTGTTCGCCGTTCTTTATGGACATTACGGAAGCGAATTCAGCGTCCTGTCCGGTAACGAAGGGCAGTTTCCCCCGGTACTTGGCATCGGCTTTGCAGGCTTCAATAACCCCGCGGGCAATAGGATCATTGGGGGCAAGTATGGCATCCAGGGTTACGCCTGCGGCGTCGTTAACGAGGAGGCCTTCCATTCTGGCTTTGGCAATGCTGGCAAACCAGTTTTCAGTTGTAATCCGGGCGAAATTCGCCGTATCCTTTGAACTCTTGGGATAGGGTCCTACTACCTTGAGCACGCCCTTGTTGATGTACGGAGTAAGAACGTCAATAGCGCCGTCAAAGAAGAAGAATGCGTTGGCATCGGTGATGGAACCGGCAAAGAGGGTGATGTACTTGGGGGCGGCGGCGGTAGCGGCATCAAGGTTGAGCGCCTTTGCAAGGCTCTGGCCCTGGAGCGTTCCTACCTTGTAGTTGTTAAAGGTAATGAAGTAATCATAGTCTTTGGAATTCTGGATAATCCGGTCATAGGCAAGTACAACCACTTTATCCTTCTTCGCAGTCGCTATTACAGAACGGACGCCGTCATTGATATTGCCGACGATCAGAGCCTTGGCCCCCGTCGTCAGGAAGCTTTGAATCTGCTGGTTCTGCTGGGCCTGATCGGCATTGCCGAACTGTACTTCCGCCTTGTAACCGCGCTTTTCAGCTTCCGCCTTGAGTGAGGCGCCATCTTTTACCCAGCGTTGAACGTGGGTTTCCGGCATGGCAAGACCAATCAAGGCCTGTCCGAAGCTGATGCTTGCCACAGCAAGGATCAGCATTACGAGTAAAATACTCTTTTTCATACTTTTTTCCTCCAAAAGTGTGTGATAGGTTTAATCATACCCTTCTTTTGACATTATGTGAAGTAAATTTTTAATAAATTAATAAAAAACGGAGACGTTTCCAAAATTCGGTTTGTTTTGGAAAAGTCTTAGTGATGTTTTTGGAAAGGACAGTCCTCCATGCCCTGCTTTTTCCCCCTTCATCGGTCGGCTTGAAAAAAAACAAGAATCCGGACTACACTAGAGGTTGCATAGTGAATATTCCAGGAGGTAGTTATGTCTGATAACCCCTATGAAAGCCCGCAGGCGGAAGCAAGTACGGAAAATCCTCTTTCCGGGCGAGTTTTAACGGAAAAAATGCTCTTTTACCTGCGAGGAGCGTCTCCCTGGCTCCGTTTTGTGGGTATTACCGGGTTTGTTTTCCTTGGTTTGGCGGTGATTGGGCTTCTGACGGCGATTATAGGCTCCAATTTTCTGCCAAGTATACCGGGAATAGGGAGTCTTAGTCCGTTTATATTTGTTGCTTACCTTCCTTTCCTGGTAATCCCGTTTTTTCTCGTGTTTTTTGTATTCCAGTTCGGGAGGAAAATCCAGGTTTACCTGCAAACCGGGGATTACGCGGATTTGGAAGATGCTTTTAAGAACAATAAATCCTTATGGACCTTGATGGGAGTGCTGTACATCATCAGCCTGGCGGGATTTGCCCTGATGTTGATTGGGGGGATAATTGCGGCTATTTTTGCGGCCAGCCAGTTCTGATGACCGGCCCAGTTCGGGATGATACAGCTTTTCGGGCTGAGACTCCCGAAGGTATTGAATACACCTTGTACCCGGCGGGTCTTTGCACCCGGTTTTGCGCTTATAGTATAGATTCGCTTTTTCAGTGGATATTTCTTGCCGCTTTTTTGATTGTTTATTTTGTCGTTTTACAGGCGCCGGCGGGAATCTGGCTTGTTCTGCTGGTCCGTTTTGCACTGGACTGGTTCTACCATATAATCTGTGATCTCTTTTTCCGCGGACAGAGTCCGGGGAAACGGCTTTTGGGGCTGCGGGTGGTTTTGGAAGACGGCTCGCCGGTAAGCGCCGGCGCTTCTTTTATCCGTAATTTGCTCCGCTTTGCCGATGGGTTTATAGGGCTGTACCTGATTGCCTTTTTCTCCCTGATTGCCAGCCGGGGGTTTCGCCGGCCCGGGGATTGGGCGGCGGGAACCCTGGTTATCTATACATGGCAGTCCCGTGCCCACCACCGGCCTGACCGGATGGATTGGCTCCGCTTGAATATTTACCCTGTGGTTCCCCGCCGGGTATTGTCTTTTGAAGAAAAACAGGGAATTTTACTCTTTGCCCGGCGCTACCCCCTTTTGGGGCCTGCGCGCGCTGACGAAATTGCCGGGCCGCTGGCGCTTTCCTTGTCAAAAGACACCTCGCTGTTGAGAGAAACAGGGCCTTCCGGCTATCTTTTGGGTATTGCCCGATCCTTTGCGGGAGAACCGGCGCCAAAGGAGGCGGCCAATATATGACAGAAGGGAATTTTACCGCCAGGCGGGAAGAAGACTGGAAAGAGATGGGCCGGTTTATTACCGGAGGCATACGGCGGGGTATTTCCTCTAAAGCCCGGCGAAATATGCGGGAAAAGGCCGCATGGTTTCCCCAGGCTTTCAGACAGCTTACCGGGGACCTGAACACAGCCCGCTCCAACGGTTTTGATCCTCAATTAATAGAAAGGCTTAACCGTCTGACCCTGGAAGGAAACCAACTCCTCTACGGCTCCAGGGCCTTTTCAGTTAAACCCTTTTTCCGGTTTATTTTCCGGACTTTTCCCCGCGCCGTCCGTTCCCGGTGGAGGAGTTTGGGGGCCTGTTTTTTGATTTTTTTTGGCCTGGCGATCTTTACCGCATTGGCTTGTATACGCTTTCCCGGTTTTGTATACGAATTAATGTCCCCCTGGAATGCATCGAGTCTGGAAGATATGTACGATCCGGGTAACCCCCATTTTCTTAAACCCCGGAAGATAAGTACCGATGCGGATATGTTCGGTTACTATATTTACAACAACATTTCCATTGCCTTTATGACCTTTTCCGGAGGGCTCTTTGCCGGAGTGGGAAGCCTTTTCTTCCTGGCCTCCAACGGGATCTTTGTAGGGGCCGCCGCCGGGCATATTATCAACCAGGGTTTTTACCGTACTTTTTTTTCATTTATCATAGGACATTCGCCCTTTGAACTTACCGCAATAATCCTTTCTGCCCAGGCGGGCCTCCATCTGGGGTATAGTCTGTTTGTAACCCGCGGACTCAGCCGGGGCGCCGCTCTTAGAAAGGCGGGCAAAACCGCGCTGCCCCTGATCGGCGGCGGCGCCCTGATGCTGGTTATTGCCGCAGTAATAGAGGCGTTTTGGTCATCCCGGCACGAAATTCCCCAGAGCGTCCGTTTTGCGGCAGGGGCGGCGGCGATCCTTTTGGTAAGCTGCTACTTTATTTTTGCGGGCCGTTCCGGGGAGGGCGGGGAATGAGCGCTGTTCCTACCCCAGCGGCTGTTTTCCGCCGCCGGAGCGGCTGGGAAGCCGCCGATATGGGGATACTCCTTTGGCAGAGCAATTGGCTTCCCCTGCTTCTTTTTTTGGGAATCCCTGCGGGAATTCTTACGGTTATTGAACAAATAATGCCGAAAAACGATGCTTTTACCTGGGGAGTGGCCTTGATTACCTGGTGGATTAAACCCGTGCTGGACCGCTTCTGTCTTCAGGTAGTTTCGGTGCGGTTTTTTGAGCCCCGCGCCTCTTTCCGCAGGCTTTTCCGGGGCCTGTTCCGTACCCTGACAAAGGGCCTGGCGGGGGATCTGCTGTGGCGGCGTTTTTCTCCCAGCCGTTCCGCCTGGCAGCCATTGGTGGTTTTGGAGCAGCAGAAGGGGAAACAATTCCGCCGCAGAAAGGAACTCCTTTCACGGAACGGCCTGGGCTTTGGGCCGACTCTGACATTTATCTGCATCGCATTGATGCTGGTTCTGGAGGGGGGGGAACTTGTTTTTTTATACGGGATAGCCGATTTAATCCAAAACGGGTATGCAGGAACAATAATTGATTTTATAGGTGAGAAAAACATTTTAGTGTCGATCCTTTCCCTGATAAACCTGATTTTGGTAGAAAGCCTGTACGTTTGCATGGGTTTCGGCCTGTATATTAATTCCCGTGTAGAAACAGAAGGCTGGGATATTGAGCTGCTCTTTAAAAAATGCGTGGACACCGCTCTCCGGCATAAACCGGATGCCGCCCCGCATCACGCTTCGCTCTCCGGAACGGCGGCTGTTCTGCCGTTGATGTTTCTCCTCTGTTTTGCTGTTCCGGTACAGGCTCAGGAAAATTCGCCCGTAGAAGAAATTTTGCAGCCGGAACAAATTCTTCAATTAGAACAAATTTCGCAGCCGGAACCGGTAATCCTGAACCCGGCAACAATTTCTGAACAGGAGCAGAACGCGCTGGATAGCGTTTTTGAGTCGCCGGATTTTGGGAAGGAAAAATCCACCTGGCGGATCCGGTTAAAACGATCCGATGCCGACGAGCCCTCCGGCAAAAAAAATAGAGCTTTTTTTCCGAACCTCAGGGAAATTCTGGGAAGAATACTCCGCTTTGTTCTGGGGGCGGCGCTTGTCGTGGCGGCTGGTTTTGGGGCGGTATATGTATACCGGCACAAAGACCGCCTGTTCCCCGATTTTGCCGGGAAAAGCTGCCCGCAGCAGGAAGGTCCTGACTATGAGCCAAGGCAGCTTTTGGAAAAAGCCGAAGAACTTCACCGTAATGGCGAAATCCGGGAAGCCTGGGCGCTTTGTTTCCGGGCATTTATCGCTTCTTTTACCCGGTATTTTTCCGCACGGCAATTTTCACTCCCCGTAGAAGCTACCGAATATGAAGCATTGGCCCTGGTTCGCAAGAGCGCGGTAGAAAATGTTGATATTAAGGGATTTGACCTTTTTGTGCCCCGCTGGGTGGGTTTTGCTTATGGCGGACGGGAACCGGCGGCGGGGATGTTTGAGGAGGCCCTTGCATCCTGCCGTTCCCTGCTTGCATCCGGCGGTGAGTTATGAAAGATCGCCAATCACTCTTAGTGTTTATTGTTATTTTGGGGATTCTTATCTTTGCCGGAATCCTCTGTTATACGCAACTGGAAGTGGTTCCCGATACCTCCTGGACGGATCCTTCCCGTGAAGCAAAAACAAATCAGTATCTGGCCCTGAATCGCTGGCTTGACGGATTGGGTTACAGTGTAAGGACGATCTCTGTGGGGGATGTGGAGACTGTTCTTCAAGGGCCGGAAAAAACGGTATATATAGAAAACTCAAGGTTCAATTGGGCGGATAAGGAACGCCTCATCCCCTGGCTGAGGGAGGGGGGCCGCCTGATCGTTTCTTTGGATGCTTCCGCTAATGGGCAGTTGGCGGAATTTATGGAAACTCTGGGCGGTATACAAGAAATAGACCAGTGGGCGTATGAAGGTGACGATGCTGGTGAAGATGAAAGCGATAAGGAAGATCCGGGCAAGGATAATCGAGATAAAGAAGATCGAAATGAAATATCCAAAATTCCTCCACGGGAAAATGCGCCTTTTTTTTGGGGAACAAATTTTAAGATAAAGACGCAAAACGCCCAGGCAGACCGGGTTCTGGTCATGGGAAACAAGTACGGCGCGATAAAACTCGTCAAGGCTGAATTGGGGAAGGGTTGGGTGGTCTTTACCGGCGAGGCTGTTTTCCTTCATAATTTTTATCTTAACCAAAGTGATAATGTAAACTTGGCGGGGGAACTTTTTCTTGCCAAAGACGGCGGCAATGAGTCCGGAAGCCGTGAAACCGGGACCGGAGAGAATATCCTTTTTATCAGGATGCTGAGCGGGGAACGGCACCTTTTTGGCAATCTGGCCGAACGGGGGAACCCTCTAGCACTGGCCGTTTCCATCGCCCTGCTTATAATTACCGGCTTCTGGATGGCGATACCCGTTTTTGGGCGCTTTAGGCCGGAACCGGAAAGACCCGGCAAACCTTTACGGGAACGGTTTTTGGCGGAGGGGCGCTTTCTTGCAAAGTATCACGCTTTGGGGAAATATATAGAAGTATACAAAAAGGAACTGGAGCAGCGGAGCAGGAGCAGGGGAATTGACGTAACCCTTCCGTCCGGCGCATTGTCTTTGACATTTGCGGATTTTATAAGAGAGCAGCAGTGGTTTATAGAAAATATACCCGCCATCAAGCAAACGCTCCGGCCTTTTACCCTGCTGAACCATGGGCGGTCATGGCATTAGTTTACGGACGCTTTGGCGTCGCATTTCCGGTCCCATGCCGAATGGTTCAGCAGGGTAAAAGGCCGGAGCTTTCGGGTAATGCGGGGATATTTGCGTTTAAGAGCGGGGATTTGCTGGTGAGCGTTACATTTATTTCCGGTGCTTTAGCCGCCAAGGGAACAAACAACAGCGCCCATAGGGCGTTGATCCGCAATCTATCACGTTCCGGTGCAGGATAACTGAACCGCAATCAATTACATTAGGCTGGATTTATCCAGCCCTACGCGCCGCGGTGGGCGGTGCTTTAGGCGGCAGAACGCCGCATTTTTCACAAAAAAAGAGGGTTATGAGCCCTCAATTATCCTTAGAAAAACTGCTGAAAATAAACCACCGTTTATTTTAGGCAGTTTTGAGGCACAGAAACACGGAGTTTATTTTCCAAACAGATGCATATGAGTAAAGGCTGGTTTTCACGGATTTTTAGGCAAAATCATATAAATTTGGGGCTTTTTTGGTAATTTTTACACATTTTATGAAGAAATTGGTTTGACAAAATGAATAATGCCATGCCAATATGCTAAAGAAACAGGTGTTTCCTGTGTGAAGAAAAACCGCAGGAATTGCGGGAAGTGCGGTCTGATTTTATGTTAGCGGCCCAAGCCTAGGGGCGGATACGTCCCTGGCTTAGGGGCGGATGCGTCCCTGGCTTAGGGACGGGTGCGTCCCTGGCTTAGGGACGGGTACGTCCCCAGCTTAGGGACGGGTACGTCCCTGAGCGGCTTCGACAAGCGCAGAGTCCGGGAGTCTGTAGGAAAAGTATTTTTTTGAAGACTTCTCACGGCCTGCCTGCCCTGTCTGCCGACAGGCAGGCAGCAGGTAGGCGGACACAGCGGCACGGTTGTCTTTCCTCTCTTCCTCCGTGCCGCCGTGATCTCCGTGATCTCCGTGAGAAAAAACGGGAATAAATGCTTTGTGATAAAATAGGGAGGCGGTTTTAATTTCCTGCAGCAGCACTCCTTCCCAAAGCAAAGTACCGGATACCTTTGTGAGATGAGATAGGAAAGAATATAAATTAGGAGTTGTTATATGAAGGTGAAGATTTTAGTGATTGCCGTTTTGTTGGCGGTGTTTGCGCAAGGGGTGAGTTTTGCCCAGATGGCGGAGGATTACCTTAGGCTGGGAGTACAATACTACAATCAGGGCAACTTTCCCAAAGCGATTGAATGTTTCCTTGAAGCAAAAACCATCATTGAAAAGACTCTGGGCAAAGAGCATCCCGATTATGCGACCACGGTAAACAACCTGGGATTGCTGTATAAAAGCATGGGCGATTATGCCAAAGCGGAAAGCTGTTATCTGGAGGCGAGAGCCATAAAGGAAAAGGTACTTGGCAAAGAGCATCCCTCTTATGCGACCACGTTAATCAATCTGGGAGGGCTGTATTACAGTATGGGCGATTATGCTAAAGCGGAAAGCTGTTATCTGGAGGCAAGAGCCATTTATGAAAAGGTACTTGGCAAAGAGCATCCCGATTATGCGACTACGTTAAACAACATGGGATTACTGTATAACAACATGGGCGATTATGCCAAAGCGGAAAGCTGTTTTCTGGAGGCGAGAGCCATAAAGGAAAAGGTACTTGGCAAAGAACATCCCTCTTATGCGACCACGTTAAGCAACCTAGGAGGGCTGTATTACAGTATGGGCGATTATGCTAAAGCGGAAAGCTGTTATCTGGAGGCGCGCGCCATCTGGGAGAAGGTACTTGGTAAAGAGCATCCCTTTTATGCAACCACATTAAACGACATGGGATTGCTGTATGACAGCATGGGCGATTATGCCAAAGCGGAAAGCTGTTATCTGGAGGCGCGAGCCATTGATGAAAAGGTATTTGGAAAAGAGCATCCCTATTATGCGACCACGTTGGATAATTTGTATACGCTGTATTTGAGTAAAAAAGAATATACGCAGGCGCTTACATATAAACAGGAACAAATTAGAATAAAAACCGACCTTGTAAACCAAAATTTCTCTTTCCAAACGGAACAACAGCGCGATGCTTATTGGAACGCTAATTCCTATTCTTTCGAGTTAAGCTACTCCCTGTCCTTCTACCACTCCGTCCCTGCGAGCAATGTCTTGAATTACGACAATGCGTTATTCTCCAAGGGCATCTTGCTCCGTACCACTAACGCCGTGCGGGA
>JAITCP010000106.1 GCA_031283025.1 Spirochaetaceae bacterium | reverse complement strand
AATTATTGTCAAACTTTTGTTCCCGTGTGCCGTTGCTTTCTGTAATCATGTCTACTGGCGCAGATGATTGGGCTATGATGCCCTTTTTTTCATAATCATAAACAACAATTTTACAACTCTGGGTTCCCAGATCGATCCCTCATACGGTTTTCATATTGCCTTCATTTTTATGGTATACTTCAATTACTATGTCTGTCTATTGATTGTATGCTGAACTTTCGATTTCGTAATCAACGATTCCCTAAGATACATTGATGTTTTCTAAAGTGATGTTTTTACTTATTGTGAGGTTTTTTTCCTTCAGGGATGTTGGAATATGCTTAATTATTTCCTGACTTATCTGGTCTATAATTCCCGAATAGATATACGGCCCATTATCGTTTAATCTTGTCCATTCTTCATAGGTTAATGTATAGTGACAGACTAATTACTGTACACCGAATACAGAACCTTTCCCACACGGTCGATATGGGCTTTCAACTCATGGTTTGATAACCGGTCATATATTGAAACATCAACAAAGTAGGGTATATCCGAATCGTCAAAATCTCCGACGACACGCAGAAGATCGGTATGGGTAAAAGTTTCATCAGTTTTAAGAGACATATCTATATCGGAACCCCTGCGGTACTTCCCTTTCGCCCTGCTGCCGTAAAGAACAACCTCTCTTATACCGGGGTATTTGCGGAAAATTGAATCAAGCGTGTTAAGGGTATTATCGGGCAATCCGTATTCCATATTATTCCAGGCCATTCATTTTTTCGGCAAATACGGCAAATTGATTATAATAATTGCTTATTATTGCGTTAACCAAATTTTCAGCCGTCTCTTCGTCATAGGAATGAGCGGAAAGATTACGACTTTCAATCATATTCATCCATACCTGCCCATCCTCAATAAGGTCCTTGTTGAATGCGTGTCGAACCGCGCCCTTGCTGCCGATAATGCCGGTTATTCCCTGTTCTTCGAGGTAGTCCTTCATCACGTTCCAGGCCATCTCAAAGGTAAACTCAAACTCCTGTATCATTCCCTGTTTTTCAAGATCGGTCAGGTTACGGGTTTTCGCAAGTTCTACGGCGCTTTTCAATGTGACAAGGGCTTTTTTATAGTTGTAAAAACGCTGTTTCCAGCGAATATCTTCGCCTGGTTTTCCCATATATTCAAGTATAAATCCCCTGGGGGGTATTTGTCGATATTGCCCCCTTTACATACCCTGGAGTGGAGAGCAGTACGGAAGGCCGCCGATTGAAAAAACCATACAAATACCCCATAATGGTAACATGGGCGCTAATATAAGGTACAAAGACAGTGTTTTCTCCTTCCTTTTCAGCGACCCGGACTTACTTCGGGAATTATACTGCGCCCTTGAGGGGGTTTCGCTGCCCGCCGACATTCCGGTTACCATCAATACGCTGCAGAATGTGCTTTTCAAGGACAGAATCAACGATATTTCTTTTGAAATCGGCGATAAATTGGTAATACTCATTGAGCATCAGTCAACCATCAATCCCAATATAGCGCTCCGGCTTCTGATATACATAGCAAGAATCTATGAGAAAATAATCGGAGAAAAGAATATTTACGCTTCACGGCTTATACCCATACCCCGGCCTGAATTTTTTGTGTTGTACAACGGAGTAAGCCCCTATCCTGATGAGGAGATTATAAAGTTATCCGATGCCTTTGCGGGCGGTTTGTTGCCGGAGATAAAAAAGAAAGCTCTCCTGGCGCTGGAACTGGAAGTAAGGGTGATCAACATTAATCAGGGGCGGAACAAGGGGATAGCGGAGAAGTGCAAGACCTTGGGAGAATACAGCGCTTTTATCGAGAGGGTGAGGGATATTGAGACAGCGGCGGCTAATCTGGAAGAAGCGATAAGGGAGGCGGTAAAATACTGCCGTGATCACGATATACTGAGGGAATTTCTTGGAAAAAATGCGACGGAGGTACTGAATATGTTAATGACGGAATGGAATTGGGATGATGCCCTGGCATATCGTTATGAAGAAGGCATAGAGGAGGGTATAGAAAAAGGCAGAGTGGAGGGCAGAGTGGAGGGCAGAGTGGAGGGCAGAGCGGAGGGCAGAGCGGAAGGCCGGGAAGAAGTTGCGCGTAACGCCCTTGCACAGGGGGCTTCACCTGATTTTATACAAAAAATCACCGGCCTTGATATTCAAACCATTACCAGCATTAAAAATTAGCGTATACAACCGATTATTGTGATTTTTTCCATATTTTTTCCATACTTCTTACATATTTCTCATATTTTTCCCTATCTTTTTTTTTCTTTCCTGTAGTATCATGGGTGAAATAAATAAGGAGTACAAATGACAAATACCATTACACACCCTAAAATTACAAAAACCCCAAGTCATTATTGGCAGCGGACGTGGATGCTGTACCTTATGCTGTTTTTGCCTATGGCCTTTTTTGTGGTATTCCGCTATATCCCCATGACGAACATCGTTATTGCCTTTAAGGATTACAACATTTTCCGGGGGGTGTGGAATTCGCCATGGGTGGGTCTTAAATGGTTCAACCAGGCTTTTCAATCCCAGGACTTTTATTACAGTCTGCGGAATACCCTGGTTCTCAACTTCCTTGATCTGGTTGTGGGTTTTCCCGCTCCGGTTATTCTTGCCATTCTATTGAACGAATTAGCATCTTTCAAAATGTATAAAAAAGTTACCCAAACGGTAATTTACCTGCCCCACTTTCTTTCATGGATTATCGTTGCCGGTATTGCCAGCCAGCTTTTGGCCCCTTCAGGCGGCGTTGTCAACATAATGCTGGGAAAGTTAGGCCTGGGACCGATTGACTTCTTAATGAAGAAGGGTTTGTGGATCGGCACGTATGCGGGGCTGGGAGTATGGAAGGAAATGGGCTGGGGCACAATTATCTACCTGGCGGCGATTACCGGAATTAACCCGGAACTGTACGAGGCCGCCGAAGTTGACGGCGCGGGCCGCTGGCGCAAAATCTGGTACGTTACCCTGCCGGGCATCCGCTCCACAATCGTCGTGCTTTTAATCCTTAACCTGGGGCGCATTCTGGGCAGCGAATTTGACAGGCCATACACGCTGGCAAACCCAACGGTTATGCAGGTGGCGGATGTTATCAGTACCCTGGTGTACCGTGTCGGCATTCGTTCAAGCCAGTTTTCCCTTACCGCGGCTGTCGGGCTGTTCCAGTCTGTGGTCTGCGTTATCTTCCTTTTTTCAGCCAACGCTCTGGCAAAAAAGCCGGAGAGCGGGGCATTTGGTAGGAGGCCGCCATGATTAAATCACTTTCAAGAAAAACCGGCGACTTGATTATTGCTCTTTTATGTTTTTTGGTAATGGCGGTGTGCCTGTTCCCCATGCTGAACATACTGGCCCGCTCCTTAAGCGATCCTATGGCTATTGTAAACCGCCAGGTTTCCTTTATGCCGGTAAAACCAACTTTTGATTCTTACCACTATGTTTTTATGGATCCGTCCTTTTCCCGCTCCATGATCTGGACGGTGATCCTTACCATTATTTGCACCCTGGTTTCGCTGAGCATGACCATACTCTGTGCCTTTCCCCTTATTTATGACTTAAAAGGTAAAAAAATCATCAATCTCTTGATCATTTTTACCATGTACTTTAGCGCGGGAACCATACCAAATTACATCCTGTTAAAAGACCTTCATTTACTTAACAACCCGCTGGCGCTTATCCTGCCAAACTGCCTTTCCGTATTCAACATGATCATTCTGCGAAGTTTCTTTTACTCCGTACCGGACAGCCTGCGGGAATCCGCGGAGCTTGACGGGGCTAATCCCTTTTTTGTGCTTGTCCGTATTTACCTGCCCCTGTCCGCGCCGGTGCTGGCAACACTCGCCCTGTTCTACGCGGTTGGCCGCTGGAACGGTTTTACAGACGCCCTTATGTACCTTATGTCCGCTCCCAAGTATCATCCCATACAGCTCAAGCTGTACAATATAATCAACAACCTTTCTTCTATAGAAATTGCAACCCAGGAAGGCATTGCGGGGGGAATTCCTGCGGCTACTGACGGCATTAAAGCGGCGGCGGTTATGTTTGCCACAATACCCATTATAATGGTGTACCCCTGGTTGCAGCGTCACTTTATTGCCGGCGTTACTGTCGGATCGGTAAAGGGGTAGCGCATTGTATCATCTTAGATTTTACTCTATATTAGAGTTTTATTTTACGCAAAGGAGAACAATTATGAAGAAACGGACAGTATTTACACTTTTTGCGGCTATCCTGACAGTATTTACCCTGCTGTTTGGCGGATGCGACAAATCAAGAGGAGATTCGGGAAAGCAGGCCCGCATTACGGTAGAGGTGTACGACCGGGGTACTGACGGCGGCAAAACCAATCCGACCGACAATAAGTGGACGGAGTGGATTAAGCAAAAACTTCTGGCGGATGAAAACATTATTATTGAATTCATTCCGGTTCCCCGCGCGGAAGAAGAACAATCCCTTATCAATCTGATGGCCGCCGGGACTCCCCCCGACGTGTGTATGACCTACTCCGGGGACAATATTACCAACTGGTCGGAAATGGGGGGAATATACGACTTAAACCCCTACCTGGACACGACGCTTAAAGACCTGAAAGCCTTCCTGGGACCCGATCCAGCCCTGCCCGGCAGGGACTTTATACGCCGGAACATGAACGCAAAAACCGGGCAGGTGTTCTCCATTCCCGCCAGGCGGATGAATGTCGCCCGGCTCAACGTTTTTATCCGCAAAGATTGGCTGGACAAGCTGGGTTTACCGGTTCCAAAAACCACACAGGAATTTTTTGACGCGCTGACAGCTTTTAAGGAAAACGACCCCGGCAATGTGGGCAAAAGCAAAGTAATACCCTTTACCCTGGCCCAGGACGTGCGGTGGACGGGCGGGGCAATTTTGGAATCGTTTATTGATCCGAATATTTCCATTAAAGACCGCTGGGTCAACGGCGTTGTAGAGCGCTACTTCCTTATTCCCGACTACAAGGAGGGCGTCCGCTTCCTTAACAAAATGTACAACGCCGGGCTTATCGCCCCGGACTTTCCCCTGTACCGGGATGATGAACATCCGAACAACCTTATCAAGAGCGGAGTTGTGGGGGCTTTTAGCCACAACTGGGATCAGATTTTCCGGGAAAGCGAGCGGCTGTTCTCTGATTTGCAGAAGAATGTTCCTGACGCGGAATGGATCACCGTTGACTGCATGACCAGCGCAGACGGCATTACCCACAAAATTTCCTATGATCCGGCGGGCCTCAATTACTTTATCCCCGCATCGTCAAAGAACCCCGAGGCGGCTATGCGCTACCTTAACTGGCTTTCCAAATATGAAAACTACCACTTTATCCAGACGGGGCCGGAAGGAATTGTGCACACAATCATAGACGGCGTACCCAAGATTAACCCCTCCGCGGAAGGAGGGTGGATACAGAACAGCGGGCAAAACATTGATTACACCCCGATACTGAACGGCCTTTTCCTTCAAACAGAAGAAGAAAGCATAAGAGCGCTTGCCGCCGCTTATCCCTGGCCTGCGGAGAGGATTATTGCGGCGCATAATACCGCCATGAACAACGCGCGGCCAAGTCCGGTGATTGTCCCTTCTTCCCCGCTTACCGCCGCCGGCCCTTTAGTCCAGACATTGCAGGACAAGGCAAAGGCATTCCTTATTCAGGCGATTATCGCGAAGCCGTTTGATTTTGACCGTGTGTATGACAGCAGCGTCGCCGATTGGCTTGCTTCCGGAGCGGAAGTTATCCGCAAGGAACGTGCGGAAAAATATGTAGCGCCGTAATGGAAAGGAAGAAAGCGGCGTTGAAGCGGACAGGCGGCGCGGTTCTAGTAACCGGTTTGGGAGTTATTTTATTTCTTTTGTCATTCTGCAGGACAAATGGGATACGGGAAGGAACGAATAGCGCGGCGGGGGAAACTCCGGCTCTTAAAGAACGGTACGCGGCGTTCTTTCCCGTAGGCAACGTTATTTCACCCACAGACATTGGAGGGCCGCGCTTTGAAATGTTGAAAAAACACTTCAACATTTTAACTGCGGAAAATGCCATGAAGCCACTGTACCTCCAGAGGGATAAAGGGGTTTTTACTTTTGAGACGGCGGACCGGCTTGTAAACGCCGTCCTTGAAGCGGGCATGAAAATGCACGGCCACACGCTTGTGTGGCATCAGCAGTCCCCCGAATGGATAAACAGGGAAGGCATACGCCGCGCAGACGCGGTCAACAACCTTGTAACCCATGTTAAAACTGTGGCGGCCCATTTTAAGGGCAGAGTGGTATCGTGGGACGTGCTGAATGAGGCGGTTATTGACAATCCGGGAAATCCCGGCGACTGGAGGGCTTGCCTGCGGCAAAGCCCCTGGTATAAGGCGATAGGGCAGGACTATATAGAAATGGCATTCAGGGCGGCGCGGGAAGCCGATCCTGACGCAAAGCTGTACTACAACGATTACGGCCTGGACAACCGGAACAAGGCTCTGGCTGTTTATAATATGGTAAAAGAACTTAATGAAAAAAATCCCAATGTGAACGGCAGGCCGCTTATTGACGGGATTGGTATGCAGGGTCATTACCGGATAAACACAAGTGTGGAAAACGT
>JAITCP010000092.1 GCA_031283025.1 Spirochaetaceae bacterium | reverse complement strand
CTGCGCTCAGTGCTGCAAATAGCCGGAGTAAGCGCGGTAAGGATCATCAACCGGTATTTTGCCGAGGGAATTTCCGCAGAAGATTTTGCGGCGGCAAAGACGGCGATTTTTTCCGAGCCGCCTGTTGACAGTGTTTATGACAAATTTCCCGGCTTTGACGGCAACTGTCGTAATAACACGCGCCTCCTTGCCGTGGAGTACCTTCCCGGCCAGTTCGATCAGCGGGCGGATTCCTGCGCTCAGTGCATTTCGCTTGCCACCGGGAAAGAACGGCCTGTAATACGCAGCGCCAGAATCTATGTTGTTGATGGGGCGGTTTCTGACGAGGAATGGAGCAGGATAAAATCCTGGCTGATAAATCCCGTAGAAAGCCGCGAGGCTCCCATGGACAAACCCGCAACGCTTTCCGATGTGTACTCCGTACCGGATGATGTTGTTATCCTTGACGGTTTTACCGGCCTGTCCAATGAAGGGCTTCTGGACCTGCGCCAGCGGTTAGGACTCGCCATGGACTCCGGCGATCTGCAATTTTGCCGCCGCTATTTTTGCGATGAGGAAAAGCGCGATCCCACGCTTACCGAACTCCGCGTACTGGACACGTATTGGTCCGATCACTGCCGCCATACAACATTCCTGACGGAATTGGATGAAACGGCGATCGAGTATGAGCCGGTTCGTGTTAGTTATGAAAACTACCTTAAACTGCGATCAACATTGGGTGCGGGGCACAAGCCCGTTACCCTGATGGACATGGCGACAATCGGCGCAAAAGCGCTAAAGGCACAGGGCTTGCTGCCCGATCTTGATGAATCGGAAGAGATAAACGCGTGTTCAGTAAAAATAAAAGCAGATGTGGACGGCAAAGAGAAGGACTGGCTCCTTATGTTCAAGAATGAAACGCACAACCACCCCACAGAGATAGAACCTTTTGGCGGCGCGGCTACCTGCCTGGGCGGGGCGATCCGTGATCCGCTTTCCGGACGCGCCTATGTGTATCAGGCGATGCGCCTGACCGGCGCGGCAGACCCCAGACAAAGCATTGCGGGACAAGTCCTGCCCGGCAAACTGCCGCAGCGCAAGATATGCCGCACGGCTGCGGCGGGGTACAGTTCCTACGGCAACCAGATTGGCCTTGCAACAGGGCACGTTCATGAAATATACCACAGCGGCTATTTGGCCAAGCGCATGGAAATCGGGGCGGTTATCGGAGCGGCCCCTGTTGAAAACGTCGTCCGTAAAAAGCCGGAAAGCGGCGACGTGGTGATACTCCTCGGCGGCAGGACGGGGCGTGACGGCTGCGGCGGGGCGACCGGTTCTTCAAAGTCGCATACTTCCAGTTCACTGGAAAACTGCGGGGCCGAGGTTCAAAAGGGAAACGCGCCGGAAGAAAGAAAACTGCAAAGGCTGTTTAGAAACCCTGAAGCAACGCGGCTTATCAAGCGGTGTAACGATTTTGGCGCGGGCGGAGTAAGCGTTTCCATTGGGGAGCTTGCAGAGGGATTAGAAATTGATTTGGACAGCATTCCCAAAAAGTACGAAGGGCTTGACGGCACGGAGCTTGCCATCAGCGAGAGCCAGGAACGTATGTCCGTCGTGGCGGACAAAGAAGATGCCGCGGCGTTTATCGCCCTTGCCTCCCGTGAAAACCTTGAAGCAACGGTTGTGGCCCGTGTAACGCGGGAGCCGCGGCTTGTTATGAAGTGGAACGGAAAAACAATCGTGAACCTTTCGCGGGAATTTCTTAATTCCAACGGAGCGGCAAAGCACGCAAAGGCGCGAATTACCGCGCCGCTCATCCCCGAACAAAAAACAAGCGCGCTGACGGCGGAGGAGTTGGAACAATTAATCGGCAGCCTTGCCGTGTGTTCCCAAAAAGGGCTTGTTGACCGTTTTGATTCGGTAATAGGAGCGGCAACGGTTGTCATGCCCTTTGGCGGCAAATACCAACTTACGCCGGCACAGTCAATGGCGGCAAAAATCCCCGTTTTGAAGGGCGAAACAAACACCTGCTCGCTTATGGCCTGGGGTTTTGATTCGGAGATTTCCTCTGTAAGCCCTTACCATGGAGCGATCTTTGCGGTGATCCACTCGATTGCCAAAATAATTGCAGCAGGGGGAAGCAGGCGCAAATGCTGGCTTAGTTTTCAGGAATACTTTGAGCGCCTTCGCGGCGATCCTGCACGATGGGGTAAGCCTGTAGCGGCGCTTCTTGGCGCGCTTGACGCGCAGCTTGGACTTGAGGCTGCCGCTATTGGGGGCAAAGATTCAATGTCCGGCAGTTTTGAAGACATTGACATCCCCCCCACGCTGGTTTCTTTTGCCGTTTCCGTCGCGAATATTGACAACATCGTTACGCCGGAATTCAAAACTGCGGGCAGCATGGTGTACCATATAAAGCCGTCATTTGCCGTTTATGAAAAACCTGATTTCTCCGCCCTGCGTGAATTGTTTGATCGTGTGGAACAGCTTGTTGCGGAAGGTACAATACTATCGGTATGGGCTGTTGGTTCAGGCGGAACGGCGGAGGCCGTCGTGAAGATGTGTCTGGGTAACCGTCTTGGTTTTACGGCGGAAAAACCGCTCACGGCGGAAGCCGGATTTGGGGGCTTTGTTGTTGAAGCAGCGCCATTGATAGCGGCAGCGTCATTATTGACGGCGCCCATGTCCGGGGCCGAACTTCTGGGCAGAACTACAGATGAATACGCGATTAAAACAAGCGCATACTCACTTTCCCTTATAACGTTGCAGCGCACATGGGAACAAACCCTGGAAACGGTTTACCCGTGCAATATAGAACAGGAAGGCAAAACAGAAACTTTTACCTACGATAAAGGCGTAACGGTAAAACCAATAAGCCGTTTTGCACAGCCGAAATTCGTAATACCGGTATTCCCCGGAACAAACAGCGAGTACGACACCGCCAGAGCCGTGGAAAAAGCAGGCGGGGCGGCGGAACTTATCATTGTACGAAATCTAAAGCCCGCCGATATAGCGGAGAGCGTGCACGTTCTTGAAAAAGCGGTACGTTCCGCGCAGGGCCTTATTATTCCCGGCGGGTTTTCCGGCGGGGACGAGCCTGACGGTTCGGGCAAATTTATTACGGCGTTTTTCCGCAATCCCGCTTTGTCGGAAGCCGTAATGGAACTGCTGCAAAAACACGGCGGCCTTATATGCGGGATATGTAACGGATTCCAGGCTCTCATTAAACTCGGCCTTGTGCCCTATGGCGAAATACGGGATATGACGGAACACTCACCCACGCTAACATACAACAAAATAGGGCGGCACCAGTCCACGCTGGTAAGGGCGCGGGTTGCGTCGAACAAATCGCCCTGGCTTTCTCATCTGGAACTTGGCGGCAGCTACCTTGTTCCCATTTCTCATGGTGAAGGGCGCTTTATAGCGGAGGAGTCCCTTATTCGGGAACTTGCGGCAAACGGACAGATAGCCACGCAGTATGTTGATTTGGATGGCAGCCCAACGCAGGACATCCGGTTCAATCCGAACAATTCCGATTTTGCGATTGAAGGCATTACTTCCCCGGATGGCCGTGTGTTTGGACGTATGGGCCACAATGAGCGTTACGAGGAGGGCCTCTTCAAGAATGTGCCGGATGTGCGCAGTATGGACATTTTCGCCGGAGCCGTGGGGTATTTCCGGTAAGGTTACGCCGCTGTAATTCAGAAGCTTTTCCAAACTGAGTGTTGAAAATGCCTTATCACTCAAGGAGAGTCATAAATTCCCGAATAAGGGCATCTTCATATTCACCTTGAAAGGTTCCGGCGAAAAAGCGGGAAACGCTTTCATTACAAAGACGGAGCCAGCTTTCTTCTTCCTTGCCCGGCATAATGGGGAAAAACAACCCGTTTATGGAACGGGCAGCTTCCAGGTCTCCGGGCGCATCGCCGAGCATGAGGATTTTTTGGGCAGGGTATTTTCCGGCGGCCCCCATGCGGAGCTGGGCCTTTTTGCTGCCCAACTCCTGGCCCGCAAGGAGCGATGTGTATTTGGTAAGGCCGGAAAAAGACCAGTCTTTGTCCAGTCCTTTGCCGGACGCGGAAGAAACTACCATTATATCCGCTTTTTCCGCCATGATCATAAGCGCCTCTTTCACGTTGGCAAAGGGAAGGAGCCCGCGGGTATACTCCTCAAACAGCTTGTCGGAGAGAAGGCTCCAGCGCATTACATCTTCCAGCAGGGGGTTGTGATGATCTTTCATCCATGCGTGTAACGCCGCATTTGACAGGGCTTCGCTTTTCTCCACAAAATCCCGCAGCGGGGCGGTGTCTGCAACGGCGGCATAAGATGTTTTTTCCTGTAACTCGTCCAGTGCGTTAAGGAGGCCGCTAAAACGGTTAATTCCCCGGCTTTTTGAATAAAGGTTGAGCCGGTACCAGATTTTCCGGAATTCCTCAACGTATTCCCCCGCGTCCCAAATTTCAAGCGCTGCCGGAAACATGGATTTGATGTGTTTTATATTCATCGAATCAAAGGCAGTACCGTCAGAATCTATACCGATAAAAAATTCATTTGCGGGAACAAAACCGGTAATTTCTTCTTTGGTATTCATGTTATTTGTCCTTCCATGCAATGGGCCAGATTCCCTCAGGGTTAATTTCGCCGAACAGCGCCCCGGCGCAGACTTCCATATTGTCCGGAGAAGTTGCAAAGGAGATGATCAGGTTTGGGCAATTTTCAGGTATGCTCAGGGGATAGGGAGTGTTGGTAATAACGATAATTTTTGGCGAAGACGCTGAATTGTTTTTTGCCAGGAGCTCTTCTATAAATTGATTGTTGGAAAGTTTCCCCCGGATATAAAAATTGGTAATCACCACCGCGTCATAAACGGAAATATTTTGCAGTATGCGTTCCTTGTCGCTTTCATCAAAGGTATAAGCGGTTTCCAGATAATCAATACTTGAGCAGTACTTTATGCAGTTTTTGTACAGTATGCCCGGATGCCAGTAAAAATCATTCGGCGTTTTGTTGATCTGTTCTACCACCAGTATTTTTCCCGTTTTTTTAAGGGGGATGTCCCGGTTTTTCTGAATCAATACCGAACGCCTGGCTATGTGTTTTGAAAGGGCGGTAATTCCCGGATCGCGCAGCACAAGTTCCGGGTCTTCCCTTGTTGTTGGGGTAAAAAGGCCGTTATCGTATTTTACCTTGAGAACACGGTAAACTTTTTGATCCAGTTCTTCTTCTTTGATCCTGCCCTGGCGTACAAATTCCTTTATCTTGTTAAAGGTTTCCGCAACTAATTGATTTTCAGCCTTCATTAAAACAAGGTCTGCCCCCGCTTCCAGCGCCAGCGCGCACGCGTTTGCAACGCCGTAACGCAGGGCTACCCCGCCCATGGTCATGCTGTCCGTGGTGATAACGCCGTCAAAACCCAGAGTGTCCCGCAGGAGTCCGGTGAGTATTTTTTTTGAAACGGTGGCAATGTCTGTATCGTCAAAGGCGGGGAAGATGCTGTGGGCAGTCATAATCGAGGGGAGCAAATCCCGTTTGATCAATTCCCGGTAGGGCAAAAGTTCCCGGTTCATCATCGTGTCCCGGTCAACCTTGATCACCGGCATCTCAAAGTGAGCGTCCACCGCAGAATGCCCCCGGCCCGGAAAATGTTTGCCGGTGGCGATAAACTTTTCTTCCTTAAAGCCTTTGCAGGTTTTTACCGCGTATTCCGCCGTTTCTTCCGCAATGTCCGAATAAGCGCGGGTATAAATTTCAGGATTCATGGGTTCGGAGTTTACATCCAGCACCGGCGAATGTATCCAGCTAAAACCAACCGCCTTTGACTGGCGGGCTGTTGCCCTTGCAACGGCGTAGGCGAGGTTTGGATCCCCCGCGGCCCGGACACCCATTGGCTTGGGGAAAATGTTTACGCCGCCAAAGTTAAAATCGGCGCTGGTTCCCCCTTCCTGATCAAAGGAAAAATGCAGGGGCAGCCCCAACGGGCGCTTTGCCGCCGCCGCTTGAAGTTCCTCCAGCATTTGAGCGTACTGCGAAGCGGTTACCGCCGGCGGGGAAATTTCTTTTTTATAGCCCTTGGTGTCGGTAACGTCCAGTACCATTTTCCCCGATTTGGGATCAACATAACTGCCAAAGAGGCGTGAAACGGGAGTAAGCCGCAGGCCGCCGCAGTGGTACTTTAAGACAGCGTCGTAAATGTGGGGCCGGATCATAGTTCCGGTAAAACCCAGCGTTAGGAGCGCGCCGATCTTCTGATCCTCGCTCATGCGGGAAATGATGTCCTTTACGAATTTGTTTTCCATGTTTCTTTACTCCAAATTACCAAATAATAAATTCCGGATGCAAAAGTTTATGTACCGCTTCCAAAAAAAAATAATCGCCGTAAATCAGGGGAACGTGCAATTCATCGGTTTTTCCGTGGTACTGGGCTGTTCCCATCTGTACAATTCCGTCTGTTAAGATATTCCAATCGCAATGGGCCGCCTCTATTGCTTGCAGTATGGCAAGCGCATCGGTACAGTGCCGGACGGATTCTTCCCCCTCCGCTATTGCTGCCAACGCCAAAAGCCCGCACGCGGCAATGGCCCCGGCAGAAGTGTCGATCTTGCGAGGTTCTTCCGGGGCGCGGAAATCAACAGGCGGTACATAACCAAAACGGGAAACTTCCGCGCAAAAATACCGCGCTATACGCCGGGCCGCTTCCAGATAGCGCATTTCCCCGGTGTGACGGTAACTTATCGCAAAGCCGTACAGCGCCCATGCCTGCCCCCGCGTCCAGGAGGAACCGGAAGCGTATCCCTGCCCGGCGGGAAGTTCCAGAAGCGCCCCGTTCTGCGGATCAAGCACCGCAATATGATTGCAGGAACCATCTTCCCTCACCAGAAATTTAAGGGCCGTATCCGCATGATCCATAGCGATAAATTTGAACCGGGGATCATTTAGCTGCCCGCTTGCCCAGTACAAAAGGGAAAGGTTCATCATGCAGTCAATGATGATCCAGCCGGTGCAATCCCGGTTCCACGCCCGGATAAAACGCCCCCGCGGATTATAGCGGCCCGCAAGAAGATTTGCCGCATGGAGCGCCCTGATACGGGCTGTCTTATCTCCGGTAAGATGCCAGTCCGCAACCGAAGCCAGCATCCACATAAAACCAACGTCGTGGTGGAGGCCCTCGAAGCCGGCCAGCGCGGCATCCAGCCTTTCTTCAACGGCGCGGGCGGTTTGGAGGTATTTGTCATCCCTGTCGGCGTGATACATGAGCCAGAGCATTCCGGGCCAAAAACCATTACACCACCAGTAAATGTTATCCCGCATCTTGTCAGAGTAAACGCCGTCAATCGCGGCGTAAGGTACGGCAGCTCCCAGCCGCCCGCATTGGGCGGACATTTTTTCGCTGATTTTCGGCCAGAGCGCTTGCGCCCATGAATGAGCAGCCGCCCATTCCCCGCTGCGGGCAATCGTGTCCATGTTTTACTTCAACCTCACCACTTCAAAATCCGCGTAAAGTATTGTTTCGTCCTTAAGGCCGGATACTTTATTTGCGTCAGCCGGCTCAACAGAGTTTCCCGGGCTGTTACCGGTAAATATCCTCCGGTACAGGCCAAATTTGGGCCGCCCGTGGGTGTTACCATCACGCCATGTTTGAATGGTGTTTGCCGGGGCGGTGTAGTTCATCAGTACCTGGCCGTCCGCAATTCGGGTAATCTTTATGCTGTAGGAAGCCTGCGCCGCATTGGAAGAATAAGTAACGCTTTCCTCGCATTGAACCCATTGGCCAAGATACGGGGCAAGGGAATTGGCAGCATTTACCCAATATGTCGGGCTGCCGGAACCGGGGGCATAGTAGGTAAGCTGCATCCGCCCATTGCCGCCGACAGTACGGGCGGTCAGGGCGGCAACCGGCTGACTGGCATCTCCGCCTTCGTTCTTTATCTGGTGTATATGGGTAAATTCCGTTGATACGGCAAAATCTGCGGACAGTTTGAACTTCCAACGGTAGATAAAACTCCGCCCTTCATCCGCTCCGTCTAAAGCGCAATAATCGCGTCCGGACTTGCCGTTTGTATGGTCAATTTTTATTTCAACCCGCTGCCGCGTCCAGTCTCCGGTAGCGTTCCGGTCAACATCATGGTGCGTGATAAAGGCAAAAACATTTTTCTCCAGCGTTGTATCGTACTGCTGTTCAATGTGCGGGCCGAATGTCGTATGTCCGCCGCTTGATTGATCCGGCGATTCGTAGTCAAAACCTTTTGATCGAATTACTGAGTAGGCGCTGCCTGAACCGGCTGCTGCATCCAGTGTCAGTACAAAATCCTGTTCCTGCATTTGCTCATCTTCCTTTTCTTCCTTTTCTTCCTTTTCTTCCTTTTCCTGCTCTTTTTCTTCTTCTTCCTGCTCTTGTTCTTGTTCTTCCTCTTGCTCTTTTTCTTCCTGTTCCTCTTCCTCTTCTTGCTTTTCTTCTTCTTGTTCTTTTTCCTGTTCATCTTTCTGCTCTTCCTGCTCTTGTTCTTGTGTGTTGTTAACCGGATTTGCAGTATTCGGCAGGCAGGAAACAAAAAGCAGGGCAAGCGAGATCAATAAAAAGAATGTCCGGAGTTTTTTTGCCGGTTTTTTACCTTGTTTCACTTCTTTTTTCTTCCTTATTTTTAATGATAAATTTTCCTGCAACTTCAAAAAATAAATAGTAAAGGCCGTACAGGATACCGAACAAAAGAGGTTCCAGCGGAACCGGTACGGATTGAGTGTCAAGGTTTAAGAAACGGATAAACAGAACATTCAAAAAATAGTATGTTATTACAATAAAGAGCATAATAAAGCTGACTTTTGCGGCATGAAGCAATCCGCCGGTCAAAAATGCAGAACTGCTTTTTGCTTCTCCCAGCGCCCGTTTGCCGGATGCAAGCCGAATTACAGGATTAACAATTAACATATCCCCCAGTATCATCAAAAGGATAAGGCTAAAAATTAACTCAAGAGAAAAAAAGGTATTCGTTTCTATAGCCCCTGTCCTTCCCCATGCGGCAAAAAAACAAACCGCGCCGGCGGCCCACATCCTAAAAAGCATTGTCTTGAAAAGCGCTGTCTTGAAAAGCGTTGTTTTAAAACTTTTCATTCACGGGACTCACCTTTTAGATTTGCCGCAGGGCTTAACAGCAGAATGGCAAGTCCGGAGAGGAAATACACTGCGGCCCCCAGCATAACAACTGCCAGCGGAACAGATGCGGCAATTCTTCCCCCCAGGGTGAGCAATTCATAGGTTTGAGTCCGGCGGTTCATAACATAATATAGGTTCCTAAAAAATATTTCATCGGCAAACAACTGGCGCAGATACCAGACGGCGGCAATTCCGGTAACAAAATTCATTATTATGGCGAATGCCTTTCCTCCCAGACTGTCTTTCATCCTTGAAACGGCAAACAGCGTTACCATGCCAAAAATAACAAAAGCAAAAAGGGCTATTCCCGTTGTTTCTGCCGCAGAAAGGCGTGTCATTTTTATGGCAAATTGCGCCAACGCCAGTTCGGTTAAGGCCGCAGCCGAAACAATTATTGTAACAACCCGCAATATCTTGTTGGGCAAATAGCTTTTAAGCGAATTTATTATTTCCGAATAATTTGTTGATTTATTCATTTTACCCCCTTATCCGCAGCCCGGATTCTTCATCAAAAAAATGGGCGCTTTGAACAGTAAAAATCACTTCAAGATTTTGACCATGACGGATCACCTGGCGGGCGGGAATTCTACAGGTCAAAATAAATCCCCCCAAATTTAATCCCGCGTTGTATTCCGCGCCAAGCAGTTCCAGCGTTTCTACCGGGGCGTTAAGCAGGCATTGATCATCAGACTTTTGCCCTTCCCCGGACAAAAGACGGATACTTTCCGGCCTAATCCCCATGACAATGCCGCCCTGACGGTAATTGCCGGCGTGTCGGACAATTTCCCGTGGAACCTTGCAGCTAAACAGCGGCTCTTTATTATTGTTAAAACCGGTAAATGTTTCTCCCTCTACTTGCCCCTTGATAAGGTTTATGGGGGGCATTCCGACAAAGGCGGCGGTAAATATATTTTCGGGAAAGTTATAGATTTCATTGGGGCTTCCAATCTGCTGAATACGCCCCTCGTTTATTACTACGATTTTATCGGCCAGCGTCATGGCTTCTATTTGATCATGGGTAACATATACTGTTGTTGAATGCCATTCATGGTGAAGTACGGCAAGTTCCATTCTGGTTTGCTGCCTGAGTTTTGCGTCCAGGTTGGAAAGGGGTTCATCCATTAGGAGTATCTTTGCCTGTTTTGCCAGAGATCTGCCCATAGCAACCCGCTGACGCTGCCCGCCGGAAAGGGCTTTGGGGTACCTGTTTAGGTAATCACGGAGTTCTACGGTCTTTGAAACATCTAAAACTTTTTCATGTATACGATCCGCGTCTTCTCCCCGTATGGTAAGGCTGAACCCAATGTTCTGATACACCGTCATATTGCCGTACAGGGCGTAGTCCTGGAAAACCATCGCCACTTCACGATCCGCAGGGGACAGATCGTTGATCCGCTTATCCTGTAAAAACATATCTCCCGAGGAGATTTCCTCCAGCCCGGCGATCATCCGCAGCACTGTGGATTTTCCGCAGCCGGAAGGGCCGACAAGAACAATAAAATCCCCTTCTTCCGCTTCCAGGTTAAAGTCAAAAACCGCCTGTACCGCTCCGGGGTAAATTTTGTTGATGTTTTTAAGACTCAGGTAAGACATGGCAATTCTCTTTGCGCCTGGCGGTATTTTCTGCATTTGGAAATCGACCAGACAGAAGCAAGGATTAGAAAAAAACCGGCGGCTTCGAGCGGGACAAGAATATTGATCCGTGCGAAGAAAGGGCCGTCCGGAATAAAAAAACACCGCAGGCACTGAATAATGCCAATCACCAGAGCGGCCCGGGACCAGCGCAGGTTGTAACGCTTTATTTCAAAAGCGGCGATAAAAACAAGAAAAGAAAGCAGAATGTTGATCATGATAACTTCCATTATCCGGATTCCCGCAGTGGCCGCATCCAGCGTGTTAAGGGTAAAAATGGTCTGCCATGTGTTAAAGATCAGAAAAAGTTTGGCAACACCTGAAGGGGCCGCATTCGCCTGGTAAATGAGCCGTTGATAATTTTTCATGTGCCGTCCTTTGCGGTAAATGCGTTGCATATTACGGTTATTGCCAAAAACAGCGATGAACAAATGAGCATTCCGTATCCGGCCAAACCCATGTCATAGACAAGGGTGGAGTATCGATACTTTATGGCTCCCCGTTCTATGTAACGGTTAAGGGAGCTTAGGTCCAGAGCGGAGTATTCTTCCCGGGCCGCCGCCAGCAGTGAAAGTGAACCGGCGGAAAGGAACACACTGGCTGCGGAAATAAACACAACAAGGATCAGGGTGATTATGCCGGCAGCGCGGCGCCCCAATTCCAGCATAAATAAAATACAGCTAAAGAGCATAACCGTTATGCCCTTCCAAAGCAGCCCCGCGTTAATTTCCTGCATATAGCGGTAAAAGTCAACCAGTCCCTCGTTGCCATAGGCATAGAAAAGGTATACACCGGTAATGAACCCTAACGCATAAATGACAAGCAGAACCCCGACAGCAAGAAAAAGAAAAAGGCTTGCCCGTTGAATTGTAAGCCAGTGTGGATGCCGCACTCTTATCCCCTTTTACTTTGATACCAGGGCGTAAGCGTCCCTGTATGTTTCTATGTAATCGCCGATCCTGCCGTTTGTGTAAGCCTCTTTTATTTGAACGATGGTCGTGGTATTTGTTGTAATGTAACTGAAGATCATATCTGTTTGGGTACTGCCAATATTGGTATCCAGCAGTTGACGCTGTAGTTGTTCGGAAAATGAAAACACGGGAGGAACCAGGCTAAAATACGGCGAGGATGTTTTGTTGTAGGTACAGGACAGGACGTTCGCTTCTTCGTAGAGTTTCCATGTCCGCTCCCCCTGAACCGAGGTAAACTGTTGTTCAAACCCTATGGATTTCTCATACCCGATGGGGAAGTTAAAGCCCATGAAATTCCTGGAGAACAAAGCGCCGTCCCCGTTGGAGTACAGTTCGGATTGATCGTTAAACCATTGGTTCATCCTGGGATAGGCAATGCCGCCTGAACCTATGTATTTTTCCGTGTCGATCATTTCCGGCAGGCCGAAATTCTGCGCTGTGGAACCTTCTTCACTGAACATAAAGTCAAACAGTTTAAGGCACTCTTTAAGTTTCTCTCCGCCGGTTACAGCGGAGAGGGCCCAGCCGTCATTCTTTATTACACGGGTATTCTCTACAAAATGTACAAAGCCGTCTGTTACGCCGGGAATCCGGGTAAGGGGCGGCAGAATTCCTTCCACGTCGGTTTGGGTTTTTCCGCCGCCCAATGAAACGGCTGTAGTAGAAGGAATAAAGTCAAAGGTCATAAAGCCGAATTTGTTATGCCCCTCGCGCAAATCGCCGCCAAAATATATGTTTCTGAGATTGTCTTTTAGGGAGAGCGTCGCAAAATCCGGCGCAATAAGGCCCTCGGTAAAAAAGTTTTTTAACAGGGGCAGTATGTTGTCCAGAAAATTGTCCTGGCTGTACGAAAACTGCAGCACTCCGTCCTTGTCCAGATAGAATTTTGCTTCATAGGAGTCCGAACCAAAGATACGCTG
>JAITCP010000059.1 GCA_031283025.1 Spirochaetaceae bacterium | reverse complement strand
TTTCCCGGCATGAGCGGGGAATACTGGGACGCTGTTCTTCGTACCGATCTTGACAGTTTTTACAATGTGCTTCATCCCCTCATAATGCCGGTCTGCCGCAAAAAGCGGGGGCGTATCATTACCATTTCTTCGGTATCGGGGATCACGGGAAACCGGGGGCAGGTAAATTACAGCGCGGCAAAAGCGGGCATAATCGGGGCGACAAAAGCCCTGGCAACGGAACTTGCCAGCCGTTCCATAACGGTAAACTGCATCGCGCCGGGCATTATTGAAACGGACATGATCCGGGAAGCGCCTTTGGATAAGATACTGCCGTCAATTCCCATGGGTCGTACCGGAAAGCCGGAAGAAGTGGCGGCTCTGGCGGTGTTTCTTCTTTCAGAACCGGCTTCGTATATAACACGGCAGGTAATTTCAGTTAACGGGGGTATGGTATGAGTAATGAAACATCGAAAAGACGAGTAGTCATTACCGGCGGTTCAATAGTCAGCGCATTGGGCTGTGAATGGCCGGATATATTGGCAAAACTTAAAGCGGGAAAGAACTGCGTCCGCCGCATGGACGAGTGGGACAGATATGCCCGCATGAATACCAGGCTTGCCGCTCCGGTTGATTTTACCCTGCCGGATTATCCCCGCAAAAAGACCCGCGGACTCGGCAGAGTTGCCAAGCTTGCCCTGGTTTCCGCAGATAGGGCGTTGGCACATTCCGGCGTAAAAGCGGACGATCCGGAACTGAAAAACGGACGCTGCGGCGTTGCTTACGGTTCCTCTATGGGCAGCGTTGATTCAATAATGGACTTCTACAGTATGCTTGTACTGGATGATCTAACCAACATGACCGCTACCACCTACATCAAGGCCATGCCCCAGACTTGCGCCGCGAATATCGGCGTGTTCTTCGGTTTGACCGGAAGGGTTATTACCACCAACACGGCCTGCACATCGGGGAGTCAGGCTATCGGTTTTGCCTATGAAACTATACAACAGGGTATTCAGGACCTTATGCTGGCGGGAGGCGCTGAAGAATTAAGCGCTGCGGATGCCGCAGTCTTTGACACCCTCTTTGCCGCAAGTTCCAAAAACGACAGCCCTGAGAAAACCCCCGCCGCTTATGACAAAAACCGCGACGGCCTGGTCATCGGTGAAGGGGCGGGAACCTTAATCCTGGAAGAATACGAACACGCTCTTAAACGGGGAGCGCACATCGTTGCAGAAATTGTCGGCTTTGGAACCAACGCTGACGGCAGCCACATTACCCAGCCGAACCGCAGCACTATGGGCATCGCCATGAAGCTGGCGCTGGAAGATTCTCAATTAGACCCGGCCTCCATAGGCTATGTAAACACTCACGGAACCGCTACCGATACAGGTGATGCAGCCGAAAGCTGGGCTACTGCGGATGTTTTCCAAAGGCCGGTTCCGGTAAGTACCTTAAAGGGTTATATAGGCCACACTTTGGGCGCTTGCGGCGCTATTGAAGCGTGGATTGCCATCAACATGATGAAGGAAAAATGGTTCTGCCCCAACCTTAACCTTGAAGAACTAGATCCTGCCTGCGGGCCGTTGGATTATATCACCGGAGACGGACGGAAAATTGATACCGAATACATCATGTCCAATAATTTCGCCTTTGGGGGAATCAATACTTCTCTTATCTTCAGGAACTTGCCATGAATCAGAGAACTCTTGAAATTGGCAAGCAGGGGCATGTGAATTTAGGCTTCATCGTGTTTTTCATTCTGTGCCGGAAACAGAAATGCCGCAATTTCCCTGGTCAGCGCCCGTACCGCTTTGGGAGCGGAGAGGTTACGGCATTTTTCGGGGTTAATTTCAGGCCCCATGCTGACACGATAGACATAGCGTTCCCTTGTATTAAACCCGATCCAGGGATCTTTTTTACCCAGGCCGAATTTGTCCGTACCTCCAATATGCGCCGGAACAATATTACAGCCTGAATACAGGGCAATGCGGGCAGCCCCCCTTTTGACAGCCGCTTTACCTGATCTGGGGGTTCTGGTTCCTTCGGGAAAAATGACAAGGCAGTTTCCCTGCTTTAATGATTCTGTGCAAGCCTGAAAAATGTTTTCAATATCAAGGGAATTGAGTATATAGAGCTGGCGTACCACTCCTTTTACAATAAAATTGCGGTTAAGAGATGTATTCACAATGCAATCTACATTGGGGATTAGCGAAAAAAGCATAACTATATCCAAAAGGGACGGATGATTGGCGGCTAAAATCTTTGACGAAAGATGCCGGAAATTCTCCCGGTTATCAACTTCAAGGTTCACTATCCCCAAAAAATGCATAAGAGAAACAAAACGCCTCATGAAAGACGAAACAAAACGCCTTCCGTATTTTTTAAACCGTTCCCGCGGGTGAAGAACCAGACGCATAGGCGGAAAAGCTATTATCACCAGAGTCAGCGTAGCCAGTCCAAAAAAAAAGAACGAAAACCATTTTACCAGAACCCGGTAAATATAGAGGGGCCAATTTAATACCGGAGGCAGATCAGGAGGAAACACGGATTTTCCCGCAAAGAAGGAGCCGCCTAAGAAAATCAGGAGGGCCGCTCTCAGAGCCAGCATCTCCTTCCTTGAGTGACGAAAGAGGAACGGAGAGGGGTTGAGGTTCTTGTGATAAAAGAAGGGCGAAAGCCAAGGCGGGAGGGCACTCCCGAAAAAAGCATCTGTATTCCGGCGGCGCTTCTTCATCGGCATAAATAAAAATAAGTTCCCGCGCTTCCGAAGGAAACGCCCCGAAGAGAAACGCTTCCGCCGCCGCAAGAGCCGTGGCAAAAGAATTGTTCCCCGGATAAAGCGCCGAGTACCCTCCCTTGAGTCCAAAGGCAATGGAAGCCAGCGCCGCCGGAGCATTAAAAACTGAAAGTGAAAAAGCCGCTGGCATTAGGGCCTTTTCTTCTATCAACATTTTGTTAATCTGATACTGCCTTGAAAGCTCACCCCGGAATGAGACAAAGAACATTTTTGTATCCTCCCCCACGGGCAAGAGATCGTGAACAACCTGTACGGTCATTTTTGAAATTTGACTCAAGCGTCGGCGAAACAAAGAATCGGTAAAAGCTATTGCCGGTACATGTGTACCGGACGGGCCATTCCCGCCGGATGCTATCTCCCGCCTGCCCCGCGCCCATTGCTCCCATTCGCCGGGGCCCTGTATTCCAGGCGCCCATGCGGAAAAGCGGGTAATGTACGGGCCGCCGCTCACGGCCTGCTCCGGCAGCAAAGAAGCGAATAATCGTTGGAACCCAAATTATGATGAGCGTCAACAATGTCAAAGCCCGCTCTTTCTATTGCGCCCGCAAGTTCACCATAGCGGTACATTTTGCTGTTTCCGTTTGCCATGCAGGTAAAATAAAGAGATGCGGCCTGAAGCGAATAAGAGGCTGCTTCAAAACGCTGCTTATCCCAAAAGGGTTCAAGAATATAAACATTCGCCGCAGGCCCCGCCGCATGGCGCGCCTTCTCCATTATCAGCGTAACTTCATCAAGGGAAAAACAGTCCAGAAACTGGCTCATCCAGATTATGTCCGCTCCGGAAGGAATAACCGTTTCCGTGTCCAGAACATTGCAGGCTTTTGTTTTGATCCTGCCTGAAAAACCGGCCTGCGCAATTTTCTGTTCAGCCGCCTGAATCTGCCCCGGCAGGTCTACAATGGTCAGCTCCACATTGGGATCATGGCGGCAGCAGCAGATGGCCCACTTGGCGGTATTTCCGCCTATGTCGATAATTTTTTTCGGGTTATGGGAAAAAACAATGGGGAGGGCTTCTTCAAAACCTATATCGGAGTAAAAATGATCAAAGACAAACCAGCTCATCCTTGCCTTTTCCGGCAGTGACGAAAGAGCCTCATAAATCGTTTTCCCTTCGAAACCAAAGACTTCAAGCCCCAGGGGTTTCCCTGCCTTTATCGACCGGGAAAGTTCAAAGGCCCCCTGATAACACACGTCATTGACAAAATTGAAATTTACCTGAGTCATTTCATCTTCCAGCAGAAACCAGCCTGTCTTGCCCAGAACAAAACGGGTTTCTCCGCCATCCGGCGTGGTTTCAGGAAGTATTTTAACCAGATTCATGCCCAAAGCGATTTCCAGAAGTACCTTTGCGCCATAAAGAGAAACGCCGGCCTGCTCCGCCGCCTTTTCGAGGCTGATCCCTTTTTCGCCGGAATCGGAGACAGCCTTTAGCAAGCCCAATTCCAGGAGAGCCCTTACAGCCTGAAAAGCAAGGGGAGCAAAGGCGATTTTCTGGGCTTCAAATTTTGCGTCCACAGCCCTAATGGCGTCTTTTGTGTAATAATCGTTTGCATATTCGGACATAATCTTTCTTAATGCAGTAGAGTTGTTCAAAAACTTCAGTTTTTGAACAACTTCCTATTAAAACTGCAAAATACGCAGTATTTTGCTTAACTTGTTCAAGAACCAACCGGGATCTTGAACAAGTCTAGTATTTCATTTTTGATGTTTCTCTGTCAATGACTGTCAGATTGGCTGCAAATTGAGGCTGTTCCAAAGCCTCAGTTTTTGGAATATGCCGTTTACTTGACAACATCCGTAACTTTATTCATAATAGGCTATCTTTTTGCCTTTATAGTGAAAAGCACGGGGGGAATTATGACAAGCCAATTAGAGGAAATCGGCGCACGGCTGGGGGCACTGCGGGACATTTTTGACATTACTGTTGAAACAATGGCGCAGACCATGAAAATTTCCGTTGACGACTATTCCGCTTATGAACGCGGACAGCGCGATTTCTCTTTCAGCTTTTTACAAAACGCAGCCCTTATTTTTGGCGTTGACGTGGTAGACATTATCAGCGGGGAATCTCCCAAACTTACCAAATGCGCTTTGGTAAGAAAAGGCGAAGGATATGACATAGAGCGCCGCAAGGCTTATGACTATAAACATCTTGCCTTCACATTCAGCAACAAGAAGGCTGAACCGTTCCTCGTAACGGTGGAACCAAAAGAAGGCGAAACGCCGACGCTCCATTCACATGAGGGGCAGGAGTTTGATTATATGCTCTCCGGCAGAATGGAATTTCATTTTGACAATATAGTCTATGAACTTAACGAAGGCGACAGCGTTTATTTCGATTCCGGCGTTCCGCACGCCATGAAAGCCGTAGGGAACCAAGCGGTACAATTTCTTGCCGTCGTAATCAAATAGACTTGTTCGATAACCCGGTTGGTTACCAAACAAGTTAAGCAAAATACTGTGTATTTTGCAGTTTTAACAGGAAGTTATTCAGAAACTGAAGTTTCTGAATAACTCTAATGAAAAGGAGCCGCTCTTATGATAATGTATGAAAAATATACCGGAAAAAACAGGGATGATTTCAAATCCTACGAAGATATTATGGCTAACTATAAAATCACCTGCAACGATGATTTTAATTTTGCCTATGACGTGCTTGACGAGTTGGCAAAAAACCAGCCGGACGCTTTGTGTATGCTGTGGATTTCCAACGAAGGTGAAGAAAAACGGATAACGTTTGCGGAAATGGCGCGGTATTCAAATAAAGCGGCAAATTATTTTAAGTCGCTGGGCATACGCAAGGGCGATTTTGTGATGCTGGTCCTCAAACGGAGTTACCTTTTTTGGTACTGCATGATGGCCCTGCATAAAATCGGCGCGATTGCCGTTCAGGCGGCGCATCTTTTAACCAAAGACGATTACATCTACCGCTGTAACGCGGGCGGCATAAAGATGGCTGTCATTACCGGCGACAATAATTGCACCGAAGCCTTTGACGGGGGATTGAGCGAATATGAGACGGTACAAATCAGGGCGGTAACCAAAGGGAAAAAAGCCGGGGACGGCTGGCTGGATTTTGAAGCGGGCATGGAAGCCGCCTCTGATGTTTGGCAGCGTCCTACCGGAGCGGAAGCAACCCGCGCCTCTGATATGATGATCATGTCCTTTTCATCAGGCACTACCGGTTATCCCAAAATGGTAGCGCACGATTACACCTACCCGCTTGGCCATATAGGAACCGGCGTTTTATGGCACCGGGTGGAAAAAGGCGGCCTGCATTTTACCATTTCCGATACCGGCTGGCTTAAATCACTGTGGGGCAAAATGTACGGGCAATGGCTGGGAGAATGTGCCGTCCTGACTTATGACTTTGAAAAGTTTAACGCGCGTGATATTCTAAAAACTCTCGAAAAATATCACGTAACGAGTTTTTGCGCGCCGCCCACCATGTACCGTTTTATGATGAACGAGGACGTGCCGTCTTATGACCTTTCCAGCCTTAAACACTGCACTGCGGCGGGCGAGGCTTTAAGCCAGGATCTGTTCAAAAAATGGGAAACGATGACCGGACTCAACATATACGAAGGTTTCGGGCAGACGGAAACAACATTGTGCTGTGGAACGCTGTACCCCTTCACCGAGCCGCATGCCAGCTCAATGGGCATGGGAATCCCCGGCTACGCCATAGAACTTCTTGATGCGGACGGCAACAAAGTCCCCACCGGCGCAACGGGTGAAATTTGCATGAAGGCGGAACACGCTCAAGCGGGAACCATCCGCCGTCCGGTGGGTTTGTTTATGGGTTACTATAAAAATGACGAAGCTACCGGCAAGTCGCGGCATGACGGATATTTCCACACCGGCGATCTGGCCTATTACGATGAACAGGGGTATTTGTGGTATGTGGGGCGCAACGATGACGTTATTAAGTCTTCAGGCTACCGCATAGGACCCTTTGAAGTGGAAAGCGTGCTGTTGAAGCATCCCGCCGTCGCCGAAACAGCGGTAACCGGCATACCCGATCCAATACGCGGCTTTAACGTCAAGGCGACAGTCGTGCTTGCCAAAGATTACCAAGCATCTGACACGCTGATTAAGGAATTGCAGGACTTTGTTAAAAAGAACACCGCTCCCTATAAATACCCAAGAGTCATTGAGTTTGTAAGCGAATTGCCCAAAACCATCAACGGAAAAATACGCCGCGCGGAAATACGCAACCGGGACATGGGCAAACCGCCCACAGAGAGCGATATTTAGAATCACCGCTGCAAAAGATGTATACCCCGCATTATCCGTCTTGAATAACTTGTCCGGTGCATATTACATTTTCTCGTCTACGTTCTTTTCAAGCGCCTGCGTAAGACGGGTTTAAGCTCCTCAAAAATGCAATTGCCTGTTTTCCTGTATCGGGGCTTGAGTTTTCCAGCAGTATATCAATGCCCGGTTTGCGTTCCGCAATCAGCGATAAGAGCGCCGGGTAGTCCAATTCACCTGTACCGGCGGGCAGCGTGCCGGTTTTTCCACCGGCATCCATCCTGAAGTCTTTCGCGTGAACAGCGGCGATTTCGTCTCCAAAGGCGGCAAAGGCTTCGGCAAAAAAATCTTTCTGGCTTTCATAAAGCCCGCTTTCATAAAGTCCGCTTTCACAAAGACCGGCATGGGGAATCAGGTTTACCGGATCGTAAATAACTTTCAGGCAAGGCGAAGCAAGGCGGCGCAAAACAATCCGCATTTTCTCTATGCTTGAAACAGTGTGCTGGTCGGCGACAGCTTCAATGGCGGCGATGGAGCCGCATTTTTCCGCCGTATTGATCAGCCGTTCCAGCGAACGGCAAAGCAGGTCAAGAGTTTCGGGTTTTTCCGTATCGGGATGAAACGAACAGTCGCCGCTGCATGAGCCGGTTTCGGTTCCTACAAGGGAACAGCCAAAATCGCGGGCAAAACGCAGATGTTCTTCAAAACGGCGAAGCTGTTTTTCACGAATCGCCGGATCCGGGTGTACCGGGTTTATGTAACAGCCAAGCACGGCGATGGCTATGCCCCGTTCCTCAAAAATGTTCCTTATGCTGCGGGCGTAACCGGGGCTGAGACCGCCCGGCCCCGGAATGTGTGATAATGCTTTTGCCAAAGCAAGTTGAATACAATCGGGCTTGTACGGGGCGAGAATGTCCGCCAGTTTTTCCGGGGATACATTCGTTCCGTAATCATGCGCCCGCAATCCTATTTGCAGCATAACCCTATTCGCTGAGAGCGATGTAGAACAAGTTAAGCGTATCTCCCTTTTCAATGGTGTGGGAACCCGCGGCAAGGGTCTTTGTCAGCTTGCCGTCCGAACTGGCGATTGTTTCGTTTGATCCGTCAATCTTAACTTTTTTACCCGCCGCCGCCGGGTCTTTGTCCAAACCAAAAACAAGCGTCAGCGTCATGGATTTGTCGATGCTGAAGGTAATTTTTGTGCTGGATTCCATTTTCAGGCAATAGTTATATGTTACGCCGCCTACCGTTACCGTACCCTTGTCTTTGGAAGTGTTTCCGGTGATGGAAAATACCGGATTGCTTCCGCCGCCGGAAGTAAAGGTACAAATAACCGAACCGGTAATGGGGCCGGGTTCGCCGGGGTTTTCGGGATCAACGGAACCGGAAGAACCGCCGCCGCCCTGAACGGAAATAAGTTTTGACCTGTAGGCTTTAATGGCGGCATCTAAAGCGCCGCTTCTGCCGAAACTGCCGTCATCGGCGGAACTGAAATCCCAGGTAAAATCGGCCTTTGCCTTGCCGCCGGCGCGTCCGGCATACTGTATTACCTTGTCTCTGGCCGCGGCGGGAGCATCTGCGGCGTAAACGTACATGGCGGAAGATGTGTCAAAGTTGTTATACGCAAAACCGCCCTGCTTTGTCTTTACCGTACCGGGCACAATTTCCGATTTACTGGTTACTTCGTAAGCGTCAAATTCAACCTCATTGGAACTGCTCCAGGGTTTGTAGGTAGTTGTACTTACACCTTCCATATAGTTGTTGTACGCCTTGATCATGCCGCCGTCTTCTTTGGAGAATGTTCCGTTTGCCGTGTCCGTACCGGACTTGGTATCGGTACCCTGCATGGAGATCAACATGGGGTTTTTGCTGTTGCGGAAATAGTTCGCTTCGGCAAAAATCGAAGAATTCCTGGTAGCGCCGATGCCGTACTTGGAAATCCCGTCATAGTAATTGTTGTATACATGGGCGGTGTGGAAACGCACACGCGGGTGGCGGCTGTCCGAATGGTCATACCAGTTGTGATGGTAGGTAAGTTTTTCTTCCGGTTCGGTTCCGTTACCCAGCAGGTTGCATTTGCCCGAATCCCAGAAGTGGTTGTAGGAAATGGCGACGTAACCGGATTTTTTGCTGTCCAGCGAACCGTCGCCTTTATCCTTGTCGCCGCCGCCGTCTTTTCCGTAAAAGAAGTCGTTGTTGTGTATCCAGATGTTTTGGTTGTCGGTATCAAGCGATACGCCGTCTTCCGGAAACATCATAAAGCCCACATTGCGGACTTCGGCATTGCCGGCGGCGCGTACCAGAATACCCCAGCCATAGGCAACAGCGTCGCTGCCCACGCCTTCAAAGGTTGTGTTCATCGGATTCGAGCCGGCTTTTCCCTTTAACTGTAGCAGGGTATTGCTGCCCAGTTGATCGGATATGTCCTCAAACCTGACCGTGCCTATCATGCGGATTGCCAGCGGCGTCGTGTCGTACCCCTTCTGCCGGAGAGACAGTATATTGCCAATGCCGACACCCACGGTTGTTTTACTTGCGCTTTCCCTGACAGCCAGCTCAATAGTTCTGGCGTTAGCCGCAGTCAGATACAGAACCTGCGCGCCTGTTTTGAGCGTTCCGTTCTCATTGTAAGCGCCGGAAGCGGTTTTGTGCGGAGACGCTGAAGAGAACGCAAAGCCCGAACGGTCATGGGGCAATACGTCGATTAACGGCGTAACCGCTTCAGTTCCGTATTCATTTCCTTCTTCGTTTACGGGCAGTACCTTTACCTGATAATCCCCTGCTGCCAGACCCAAAATATCCGCGCGGCAGTAATCGGCATATTCACGGATCAGGGGGGCGTCGATTTTTGTCCAATCGGCAACTGAGCCGCCCTTGTAGTACACGTTGTAGCTGTCGGCGCTGTCCAGTATTTCCCAGGTAACATAGAGCGACTCCAGCCAGCCCTCGGAATCAAGGAGATTTACTGAACCGGAAGATCCGCCCTGCTTCTCCGTTACTGTAACGGTTACCAGATCGAATTTTTCTGAGCCGTCCTGAGCTGTAGCAATAATGCCCGCTGTTCCCGGAGATTTGGCTGTTACTGTTCCCGTGGCGGAATCTACCGCTGCTACAAGCGGGTTATCGGATGACCATTCCAGCGCTTTGTTAGCGGCGTTTGCGGGAAGCACGGCTGCCGAAAGCGTCCGGCTTCTCCCTTCTGTCAAAGAAAAATTTCCTCCGTTGATGGTAACGCTGCTAACCGCAATCGGCGCAGTTGTTGATGGAATTACGGTAACGATTATACTGCCGTACGCTTCGGAGCCGTCCTGGGCTGTCGCGGTAATGGTGGCTATTCCTTCCCGGAGGGCTTCGATCTCCCCGCTTTGGCTGACTACCCGCACTGTTTCGGGATCATTGCTTTCCCATATTACGTTCCTGTTACCGGCATCTGCGGGAAGGACGGTTACGCCCAGTTTTTTTGCCTGTCCCATTGCAAGCGTTACGTCGTCTCCGCCGTTAATTGTAATTTCCTCCGCCAATACGGGATCTTCATCGGTTACGGTTATCTTTATTCCTTGAGACCAAATGCCGGAACCGTCTGCGGCTGCGGCTTTAATTATCGCGCTGCCCACGGCTTGCGCGGTGATCTTCCCGGTTTCCCTGTCTACTGCCACCGCGCCGCTATTGCTGTTCCAAATTACAGCTTTGTTATCCGCGTTGGCGGGGCTTACCGAAACAGTCAGGGAAGCGTTTGTCCCTGTTTTAAGTGTAAAATCTGCATTGTTAATGGTAATTTCTTCGACCAGTACGGGGACATTCACGCCGGGTGGGGTGTTATTTGCCGGGCTTTTACAGGAAAAGGCCAAGACGCACAAAGCCGAAAGAAAAACGCCCGTAATCCGAAAAGATTTTCTGGTTTTCACTGATTACTCCTCATTAACAATATGACAGAATCAATGGTAATTTTTCCGTCTGTTTGTTGCATTTTTCCGTTTTTCCAAATACTGCGGGTATTCTGTAAAAAACATGAAATTAGAGTCGGCTTAACGCGCCGCCTGCTTAAACTGAAACTTTAGCGGCGAAGCGCATACAGACCTGTTAGGCGAAGAAAAAATCACTTTAATTTATAATAATACTCATATCATATAATTCATGCGAAGCAATATCTTGCCCATGTTCCCATTCAATACCTTTTCCGGCAGAAGTCAAATGAACTATTTTAAAATAATTACTAGAGTTGTTCGGAAACTTCAGTTTCTGAACAACTTCTTATTAAAACCTGCAAAATACACAGTATTTTGCTTAACTTGTTCGACAACCAACCAGGTTGTCGAACAAGTCTACTTTTCTTCTTTCTTTTTTAGTAATACGTCCGTCATTTTATCAATAACGGCTTTTTCTTCCGCTGTAAGCAGGCGGTATTTCGCTATCATTGCGGCATCCTGGGGGGAAAATCCGCTGACGGCCAAAAACATTTCCCCTGTACCGTTTTG
>JAITCP010000053.1 GCA_031283025.1 Spirochaetaceae bacterium | reverse complement strand
ACTTTACGGTCGGTCTCGCGGGCGATAGCCGCCGTTTCCGGGGGCAGCCCCAGCGCTTCCACATCGTCCCTTCCTAACATGTCCTCCACTTCTCTGTTAAACAACTCCGCCATGTACTTGTTTATCAGCGTGTAATGAAAGTCCAAATCCTTGCAGAATACGGCATCCGGAAGGGAGCTAAGCATCGTTTGCATCATCGTTGTCTGGTACGCAAGGTCTTTCTCCGCTTTTTTGCGCCGCGTTATATCGCGCCTTATCGCGATTGTCCCGACAACTTCGCCGCCAAGCCTGATTGGGGATTTAACCGTCTCAAAATTACGTTCCTTCCCTGTAACAGGCGATTTCATCACCTCTTCAAAGGTAGTTGTCTTGTTTTCAGCTATTACCTGCCTTTCTATTTTGTCAAGTTTCTCCGCCTGTTCGGGAGAAAACCACGTACCGTCTTCGTTGGTCTTTCCCAGAAATTCCGCTTCCTGCATACCCATAAACTTTTCAAAGGAATTGTTGCACTGCGTGTATCTGTGATCCAAATCCTTGCAGAACAGGAGGTCGGGAATTGAATCAAACATCGCTTCCAGCTTGGAGGTTTGGAGCGCAAGGTCGCTCGTGCGGTGCTTTACAAGCTCGTCCAGCTCTTTCCCGGCTCTGCGGCTCCTTATGAAAAGAATCGTAATAAGAGAAAGAACCATGAAAAGTAAAACCCCCGCGCCGATAAACCAGGGGCGCTGGGCGGCCGCCACTTTACTCCGGTAATCGTAAGTCTTATAAATCCACTGGCTGGAAATATTATCTATATTGATAATGCGCAGCGCCTTGTCTACAATTGATTTTAGAATGGCGGCGTCCTTGTTATACCCAAAATAAGAACTAAACCAGTGGTTAAACACCAGGTTTAATTTATACCCCGACTGCTCATAGTAGTTGGTGTAAATAAGCAGCCTGCGCCGGCTTGCGAACAGCACGTCGTATTCGCCGCGCTCCATGCCCTCCCATGCATCTTCCTGCGTGTCATATTCGACGAAATCACGGTGGGCGGGAAACACCGTCTTAAAAACTTCGGAATATAAGGTGTCTCTCCTAAAGCCGACGCGTAAATGGAAAACGTCGTTTACGTCGACATTGCGGAAATCCGCCTTGGAAATAAACACAAAATTGTCGTCTAAAAGCGGGACATCCGACCACAGGAAACGGCCTTCATATTCTTTTATATGAAACAACTCCGGTAGGATCAAGAGGTCGCCTTTTTCAAGCCTGCTTATCAGGCCCGGAAACAGCGCGTCCTGTTCATTGCCAACTTCAAATGTAAGCCCGGTAAACTTGGCAATTTCCCCTAACGCCTCAAAATAAATCCCTTCCCATGTATTGGTGCGGTTGTCGAAAAAAGAAATCGGATAATTGCTAAAGTCTGCGGCGACCGGTATAACCGGGTGTTTTACAATGTATAAACGCTCTTCTTCGGTTAAAAGCGTATCCATCCTGTTTCTCAGGTACCGGTCATACCCCGATTTTTGCAGGCCGGTCAGATATTCAAGAACGCCGGTACTCATAGCCTTGTCAAGGACGGAAATTATCGGCCTTAATTCCTCCTTATGCGCCGATAGACAGGAAGAACGGAAAATCAGGGGGTAAAAATCCTCACTGACAATGTCTTCGTATACGTCAAACGCGCCCTCGGCGGTATCCAGGCCGAAAAATGAGTCAATTTCGCCGCTTTTAAGCAGTTGGTACGCTTCCCGGTGGCTGTTAATAATACTCCTTTCGAAAGTGTACTCCGGCGTGGTCCTGTCGACATCGTCGGCGACGACCGCCCCCCTTAAAAACGCGTAGCGCGGTATGCGGGACTGTAGAATAATGTCAATGGGGGGTGCGCCTTCAAGGCGGTAGCCTTTTATCGTGCGGTTAATCGTGGGGCCGGACTGGAAATATTCCTCCCTGCTTTCGGAGGTCGCCATAAGCTCTCCGGTAAAATCGACCCCGCCCGACTCAAGCCCTTCAAGCAATTCGTCCCATTGATAGTACACCGGCTTGAACTGTATCCCAAACATTTCGGAAAGCCATTTACAGAACATAACGGCATAGCCGTCCAGTTCGCCGTCTTTCCAGGTAAACGCCTCGGTGGTAGGGTTGATTCCGTACACGAAAGAGCCGTATTTGTCCTGCAGGGCTTCAATGGCGTTTATTTCGCTATTGGTTATGCCGGGTATGTTACGGAACGAGACGGCCTCTACTGCCAGGCCGGACTGTTCAATGGAAGAAGTTTTTTTGCATCCTGAAAATACGACCAGAATAAGCGCTAAAACGAGCGCCGCGCACGCCGTGGATTTGCCGCTTTTTAACATGATCACCTCTTTTCCTAAAACCACCCCAAACCGGCACCGGCAAAGCCTGTCCAGAAAACATGAGGATGATACATTATTATGACATAGTTGATTATTTTGTGCAATATATAGCATGAAAAAATACTCAGATTATTACATAGAAAGCGTATTATGTTTGCCTAGAATTCTTCTATCGGTTTATAATCCGGCCTGTCTGCCGCTGAAAATTTTTTCCGTATTTTGGCAATGGCCTTACGGCGCCTTTTTGTCCGTTAATTTTTTATCCAAATAGAAGCGTAATTTGGACAGAACTTCCTCAAAATCAACCGGTTTGCCTATATGGCTGTCCATACCGGCTGCGAGGCATTTTTCAACATCCTCACGAAACACGTTGGCGGTCATGGCGATTATCGGGATGGTTTTGGCCCTGGGATTATTCAAAGAACGAATGCGCCGCGTCGCTTCATAACCGTCCATTTCCGGCATCTGTACGTCCATGAATATCATGTAGTACCTGTTAGGGGCAGCGGTAAACTTTCTTACGGCTTCCACGCCGTTTTCCGCGCAGTCTATCTCCAGCCGCGTCGGTTCAAGCAGGGCCAGTACAATTTCGCGGTTAATCTCTACGTCTTCAACCAGCAGTATGCGCCGCCCGGCAAAGATACCGCCAATGTCCGCAGACTGCGCTTTTTCCACTTGACGCTTGTCCACGCCAAGACATTCATTAATCACTTCCGCAATGGTAGAAGGGAACAGGGGTTTGGAAAGGAATTTATCTACACCCGCCGTTTTTGCTTCTTCCGCAATCATGCTCCATTCGGCGGAGGAAATCATTATTACGATGGACTTTTCAGACCCGTACCCTTTTATTTCACGGGAAAGCTGTATGCCGTCCATGCCCGGCATTTTCCAGTCTATAAAATAAATATGGTAGCCGTTCTTTTGGCTTATAAGTTCAAGCGCTTTTTCCCCGCTTAATGCGGTATCGCACGATAAGCCAAACCCCTGCGCTATATCAGTAAAGTACGTTAAAATATCGGGGTCATCGTCTACGGTTAAGATGCGGACATTGTTTATATTAATATCATCAGACAATGACTTGTGTTTTCCTTCCGCGCCGCGCCGCGCCTGAATCGTAAAGGAAAAAACGGCGCCTTTTTCGGGTTCCGATTCAACCCAAAGGCTGCCGCCCATCATCTCTACTATGCTCTTGGAAATGGCAAGGCCCAGCCCCGTGCCGCCGTATTTGCGGGTGGTGCTGGATTCGGCCTGTTCAAAAGACTGAAAAATCTTTTCCTGTTGTTCAGGGCTTATGCCGATTCCGGTATCGCTTACCGAAACTTTTATGGTACAGATGCCGTTTGTAATATCTGTAAGGCGCGCTGCAAGGGTAACGGAACCTTCTTCCGGCGTAAATTTAATCGCGTTTCCCAGGAGGTTGGTAATGACCTGCGCTATCCGCTGATCGTCCCCTATGATCGTCCGGGGAATGGAACGGTCGATGTGCACGGAGAATTTTTGCCGCTTTTCGTCTATGCGGAAATTGACGACATTCACCACCCTCTGGAGCATTTTTTCCAGATCAAATTCAACCGGAGCAAGTTCAAATTTATTGGCTTCTATTTTGGACATATCCAGAATATCATTAATTACGCCAAGCAGGTGGTTGGAAGCGTCCTGTATTTTCGCAAAGCAATAATCCTTGCGAATGGAATCGGAAGCGGATTTTCCTATCGTGATCATGCCGATTATGGCGTTCATGGGGGTGCGTATCTCGTGGCTCATATTGGCAAGAAACGCGCTTTTGTGCCTGTTTTCAATGTCCGATTTATTTTTGGCGGCGTCAACGCGGATAAGGATAATTATCAGCACCAAAGCAAGCGTTATGCCAAAAATACTCAGGACAAATGCCATATTGGTTACGTTTTGATAATATGCGTTTCTTGACACCAAAATGCCCAAACGCCAGCCATTGGAAAGCGTCTTGAAAAAACAGATGACCGGAACGCCTGTCCAACTGGTAAATGATACTTCTGAAACATACCCTGTATTTACCAGATCTTCTGTCAGGATTGAAAGGGGAATGTCCGGGTCGTACATTTTTCTTCCGATAAAGTCCGGGTTAGAGTGCCCAATCAATGTTAAATCCTGGCTAACCAATACCCCAAAGCCGTCTTTGGCAAATGAGGTAGATACAACTTTTTCTCCGATATGGCCTGCCCGTACATCAATAGCGGCAACGCCCAGCCGGTTGCCCTTGCCGTCATAAATGCAGCGGGAGTATGAAAAAACGGTTTCACCTGTTACGGTATCGGTAAAAGGCAATGTTTCGGCAATGCCGCCGCGGGCTTCCAGAGCGGCACTGTACCAGGGACGTTCCGCCGGTATAAAAGAATCCGGCGCATCCCAGCCAATGCCGTTAATAAAAACAGGGCCTTCCGGAAATATTTCTATATAACAGAAAGGGCCGTTACTGCTAAAAGTGTCATTGTTTTTTGAAAGTAAATGACTTGATATATCCGTGTTATAAGCGCGCAGATCAGCGGCGTTATCCCCGCGCAGGATTAAACTTTGTATGGATTGTGCAAAACCGTCCAGTACTGTGCGCGATTCCAGCAAATCGGACTCGATTTGGGATTCTACAAGGTCAAGGACGCTTTCAACATTACGCAGCAAATCGGCCCGCACGATTCTGCCGGTAAAGGCGTGGCTTAATACCACCATCAGCAAAAATGCAAAACCGGTAAACAAAAGTTGTACATACAGGGGGCGTTTTGGAAAAATTTTTGATATCGTACTACTCATTGCCTGCCTTGCCTCCCTTTATACTAAGATAGCAGACTTTTCCGGGCATTGTAAGCCCATATAATGCGGAAAATGCCATTACCGGGGTTTAATGACATTTTTCTCATTTTTGTCAAAATCTCCGATATGAATGGCAATTTTTCCAAAAATTCGCTTGACATTTTCAAAAAAAACAGTAAATATTGAGAAACTTAACACCCCTTAACGGGGTGCTAGTCGCAAGTTCCCGGCGGGAACCCTAAAGCCGTTTCTCGAAGCGGCACTGTCGCCAACCTAAAGGTTGGCTTGCATTACGGGTCATGGAAGCTATTATTGGTGCCTGGGCCTGTTGCATTTTGTGAATTAACACCCCTTAACGGGGTGCTGTTATTAGGCCACCTTAGCTCAGTTGGTAGAGCAGCAGACTGAAAATCTGCGTGTCTGGAGTTCAATTCTCCGAGGTGGCAACGACTGTTGCATTACACAGTTGCTACATTATGGGGAATAGCGGGTTATATAAACATCTCAGCTTGGTTTTCCTTCTGGTATTTCTGGCGGGAGTGGCTTTTGCAATAGACATAGGGCCATACGGGGATTTGGACACTATTCTGGAAGACCATAAGAAAGGTAACCCTTTAGAGCAGGGACTCCTTGACGAATTGACTGCTATGTGGAAAAGGGGGGAGCTGCATGAAGACGATAAAAACAAGATCCTGAGTGAAATAAGGCCTGAAATCCGGAATTACCTGGAAGGTAAATATATCGGCGCTTATTCCAACCCCAAAGAGCTTTTCCGGGGATTTGCCAATGCTTCAGTATTTGCCAGCCACAGCGCCACACAGCGGGGTTACGCAAATTACAAAAATTTTGCCTTTACCATCGGAGCCATGGCAGGGATTCGCCTTCCCGGCGGGATACTTCATCCGGTAAATGATATTATGGCTGTGGGGAACAGAATACTGGATGACCCGGATATAAGGCTGGGAGCGAATATACAGGCCGTTAATTCCCAGCTTGGAATCAATATGTCCTCCCTCCTGGACGGCTTGTATATGGGAATTCGATTCACCTTTGGTATGCTTTACAATTATCAGGATTTATCACTAAAGACCAATTCATTGGGTGTGTCAGCCCATTACCAGCTGATCAAGGGTATGGATGGGGGGAATGGCTGGGATCGCGGCTTTAAGTGGCGGGGCATCACCGTAGGAACGGGACTACTATACTCAAACACTGTTCTGTCCGGGACTTTTGAACTTGATGATTATTCATTATATGGTTTCAGCGCTCAGGAAACGGAATTGAACTTTAATATAGATGTTACTACTTTTACCATACCTTTGGAGATTTATACTTCGGCTTTTTTTCTGTGGTTCATCAATGTACAGTTTGGCTTGGGGGTAGACGTGGCTTTTGGAAAGAACATCTCAACCCTTGGCGTAAATACCATGATCCGCTACGAGGACACTGAGGTAGGCCCAATCCAGGCAGAGGGAAGCGGAACTATGAGCCCTTCACTTATAAATCCCAAAATTGTGATGGGCATAGGTTTTAAATTCGGCCCGGTAATTCTGGACATACCCGTCAACTACTACCTTTTTAAGCAGGGGTCCGGTTTAAGCCTTGGTGTTACCTTGGGCGTATGTTATTAACGGCAAACTGGCCGGCATCAGCTTTTTTTCTTCTGTTTTCCGGTGGAAAACGTTTTTTTAACGTGCGTTTTTCTGCGGTAAATCTCTAAAAACCGAAGTTTTTAGAGATTCCCATATTTATATATAATGTTACCTCTCCGGGAGTAAGCCCCAATTGTTTAGCGATTAAATCGGGGGAAAAACCGGCCCGGTATAATTCGGCGATCTGGTTTTTAAGGGAAGGCTGTTTTTCAACAGGGAGCTGTTTTTCAACAGGGAGTTGTTTGACAACAGGATGCTTATCAACAATGTTTTCCCGGGAAACGACGATTTTTAACGGTTCCGGGCGGGTTTGTCCGGCAGGCTTTTTGGGGGGGGTAAGGGCGCCCCTACTACGCTCCAAAACAGCCAGCGTCCGGGTTTCTTTTTCCCGCTTTTCAAGTTCACGGCCATAAACGGCAATGCGCCGCTCCGCCTCTGCGCAAATTTCCCTAAGAGACCGTATCTTTTCTTCCAGTAATTGCAAGTTCCGCTCGGTTTTTTCGTCAATATCCGCTTCCAGTTGGCGGACTTCTTCCTGGAGCAGGCCCAAGATATAATCCGGGCTGGTCCTTCGCCGGACAAAGGATTTCAGGTAAAGGAGGGCAAAAAACCACAGGAACAGAGCAAGAGCGGCGGCGGCAAAAAACCAGTTCATGCACAAGCCTTTGGCGCTATATTAAAGGGCACGGACATAATGCAAAAAGGTACAAACATAACACTAAAGTGAAACATCTATATTCATTCCCAGATCAGGGTCCCGGATTATAGTATCTCCTTCCCATGCTTTTTCTTCATCATCCCCCGTTGTGTGATTACGACGGTTCCCGTCCTGTCCTGCCCTGCCGCCGTTTTTGTCCTTTACGCCTTCCGTACCTTCGCCGGTATCCTGAGCTTCATTAACTGACCTGATTCTTTCATCGGTCTGCTGCTGGTGTTTTTCCTGTTGAATGGATTGGAGTATCGCCGCCCCTACGCGCTGAGCGGCCTCCTGTTTACCCACCTTGTCCATCTGGGTAAAGAGGGTTTGCAGATCAAGAGGTGATAAAGCCATCGGGGCCCTTGTTTGCTTCCTCGTCCGGTTCTTCGTACTTTGTTACCCGAACAA
>JAITCP010000185.1 GCA_031283025.1 Spirochaetaceae bacterium | reverse complement strand
TATTAGAGTTGTTCAAAAACTTCAGTTTTTGAACAACTTCCTATTAAAACTGCAAAATACGCAGTATTTTGCTTAACTTGTTCAAGAACCAACCGGGTTCTTGAACAAGTCTATTCTTTTTTCATTCCGGCAATAAATTCGCCGGTCATGATGGTGCAAGTACTTTAATTATATCAAAATCCGGGATAATAAGCTCATTTGGCTTTAGTTTTTTGAAAACGTATGCTCTTGCCATCAAAAAAGCTTCCCTGCCCTCAGAGCGTGACATAAGAATATCGCCGAAATTGCTCTTCTTTATTTCCATGATTACTTTTCCCCGTTAAAGTTAATAATCACAAGACAACCTGTTATTTGTGTTTAATAGAGTTGTTAAAGAACCAACCGGGTTCTTGAACAAGTCTAATGTATTTGCTTTTGATTACTTAAGCAAGCGAGCCATTTCCAAAACTCAGGTTTTATGTAAATGGCATTACCTCAACAGCGATGTTTTAGTTACGGAGCTTACAGAGAATAGCCCTAATCGTACCGGACTTAAAAATTACCCTTATAGCCCAGTTTTTTAAGGGTCGCCTGATTTATCAGGGTGATCTTGGAGCATCCTATAAAGGCATTTGAACTGGGAAAATCCAGCTTTTCTATAGTGTTGGCAATAGTAATGGTCGTCAGAGCGGTACATCCCCTAAAAGCTCCTCTGCCTATGCTTGTTACGGAAGCCGGCAGCGTAAATGCGATAAGCGCAGTACAATCACTGAACATTGCCCCGGGAATTTCTGTAATGCCCTCGGGCAAAGTTACCGTTTTAAGGTTTACGCAGTCGGAAAACGCACCAACGCCGATCTTGGTCAAACCGGCGGGTAGAATAATCGTAGTTATTTTGGTTCCGGCAAATGCAAGGATTCCAAGCTCAGTAAGGCTTCTTGGAAGCAAAACCGCGGTTAAACCGGTATTGGAAAACGCAAAATCGCCTATGGAAGTAACCCCTTCGGGAATGGTTACCGTTTTAAGCTTTACGGCGCCGCTAAAAGCCTGATACTCGATTTTTTTTACACCGTCAGGAATAACAACACTGGTAATAACATTATTTCCCTTAAAAGCGCCGTCTATTTCCCGCACCGGAACGCCCTGTATTGTGGCCGGAATCCGTACCGCAGCTGCCTTGCCTATATATTTTTCTATGATAACTCCTTCATTGTCATCCATTAGCCTGACTTCAAAATCCACCTCGGTTTGGGCAAAGGCCGTAACCGTCAGAAACAGCGTCGCCGTTGCTGCCAGAACTGTGATCAATCGTTTTTTGTTCATAGCAAACTCCTCTTCAAAAAACGTCAGGCCAAGAAGAAACTCCGCCTACTTGGCAGGATGGTCGGAATTGATGTCCCAAGGTTTAAATTCGCTTAAGTTTTCATCGTTTGTAACGGCAAAAGTCTTTTTGACCGCCACCGTATTGCAGGTTTTGTTAAAAACTATACCGCCATCCCAATATTCCAGAGCGGCAAAAAGGGCGTTTCCCCCGTCTTTTTCCTTGCTGTTCTGGCTGCGGAATGAAATAAAATTGGCAAGCTCATTAATGTTTCCGCTGCGAATGCATTCAACCCGCTTCCGGTTAAAATCGTTCCAGGCTTTAATTTCCTTAAAACCTTCTCCTTCGTCTTCTACGATAAGCCGGGCATTCTTGTTGGTAAAGGAATACCAAATTTTAAGGATTTTTCTGGGATCGTTCTTATTTCCGTGGGAAATCCCGTTCTTGATAAGCTCCGAAACCTGTTGTTCCAGCAGATTAGACTCCTTGATACGGGAAGGAGCGGAACTTACCAAAACCAGGGTATAGTATCTGATTTTTGTAAAGTCCGAAGAAAATTCCTTGTACTGCATATCTTCCTTGCTAAATAAGGGGGAAGACTCATCTATGATAATTTCCATCATGATTTTTTATTCCATGGATCTTACAGCTTCTTCCAGACTGGGCAGTATGGGGAAAAAGCCGGTTAGCTTGGTTAGTTCGATGACCTTTTTTACAGAACCCCGAACATTGGTAATTGCGAGTTTTAGACTCATCTTTTTAATGGTAGATGTTATATAGATGAGCGCCCCTATACCGGATGAATCAATATACTCCACGTCTTCCAGATTGATAATGAACCGTTCTATTTTCTTTTCAAGCATTTTCATCATAAGTTCTTTTAACTTATATGAGTTGTAAAGGTCCATTTCACCCAAGACATCGATGATATAAATTTCATCGTTTTTCCGTATCTTTAGTTCCATAATTGAAGTTTATTTAACCACATTGGAAGGAATTTGTCAAGTTATTTTGGGTTTTTGCGTTTTTTTTTGTTTTTTTTAGAAAGAAAAGGGAATCACGCTGTCTATGGCAGATTTTCCGGTAAAGGCCATAATAAGCCTGTCCAGCCCCATGGCGACACCTGAACAATGGGGGAAGCCATGCAGGAAATTCTTCCAATACTCTCCGTCAATCGAATGCTTAACCAGGGCGTTTTTTTGCTTTTCCACCCCTTCCGCTTCAAAAAAACGGCGGATTTCTTCCGGTTTAGTCTCTTCCGAATAGCAATTTGCCAGTTCTATACCGTTTACATATAGCTCCCAGCGTTCTTTTGTGCCTTCCGCTCCCGGTTTTTGGTTGTTTTGGGCAAGGCAAGGTACAAAGGCCGGATAATCAAGCAGCGCCGCCGGCCTGTCGCGCGGGAGTGAAGGTTCCACAACATGGATAAAGATAAGGTCGTAAAGGGCGGCTGTTCTGGCTGCCGCTTCGGCTGCCGGCATGGCGGTTGTGTCCAAATCCGGCGGCGGTTCCAGACCTAAACGCCGGGCTTCCGCTTCCACGGCCTCCGGCCCGGCAACGGCGGCCCCAGCCAAAGAAAACCCTGCCCAACGCTGAAACGCTTCTTCCACGGTTATCCTTACAAAAGGGGGCCGGAGCGCGGGAAAATCTCCGGTTTTTTCCAATAAATACCGGAAAAGTTCCTCTGTTAAATCAAGGGAATCCAGATAATCCGCGTCCATGGTATAATATTCCAGCATGGTGAATTCCGGGTTGTGTTGATGCCCCCTGGATTCGGTGTTGCGGAAACACTTGCAAACCTGGTACATACTTGTCCGATGGCGGGCAATGAGTTTCTTCATCCAGATTTCCGGGGACGGGACAAGCCAATATTTTTCCGCTTCCCGGCGGCTAAAACGGGGGGGAATCCAGGTGGTTTCAAAGACTTCCAGGCAGCTTTCCGGGATTAAGTCCGGGGCGAGCAGGGGAGTGTCTACTTCCAGATAATCCCGCCGGTCAAAAAACGCCCTTACTTCCCGAATAATCCTGGCCCGTTCCCGGAGCAGTTTCATGTCCATCAGAAAACAGTTCCTCGAAGCTCTCCCCCGTTGATACGGCCTACCGCTTCTTTCCACTGCTTGCCCCGGTCAAATTCATTGCGGAACATACCAAAACTGGCGCAGCCTGGGGACAAAACCACCGCCGCAGTAACGTTCCCATTTTTGCGGTCTTTCTCTTCCACGGAAGAAAGAGCCAGCGCCAAGGCGGTATGGGCGGCCTCGTCTATGTTGTTGTAGGGGCCCTGAAAAGAAAGCCCTGCCTCCCTGAACAGGGGGATGAGCCTGTCGCTGCCCGTTCCTGCCAATAGAATGATCCCTTTGGCAGCCACAGCCGCCTTTACCAGGGGGCTAAAGTCCAGGTTTTTGTCCGTTCCTCCGGTAACAAGGATTAACAGGGTATCTGTACCGATGCCAAGGGCTTCAACCGCGGCGGCGGCGGCTTCGGGAATGGTGGCGGCGGTATCGTTATAAAAGCGGATACCGTCTATTTCACGGAAAAATTCCAGCCGGTGCTCTATGCCGGGAAATGCCCCCAGACTTTCCCGGATAAAGGGGGCAGGCAGGCCCAGATCAAGCAGAGCAAGGGCCGCCGCCAGCAGGTTTTTCTTTTGATGGCGGCCCGGCACAAGCGGAAACGGAGGAACCACTTCGGCGATTTCCCCGGTAAGGGAAGCCATTCCTGCCCCGGATGCCGGATCGATCCATGCGGCGGGCGGCTCGTCCCGGTCTCCCACAGCCTTATTTCCCGGAAAAGGCTGTTCCGAAAAAGAGAGCGGACGGCCAGGGGTTTCCGCCAGAAAACTACGACCCCAATCATCGTCCGCAGAGGCAATCGTGGCACAGGTCTTATCCTGACCATGATAGATGAGCCGCTTGTCGTTTACATAGGCCTCCATGCCGCCGTAACGATCCTGATGATCGGCCATAATGGAAGTAAGAACCGCTACTCTGGGTTTAAGGAGACTCCGGTCTCCTCGACCGCGGTCTCCTCGACCGCAGTCTCCTCGACCGCAGTCTCCCTGACCGCGGTCTCCCTGACCGCAGTCTTTCAAATCCCCCAACTGCCAACTGGACAATTCCAGGACAACGTCGTCATCGTTGGTTAATTCATCCAGGAAAGAAAGGGGAGAAACAGCAATATTACCTCCCAAAAAGGCTTTGCCCGGGAACAGCCGCGTTTTCCGGGCCTGGGCAAGGGCCCAGTGGATCGCGCTGGCTGTACCGGATTTTCCCTTGGAACCGGTAACAGCGCTAAGCCGGGCGGGGGAAGCGGCAAGAAAAAGCGAAATATCCGTTTCAATGCGCCGGGCCGCGGTAAGGTAGGGCGAATCGGGGCGAACGCCGGGATTTTTAATGACCATATCCGCGTTGACAAAATCATCCATTTCATGGCGGCCCAAACAAAACCGGAAAGGCGGATGGGGGAGGCTGATTGCCTCCAGCGCTTCTATGGACGGGCGCAGGTTTTTTTCATCATTCGTGTCAGTGATTGTACATTCTGCGCCATGCAGGGCCAGATACCGGGCCGATTCCAGCCCTCCGCCGTTCAGGCCCAAGCCCATGACGGTAACTTTCATTCCCGAATATGTATTGCCTTTATTCACTGGATCACCCTTCCGATACTATAGTAATATACTATAAGAAAAAGGTTTATCATGGCAAAACGGGCGTATAAATACATGAGGATTTTCCAAAACTTCAGCTTTTGGAAAATCTTCCATAGATTTAATGGAAAAACCGGCCTTTTGGACAGTTTTTCTAAAGCCATTTCCAAAACTAACAGAGTTTTGGAAATGGCTCACATTGCTTTTATTTTCCTGATTTATATCACCGGAACCCTGGGCGCACAGGCTGAATCCTCCGCTATGGGTTTTTTTCAGGGGTGGCAGCTTTACCATTCAGAAGGGGATATTACCATTACCCAGGGCGGTGCCAGGACTATCTACCGGGCAGGAACAGAAAGACCACGAGAAATTCTGCTCATACCCCAGGATATGATACAAACCGGCAAAGGAGCCGCAGAAATTCAATTGGTTACCGGGGCGGCTTATCAGCCGACTGACAGGCCGCCAACTGATAAACCGCCGGCTCAAGAGAAAACGTATACCATTATCAAGATGAGTGAAAACACATCACTCTTGATAAACAGATCGGAAAACAAGGAAATAACCCTGGAATTGCTCTACGGAAGAACACGGGTGATTACCGGAACGGCGGAACCGGGCATCGTATTCCGCGCCGGCGCTTCCGTTACTACTTTGCAGAATTGTGATACGGCCATTGACTATATTATCAGACCGGGTACAACACAGCCAGTCCTTTCTCTTCACTGCTTTTATGGCCAGGGGGAAGTAATCCCCCGTTTTACGCAGGGAACGGAAGCGGCAAGATTTTCCCTTAAAGCAGATGAGACCTTTTCACTGGAATACCGTATTCCTTATTCCTATGTAGAACGCAGGAGTCTTGATAGCCAAATTCTGGCGTACTGGCAGTCAAATCCTTTTACTCCCGGTGCCCCCTTGCCCATACCTCAGACGGAATTATCCGCGCGGGAGAAACCGGAGGCGGAAATGGCTCAGACAACGACCAGACCGCCGCAGACGGCCGGATCACCAGCTGGTACTCAAGCCGCAGGTACAGCCGAGGCAAACAATGCGGCACAAACAGACAGTACGCCGCAAACAAGCGATTCACCCAAAATAAAGCGGGCAAAAGGGATTAATGTTGTTGGCCTGATTACCGGAGTGCTTTTTGTTTCCGGCGGAGCGGCCTTGCAGGCCTACTGTTATTATGGCAACCCCGATTCGACACTCAAAAAACCGCTTTTCTACAGTGGTTTTGGCCCCATAGGGCTGGGCACCCTCTTCGTCATCGGTTCCATTATCAACCCAACAGAATAAGCCCTTCAATGACTGATGCCGAAATTACAGAACTGCGCCCCATACTGGACAGATTCGGAAGACCCATCAATTTTGGCTGGGCAAGGGCCCCTCTTTTTGAGTACAATCCTTCTCCTTTTGGAGGAGCTTCCAGAACCCGGATTACAGAAGCAGACCGGTATCTTATTTTTTCAGCAACTCACCAGATTGTTTTTGAAGTGAGCGATGACGGCTTTATGGGCCACGTGGGTATTTCAATCGTTTCCATCAAGGATCACCGCCGGTCTACCCAAAATTTTGACAGCCTCTTTTCACTTGGGCGGTTCGCTCTGCCCCCGGATTCAGAAGAAGGCTCTATAAAAATCAGAGAACGGAAGACCGCCCTCGATTTTATACTTATGAAAGGCGGCATACGGATTATCAAAGTGGATTATCCCCGCTTTGGCCATCACCGGCATTTGCGGGGTGAGGTTGTGCTTAGCCCCGCGTTTCCGGATGCCCAGTCCATTGTAACGGTTTCTCCCTGCCGGAGGGATAAATTCGCGTTCCGGTATTTCCGCTGTTCCCCCTGGTATATTACAGAAGGGGTTATGCAATTTGGAACTTCAGAGATTTATTTTACACGGGATAATGCCTGGGCTGTGTATGACTGGAAGCGGGAGGTAAGGCCAAAACGGGATATTCGGTACTGGGCTGCCGCCTGCGGCATGGCCAGCGGAAAGCTGGTTGGATTTAATGTAGGCTATGGTTCTTCCGATTCAAGCGCCGGTACGGAAAACGCTTTTTTTGTGGATGGCATAGTCCACAAACTTGATCAGGTTACATTTCACATCCCGCCCGCGGACTGGCTGAATGTGTGGAAATTTACAAGCAGCGATAAAAGACTGGAAATGATCTTTACGCCCAGCCAAGAACGTATGGAAAAGCGGAACGTCCTTTTCTATTCGACAAAATATCACCAAGTTTACGGCACTTTTTCCGGGCGGGCAATCCTAGACAACGGCAACTCCATCGCTTTTTGGAATATTACCGGCTTTGCCGAACGCAGAAAAACCCGTTTTTAGTGTTTTAGAACAGAAATAACCCGTTCCAGCACCTTTTTACGATCCAAGGGCTTCACAATGTAGCTTTTTGCGCCCATCAGCAGGGATTTCTTGACGACATCTTCCTTACCCAGAGCGCTTACCATGATAATATTGGCTTCTTTGTCGAATTCCAGTATTTTTTCCAGTGCGGTAACACCATCCATAACGGGCATGGTAATATCCATGGTTACCAGATCAACATTGGGATACAGCTCTTTGTATTTTTCCAGCCCCTGAGCGCCGTCCCCGGCAGTTCCGATCACTTCAAAGCCCTCGGAAGTAAAGATCTGACCAAGCTGCTTGGCAATAAACATAGAATCATCCACAACAAGAACCTTATAAGCCCCCCCTTCCGGTTTTTGGCCCTCAGGCGGCTTTTCGTTAATGCTGGGCATATCACTTTTTGCAATCATGCAGTACGCTCCTCTTTTACAATCATAGCCTACAGTATTCAGAATAACAAGTCAAGTACCTGATTAAAAATTCCGGTTTCTTTACTGTTATTTTGAAAATTTTAACATTTTTATTAAAAATTATCAATACTAATTATCCATAATTTAGGGAACCGCTAAAAACCGGTTTTTTTAGCGGTTCCTTTGTAGTTTCTCGCCCTTTGGGCTGCGAAACGCACGTTTTTTAAGCGGTAAATCTCTAAAAACCGAAGTTTATAAAGATTCCCTTTACTAATTGCCCGCAATCTTCCCATATTCCGTATAAAACTGCCACAATGGGCTATGTGCAGGGATAATTTGCGCCAAAATAATTCAGCGCTTGGCCGGTTCTATATGGCGCCTATGGCGGAATTAAGCCATAGGGCACTTAGGGAACTGATTCACGGCTTTTTGGAAGGGAAAAACCTGCCGGAAACCCCGGTTTATTTTACGGAAATGATCAGCGCCCCGGGGCTTTTGGCTGGCGGCCCCCTTGAAAAGTGGTATCTGGACAGCGGTCCTGATCCCCATCGCCTGGTATACCAGCTTTTAGGCACCGATACGGATCAACTGGTTAAGGCCGCCGCCCTGCTGGACAGGCGGGATTGTTTGGGAATCGATATAAATATGGGCTGTTCCGCTCCGGCAATCACCAGAACCGGGGCGGGAGTCCGGTGGATGGAGGGCCCGGAGAAGGCCGCCCGGCTTATTGAAAAGATTCGCAGGGTTACCAAAAAGCAACTCAGCGTAAAAATTCGGCTTGGCCCCAAAAAACAACAAAAAAAGGGGCAAAATTCGTACAATGGCAGGAAAATGCCTGGCGGGGAGATGGCCATTGGGGAAACGGCTGGCGGAAAATCGCCCGATTTTGAAGGCTTGGAACAATTGCCGTACCTGATCGAGTTTTGCCGGGGCATGGAAGCCGCCGGGCTTGACCTTATTACCCTCCATCCCCGGATGGCGGAGGAAAAGTTCAAGCGCCGATCCCGCTGGGAGTATGTGTATGCCCTACGAAAAGAATTAGGTATTCCCGTGGCGGGAAACGGAGATATTGACAGTACGGGAGAACTGGCCCAAAAAGCTGCGTCGGGGCCGGTTATGGCGGGGCGGCTCCTTGTTCGGGAACCCTGGGCCTTTGCCGCCGTGTTGGAGTCCAATCCGGCGCAAATTTCCGCTATATCGGCTGATAAAGATGAAATAGAAGAAACCGGACTGCATTTTCTGGAACTTTTGGAAAAATACCAGCCTCCGGAGTTTTACCTAAGCCGGGCCCGGCGTTTTTTCCGTTATTACTGCGATAACCTTCACTGGGCGGAGTATATGCGGAACAAGATCAACCGCCAGGAAAGCCTTGCCGGTATCGAACAGGTCTGGCGGGAGTATTTTTCCCTTTCTAATGCGGATTCACCCTGAAGAAGTTCACACGGAGGAGATCACAAAGGAACAAAGATCACGAAGCCCAGTAGTTAAAATCCGACTGTTATCTGTGTTTTTCCCGGCCTATGGTGGTTTTAGGGCCGTGCCCCGGATACACTTCCGTATCTTCAGGCAGGGTAAAGAGCCGGGACAGGCTTTTATCGAGCAGTTCTAAATCGCCGCCGTACAGATCGGTACGGCCTACTCCCGCATTAAAAAGGGTGTCTCCGCTAAAGAGGATTTTTTGTTCCTCCCAGTGAAGGGCGATAGAACCGGAACTGTGTCCCGGAACGTGTAAAACACAGAAAGGCCCCAGGCTGTCTCCTTCATTTAAGAGGAGTGACGCTTCCGGAAGGGGTTTCCACATGGCCTCCACATAGGCAACAGCTCCAACATCCCGAAAATCCTCGCAGTGCGCTTCCAGCGAACGGGGGCCCAGTTTGGCCGCTTCTGCCGGATGTACGGCAATGTCCGCACCGGGCCAAGCGGCGGCCAATTCCGGCAGGGCGGCAATGTGGTCAAGGTGGGCGTGGGTTATAATGATATACCGCGGACGGAGCTGCAATTCCGCCAGCCGGGCCAGGATTTTTTCCCCCTCTGCTCCGGGATCAAGAACCAGACATTCCCCGCCGTTCTGAGGCACAATCCAGCAATTGGTTCCTAAATCGCCAACACTTATCCGGTAGACGCTGTTACTGTTCGCCATGGTCATTGTCCGGCTGGGCATCAGGAGCGTCTTCTTCCCCTTCCCGCCGGCTGCGGGCATGGTTTACCGTTAAGTTTCTGCCCCGGAAGGTATAGCCGTTCAAGGCTTGAATCACCGCATCCGCAACAGAATTGCGAACCTGAATAAAGGAAAAGTTGTCAAGGACACGGACTGTGCCAATATCGTCCCGTGTAACATTGGCCATGGAGCTTACCAAAGCCAGAATATCACGGGTAAAAACTTTGCGGTTCCGGCCTATGCTTATAAAAAGCCGTACCGATTCTTCTTCGCTTAAAAAACGGGGCAATTCCGCCTGTTCCTTACCGTTGCTTTTGTCCCCGGATTTGACCCGGCTTTCCTGGGTTTTTTTCCCCCGGCACCCGCTAATACTGTCGCCGACAGTACGATTACCGGATGAAACAACGGCGGCTTTCCCTTCCTGGGCCAAAAGTAACAGATATGCGGCCATATAGGAGCGGCGGAAAAAAGAGACTTCCTGCCTGAATATGGAACGGCAGCGATTTAACAATACCGGATCCGCTTCGTTTTGAATTTCATCCAGAAGAGTGTGTATACGTTTCCTGATGCCTTCTTCATTCATAAGTACATTAAAACACGGCCCTCCGGTTTACTCAAGACGGTTTTCTGTCTATACTCATCTCAAGACAGGCAAATCTGCTATGACAGCAAAACAACAGTACACTCCGCTCCAAGACTCTCATAATCCACAGGAACAAAAATATATCCCGCTCCAAGACTCTCATAATTCACAGGAACAAAAATATATCCCGCTCCAAGACTCTCATAATTCACAAAAACAGCGGTATCTTCCTTTCCAGGGGCTTCTTAATACCCGGGAACTGGGGGGGTACCCGGTAAGCATCAACGGAAAGCAAAAGCAGGTAAAGTGGGGGCTTATCTACCGTTCCGGAGGGCCGGAGTACATGAGCGCCGCCGATAAAGCGCTGTTGGAAGGCCGGAACATTAAAACAGTGGTAGATTTCCGTTCCGCAGAAGAAAGGTCTGTGGTTTTTAACCTTTCTTCCCTTGTAAAAAAAGTTGAACTTCCCATTGAGGCGGGAAACCTTATGGGGAGTATTCTGGATACCGGGAAATGGCTTTACAACCCCAGTACGGAGGGGGCGGAAGCGGAAATGCTGCAGCTTTATTCCATTTTGCCCGTGGAAGGCATACCCCGGTACAGAGAGCTTTTTTCCCTGCTTTCGCAGCCGAACAATACCCCGCTCCTTTTCCATTGTGCCGCCGGAAAAGACAGAACCGGTATGGCATCGGCGCTGATCCTGCACGCTTTGGGGGCAAGCAGGGAAACAATAATGGAAGATTTCCTGGCCTCTACGGAATACCTTCGCCCTTATTGGAAACAGTACATTGACACTCGTTCCTGTATGCTTCCCTATATGACGGTAAAAGAGGAGTACCTTTTAACGGCTTTTTCCGTTTTGGAAAACTATGGCGGCATAGACAACTATCTGGCAAAGGAACTGATGGCGGATATCAATATATTGCAGAACCAATACATAGAGAATATACTGTAAGGCATGATAAGGGGAAATTCTAATGAACAACTTATCTATTGCCAAATATCCCGGAACCTCTAAAAACCGGTCATTATTAGCGGTTTTTTTACTGTTTCTCCTGACCCTGGCCGCCTGTGTCCCAAACTTGCAGAGCGGGACAGGCCCCCGGCTTACTGATACTCCCTTTGAGCCGGCATTAGTGATTCGGGCCCCTGTTTTTTCTGCTCCCCTTTGGTTTGAACTGGGCTCGGAAGGCCCTGCCGCTATTTCTTCCCCGGTGGAGGCTTCACCCAACCCGTTTGTTCCCTGGACTCAAGCCCGGCATATTGCGGCCTTTTTGCCCAATGCTTATGGCGTTCTGTATGCAGGGATAAACCGGTGGGGCATTCTGAAAGTGGAAGCACGGGGCAAAGAAACCGCTCTGTACTATTATAATGGGGGAGAAACTTGGAAAAACTATCCGGCCCTTTCATTTTTCCGGTACGGAGAACGACCGGCAGCCCTGCTGGGCCGCGACCGGTTCTTTCTTGAGAACGGAAGTCCCGCGCCGGAACCGGCCTTGTGGGCTGCCGTTGGCACGGGGGGGATGGAGCCGGTATTCCTCCCCGCCCTCCAGTCCTTTCCCCCTTCTCAGGGTTGGGAAACAACGGCCTTTTTCCAGGGGGTAGACAACGCATGGTACTGCCGGCTGATCATTCCTCAGCAAAGAAGCGCTTTTCTCACCATAGAGAATGTATCCTATCCGGGCCAGGAGATTAGCGCAGAGGACTTCTTTCTGGCACAGACAGAAGCTTCTTTCATTCCCCCGCCCCTGCTTGCCTGGATCATGTCGGAAACGGAGCGGCTTTTGGACTGTTCCTGCGTAGCATTGGTAGTTTCACCGGAATTCTCCGGAAAACGGTATTTCCGGACGGGAACTTCCGCCGGAGAACTGGAATTCTTTGGATACTACCGGCCTCCGCTTCCGGGAATGGAAGGGGCGGCGGTGCTCCTCCTTCCCAGCGGCTGGGGAATTTATTGCTGTTCCGACGGAACCGCCCGGCGGGATGGACGCTTCCGCCTGCCCCAGCCGGCTGTGGAAAGCATTGTCTACTCGGGCGCTGCCCTTGCGGGGAAGAATTTGCTGGTTGTATCCTGGGAAGAACAGGCGGACTGGAATGTGGGGGCGGCAGGATTTTTATTGTTAAAAACAGACTGGTAAAAGTATCAATAAGTATAGTATTATAAACATAAACAAACAATAGGAAACAAGAATGGATAAAACAAAAGTTGAAATTAAAACAATCGCAGAAAAAAACCGCATTATTAACCGTATAGGAGAAGTGATCCTGGAAGGGGAATCTTTCCTGATCCTGGGCCACAAAGACCCGGAAACGGACTGTATTGCATCCATGGTGTCCGTCGCCCTCCTCCTTAGTAATTTTCAAAAGGAAGTTACCGTTTACCTTGCCGGACCGATGGCTGCTCATTTTACGTACCTTCTGGCTATATGCAAATACCGCGGAATCTCTGTGGCTTATGGAAAGCTGCCGAATACCGCCGCTTTTACTACAATAATGATTGTAGATACCGCCAAGCCGGAGATGCTTACGGTAAACAGCCAAATCGACGCCCTCTTAAAAGACGATGCGGTTCGCAAGGTGGAAATTGACCATCACCTGGGCAGGGATGCGTGTTATTCCGGGGATGAGGGCTACTGCCTGGTAAGCGCGGCCTGCAGTACCTGCGAACTAATCGGCCAACTGCTGCTTAAATTGGCAGGCCGCAAGGACAAATACGGGGAAATAGAGTTTTCCCGTAACCTTATTTTGTCAATCATTACCGGGATTGTGGGGGATTCTCAAATAGGAAAATATCTTACAACACGGCGGGAAAAACTCTATTACCGGATTTTTACCGAACTTTTTGACAAACTAATGGGGGGGAAGGCCCCCAGAGGCAAAAGCCTTTCTTCCATGGAAGCTGTTTTTGACGTTATTCAGAATTTTTCCGTTCGGGAAAAACGCTGTTTTGACGCATTTATGGAAATGAGAAATACCGAAAAAACTATTCATTATATTTCGATCGATCCTTCCAAATCCGCGGAACTGTTTGAAGAATATGGAACGGAGCTGATTGTTAATGTTTCCAAGGCGGTGGTAGATACGCTGGCGGAAACCAGCGGCAAACTTGGCCTTGTTGCCTATTATGATGCTCCTTCCCTTTCAGACTTTGTCCAATTCCGCCTGCGGCGCAGCTCTAAATTCCTTCATGTGGATCTCCGTTCAATACTGGCGGAACTAAATATAGAAAACGGCGGGGGGCATCCTGGAGCTGTCGGGTTCCGCATATTAAAAGAATCGGTAACAGAAATAAATTCCTATGTGGAAGATATGGTTACCCGCATAGAAACATTGGCGGGAAGCAGTACATGATTCCGCGCCGTGTATTAATTTGCATAATTGCGTTATGCACGGCATTCCCGGCATCTCTGGTAGCGCAGAGCAGAATCCGGAGCTATGCGCGGGGTTCGATTTTTATATTTCCGGAAGATAACGGCAATGCCTCAGCTCCAATGCCCATACTCCCCTCCATAGGGGGGGGTATTTCCTATTCTATAAACGATCTTCTGGCGCTGGAAGCTTCATTGGATGTTTACGGTACCACCTACGATTACGATTACCGTCTGGGAAGGCCGGTGCCGGCAAATGACGAGTTCCGTTCCGCTTTTGTAACCGGTATCCTGCTGGGGCTTCAGCCGGTGTTCCGGTGGAGGCCCATGGGGGATAAGTTTACCATCAGGGCATACGGCGGCCCGGCCTTTGATCTTCGCATTATTTTTCGGGCCTACGGCATAGAAGACAATGAACAGCATACCAACAACGGAAACCCCAATACCATGCATACCGTAGGAGAAGCACGGAAGGAAATTTCCTCTTATTTTTGGGGCGGCGGGCGTTTTTTCTTTCCCTTTATCGGAGGCGGGATGGATTTCCCCGTTATGGATGACATTCAGCTTGGCTTTGACTTGAGGGCTTGGTTCCCCGCATGGCGGCTCTGGACCGGCGAAACCCTTCCTGTAATAGAAGGTTTCCGCTTTGGCGCAGGATTCAGAATAAGTTTTTAGCCCCCGCAAATATACCCGCCTACCGATAAACGCTCCGGCCTTTTACCCTGCCGGAACAATAGCCGTGTGTTTCTGATTATTGGGGGAAGCGCACCTACGGTAAATACCACTGAAAAAACGGACGCTTTATGAGTATTACTGCATATGGGCGGCGGGAAGAACACCCCTTCAGGCCGCAGAAAAAGCGTCCTTCAGGGGTAACCTTCCCGCCGCCCACGTGGCAACATTCCTCTAAAGCGTCCGTTTTTTCAGT
>JAITCP010000101.1 GCA_031283025.1 Spirochaetaceae bacterium | reverse complement strand
CTACTTCTTTTAACCCTGCCCGTTCCCTTCTGGGAGCGCGGTTGATTCCTTCTACCCTTACAGTAAACAACTACCGGGATTTACTGAGTAATACCAATTTGTTTTTTAGTAAATGGATGTTTAATTCCTTTAAAGTGTCGTCAATCTCGGTAATTATAATCGTACTGCTCACGTGTACTTCGGCTTACGCATTGTCACGCTTCCGGTTTGCAGGCAAGCGGGGAGTGATGATGGGGATTATGATCCTCAACATTTTTCCGGGTATTCTCGCCATGATTGCCATTTTTATTATGATGCAGCAGATTGGGAATTACTTTCCCATGATCGGCCTTAATACCCACAGCGGATTAATCTTAATATATGTTGCCGGGTCTATGAGTATTAACGTATTAATGGTTAAATCATATATTGATACCATTTCAAAAGAACTGGATGAATCGGCTCTTATTGAGGGAGCCAGTTATTGGCAAATTTTCTGGAAAATTATTTTTCCGGTGATAAAGCCGATGGTGATCACCGTTGCCATTCTTGCGTTTATGAGTACTTATGGCGATTTTGTAATCGCGAACATCCTCCTTAAAGGAAACGATAAAATTACTGTTATGGTGGGCATTTACCAGTTTACTCAACAGCGATTTGACACTAATTGGGGAATTGTAACTGCCGGAACGATACTGGCGGCGATTCCTGTAGTGGTGTTATTTTTTGCGTCCCAAAAATATATAATCGGCGGAGTGATGCTGGGAGCTATAAAGGAATGATCGGCAGGTAATATCAAAATGGACAGAAGATCATCCTTGCAAACGCCATCGGGCTCAAAGCCCGAGGGGAGCGAATAATGTCTAATTTTATACTAAACCTGATACACCGTCCCGAAATGGTTCCCGAATATGCGGAAAAGGTTACGGGACACGGAAAAAAGGAAGACATTGGCGCAAAAGATCTTTTAACCGAATCGTTGGATATTTTTAAATTGCAGCAAAGCATAGCGCACAAAAACTTGTTAAAAACAACTATTCAAATGACTTATGCAAGTTTGTTTAACGCCGAGGCGGTGCAAATTGCAAAGGATCACCACAGCGAATACGGCGACGAGATTGCCTTGTCTCTGTTGGGTCTGCCGTGCAGCGAATTTCGGGAAAAATACAAGACGAAAGATTTTTGTATATGGATGTTTGCGATGGAAGACAAAAAGGCGATAGTTGACGACGTGTTTGGTAAATTTTACGAAATATTCGGCTTCTATCCCGCCTCTACGGGGTCTTATTACATGGATGCCGAACTAATAACTTATATAAAGGAAAAATACCCGCAGGTTATATGCGCGATTGCCACCTGCTGGGAAGAAGGCCCCAAAGCGTACAGAACCTGCAACAACTCGTGGTATACGCTTTTTGACGGAGGGCCGTGGAATCCGTGGATACCCTCCAGGCAAAACACGCACGCGCCCGCCGCTGATAAAAACGAGGACAGCGGGATAGTTGCCATACCGCATCTGTCGCGGGATCTTTTGGCGTGCTTTGACGGCAACGGCTCTAATTTCGGAACGCATCCGCAGAATGTGCTGCGCGGGATGATTTACAAAGACGGCGAATATCCGTACCTGTTTAACCTTATCGACCAGTACCGGCATTTGGAAAAATACAACGGGGGCGAGGCTTACAATATGGTGTTCGTCGGCCCCGGCTGGATGAACAAGGCGGGCAGGTGGGAGGTTCCGTTTGAACTGAGCGTAAAAAGTTACGAGGACTGCTTGGCGTACTACGGCAAACTTAAAAAAGAGGGCAAGTGCGTCGATATGACTATGGCGGAATACGCCGGCCATTTCCGCGCCAAAAAGACCTACACAACGCCCGAATGTGCGCTTTGGAAGGACATACTTTACGGTTCGGACAAACAGTTGTTTTGGTACTGCGATCCTTTCATGCGTACCTGCGTCGATATGAACCAGGGCGGCGCGCTGATAGACTTAAGGCCCTACGCCGCTAAAATTAATTGGCCTGTGGGAATAGGCACTAAACACGTTCAGGACGCGTCGTATCCGTTTTTGGTGCAGTCCATGTACCGCGCAGGTTTCTTTACGCATTATGCGGGCGAGGGAACAATCCGCAGTTTGAAAATTCATTACAACGGCGAAGAAGCCGATCTGTGTTTATGCCGTACCAAAGCAACATTCAGCCAAAGCGGCTCCGCCTATGGCGCTACCCGCAGGCTTACCCTTGACCCTGTTGAAATAGAGTTTTCGGATCTGAAATTGACGCTGCAAACCGTATACGATTTTGAGGAAGGATCGTCCGCCATTAAAACTACCCGAAAAATACTGAATATGTCCAAACCCGCCGAAACGGAATTTGACGAATACATTACCGCCTGCTACGGCACCACCGAATACCCAGAGGATATGACCTGCGTTACATTAACGGTGAAAAGCGCCGAAGGCGAGAAGGTAATTGATTATAACTACAAGTGCCGCGAGGCTCATGCTTCCGGCGCGGTTTGCGCTTCGGCGGAGATCGGAGCGATTAACGCCCGCATTGATTTTGAACCATCCGGCAATGCGGAAGCTTACATAAGGGAGGGCTATGCGTTTTCACCCATGTTTACTTTGGGCTTAAAGAAAAAGATCGGCGGCGGGGGGGAGTTTGTATCATGGCTCAGGCTAAAAAAGGCAAAATGAACTATCGGTGTCCGTCCTGCTTTATGCGCGATTTGGACATTGATATGTTTTACGATGACGGAAAGAAAGAGTATTACTGTTTAAGGTGTTGTTATACGGGTAACGAGGCGGACGTAATCAAAAAGAACGATATGGCGCGCTTCCGCTACCGTAAGCTTCTTGACCGTATAGAAAAATTTGAGGATTAGAAGCGGCTATGATGGAAATAGGAATGGACGTTTCAACGCTTGAAGAAACCGAGCGGTTAGGCGGCAAATTTTACGAAAACGGAAAAGAAGCCGATCTTTACGATATTCTTAAAAGACACGGGGTAACGAGTATCCGTTTACGCCTCTGGAACGACCCCTTTAATGAAAAAGGCGAAAACTACGGCGCCGGCGGCTGCGATATAGAAACTGTTTTACGCGCAGCGCGCCGTGCGGTAAAAAACGGAATGAATTGGATGTTGAATTTTCACTACTCGGATTTTTGGGCAGACCCGGCCAGACAACTTATCCCGAAAGCGTGGCAGGGTTTTACCTTAGAACAGTTGGAAAAGGCCGTTTATGAGTATACGAAAGAGACTCTTGCCCGCTGTAAAAACGAGGCGCTCTATCCTGAGTATGTGCAAATAGGAAATGAGATTACCAACGGTACGCTTTGGCCCGCCGGCAAGGTGGATTACGATCAGGTTACAGGCGAGCCGGTCAGTTACGGCAATATGACGCTCTTGCTAAAAGCGGGGGCGGCGGCGGCGCGTGAAAGCGGGAACGTCAATATAATTTTTCACTTGGAACGGTCCTGCGATAACGCAAGATACCGTCAATGGTTTGACGCGGTTACGGCGGCGGGCGCTGATTACGATATTATCGGAGTTTCGTACTATCCGCATTGGCACGGAGCGATGCGGGAAGTCAGGCATAATTTAGAGGATATTTCGGAGCGTTACAATAAGGACGTAATGATTGTGGAAACCGCTTATCCGTTTACCGACAAGCATTACGCCGACCTGCCGGGTGTTTCGCTTGTTATTAACGACAGAATGCCGGACGGTAATTCTCCGCCGTATCCGTACAGCGTAGAAGGGCAAAGCAGCTTTTTGAGCGATCTTGTGAAAATGATAAAAAGCGTTAAACGCTGTAAAGGCCTGTATTATTGGGAACCCGGATGGCTTCCGGTGGATGGGTCAACGTGGTCGACCGCATCCGCGCGCAGATATATAGGCGAGGAACACAAGGCGGGAGGTAACGAATGGGCAAATCAGTGCCTGTTTGATTATAAAGGGAATTTATTGCCCACGATTAACGAATTGGATAAACTGCGGTTAAATACGCCTGTTGACAACCGGAGTCATATTAATGAACAAGAACAATTCGTATGAAAAGCAGCATGAAACCAAAAACAACCCAGGATGATGTAGCCCGCCGTGCGGGGGTAACCCGCAGCATGGTATCCTATGTGCTCAACGGCAGCAACAGGGCTGTTGCGCCTGTTACCCGGCAAAAGATTCTCAATGCCATAAGCGAGCTGAAATACCGGCCTAACAAATTTGCCCAGGCGCTGAGCATGGGTAACAAGGGCGTTTTGGCCAATCAGCATATTGGCATTGTGCTGTGCAATGCCGAAATGTTTCTGCGGCCATATTATACGGAAGTATTGGCGGGAATTCATCAGACAGCTCACGAAAAAGGATTTCACATACGCTTTATACGTTTTTTTGAAGAATTGAAAGATCCGGTACTGTTTAACCAGCTTATTCATTCAGAGGAAATCTGCGGGTTGCTGCTTGTGGCCATTGATCAATGTATGAAAGTTCCGGAGGACAGGCGGCTCATTGAACGGATTCAAGAACAGATCGATCAGATTGTCTGTGTGGAATGGCAGATGCCGGGACTGTCCTCCGTGTCATTTGACCGGCAGGCTGCCGCTTTTCAGGCCGTAAGCTACCTTTTTGATCAGGGATACCGGGATATTGCTTACATCGGCGAATCGGATCAACGGGTTGCCGGGTTCAAACAGGCCTTTTTGGAACACCGGGCAGAAGACATTTCCGGCCTTTACATTGATGCTGCGGCAGACATGGCATCCGGACACTACGCGGTACAACGGCTGCACCAAAGCCGGGGAAACCTGCCCGGAGCCCTTTGTGCCGGCTCCGACGAAGTGGCCGTGGGAATACTCCTTTATCTGCACGAGCAGGGCATCGCTGTACCCGGCGAAACCGCAGTAATCAGTATTGATAACATTGAAATGGCTGAATACACCAATCCCCAACTTACCACCATGAA
>JAITCP010000139.1 GCA_031283025.1 Spirochaetaceae bacterium | reverse complement strand
GATGATAAGAAATAGTACAAATATTCGCGGTCAATTAAACTGGAGTCGTTTCGCACTCTGAGCCAACCATCGTGGATATACCCATCAATAAGAGTTATGAATGGTCTTCCAAAACTCATTGAATTTGACAAAATTAAATCGCCTGCTTTGACTTCACGAGAACGCAATGCTCCATTTTTGGTAATTCTCTCGGCAGATTTAACAAAATACTTGTCGAACTCACTCACATCGCCTATTTTAAGCCAATTAACCCCGGAGAGACTATCGGTAACGTAATTTATTATAGGTCGCGGAGAACCACCTCTTACTATTTCGCAAACATCCCCTAACTTATATTTCATACCCAATCGCCCCTAATCTCTTGCGGATTTCGTCCTCCAATTCGTGGGAACGATTAAACATCTCAGAGAGTTCTCCAGTTAGTCGTGTCATTTTTTCTTCAAAAGGTTCGCCATCGTCTTCCTGTTCCTCAATCCCGACATAACGTCCCGGCGTGAGGATAAAGTCCTGCTTGGCGATTTCCTCTGTGGTAACAGCAGCGCAAAAACCTTTCACGTCCTCGAATATACCGTTGTTGAATGTCTTGAAGGTTGTGGCAATCTTGGCGATGTCTTCTATGGTCATTTCACGCAGGCGGCGGTTGACCATCGTCCCCATCTTACGAGCATCGATGAACAGCGTTTTACCTTTTTGTTTCTTGTTCCGAGTAATGAACCAAAGTGTGACAGGTATTGTTACGGTATAAAATAAATTACCAGGCATGGCAACAATTCCTTCAACAAGATCATCTTCCACGATTTTGCGCCGTATATCACCTTCGCCGCCGCTCTGGGAGGACAGCGAGCCGTTGGCAAGCACCATGCCGATTTTACCGTTAGGCGCAAGATGGTAAATCATGTGCTGAAGCCACGCAAAATTGGCGTTGCCGGAAGGCGGCAAGCCATACTTCCACCGCTGATCGTTATTCAATGAGCCGTCATTCCAGTCTGAAAGGTTGAACGGGGGATTCGCCATAATAAAATCTGCTTTCAATGTTGGGTGTAAATCATTATGAAACGTATCGGCATTATACCCGCCGAGGTCGGCTTCAATGCCGCGAATAGCAAGGTTCATAAGTGCCATTTTTCGGGTGGTCGGGTTGGCATCCTGTCCATAGACCGAGAGATTGCCGATATTACCTGAATGATTGCGTACGAAGTCCGCACTTTGCACAAACATTCCGGCACTGCCGCAACATGGATCATACACACGCCCTTTGAACGGTTGCAAAACTTCTACAAGAGTTCGTACCACGCATGACGGTGTGTAAAACTCTCCGGCGCGCTTGCCTTCCTGTTCAGCAAATTTGGAGAGACAGTATTCGTATGTACGACCAAGAATATCTTTATCCGTACCGTGTTGTATCATCTGAATGTTGGTGAACAGGTCTACAACATTTCCAAGACGGCGTTTGTCGAGGTCGCCACGGGCATAATTTTTCGGCAATATGTCTTTTAGCCGTTTGTTTTCTTTCTCAATCGCCCGCATAGCGTCATCAATAACTGTGCCGATTTCTTCTTTATGCGCGGCTTCACAGATGACGCTCCAACGTGCCGATGGCGGCACAAAAAACACGTTCACTTCGGAGTAGGCATCTTTGTCTTCCACGTCGTCATCATCGGCTTCCAAGGCACGGTAACGTTCTTCGAATTTGTCCGAAATGTACTTGAGGAAAATAAGTCCCAGCACGACGTGCTTGTATTCCGCCGCATCCAGATTACCGCGTAGAATGTCCGCCGCCGCCCATATTTGCTGTTCGAAACCAATACTTGCCGTGTTATTATCGTTTGCCATAAATTTGTTGTGTCTATAATACCATAAAAATTTGAATGAGGGAATAAGAATATTATGATCTGCCAAACTCAAAAATAAAATCGCAACTTTAAGGGATTTCCCCCCCCTAATCCCAAAAATTAGTAAAATATTCCCCAAACAACCTAAACCCTTCCAACGCTCTCTTCCCGATTTCCACGATATAACGCGTATCACTGTAACGAATACTCTCCTTGATGAAAGTATAATTCTCCGGCTCTTTGATATGAAGGTCGCTCTCATCAGATAGACATTCGGGGGCAAGTCCGCCAAATTCTTTTAAGTCCGGCGACTTCTCAACCTGTTCATTGATATATTTTTCGCTCATGCGATAAACATAAGATACCGATTTATTCTCCTCTGTTTTTGCGTAAGGGTTTTTGTAACCATATTTCTCAAAGAATTTTATTCCTTTCTTGTCAGTACCTATAGTATCTTTACAATACAAATGCCATTCAAATGCAAATATAATCTCGTCAAGGACTTTCTCCCATGCTTCGGGACCGCCGCCTTTAATTTTTCCTTCTTTTACGGCGTTTTCATATTCATCTTTGGATTTCCATTCATTTTTGGAATATTCGCTAAAGGCGCTTGGATAACCATGCCTCTCCATCTTCTTAAAAGCAAGTATTTTGGGGTAAAGCATTTTTGCCATAAGTGCGTCGAGATCCCATAAATCCCAATCAGAGACATGATAAGGACGAATTAGTTTTTGAAAACCATATTTGATCCCACGGAAAAAGTTTTTGGCACAATAGGTAACACGATAGAAAACCTTTTCAAAAAGGGAAGGTTCCTTATCATCATCAAAAAAAGAAGTTGATTCTTCCGGTAATGTTTCTGCCGGCTTCATGGTAAAACTCCGTTTTACTTGTCATCTTTTATAGCCTCTTCAGGCATCTTTTTACCAACCCATACCGTCGATTTGGTAATACCCATTGTAATTCCTCTTATCCCCTTATCGACGGGCACGGGCCTGCAATAGCCGGGTTATTTCACTGTAAATGCTCCGTATTAAGCCGGTTAGGACAAAGCCCCAAAACCCCAGCAGCAAGGCAAGTTGAATATGCCACACAGCCAGGAAACCTATAAACAGAATCAGTAACACGGTTACAAAACTTTTCTTCTTCCCCAACAGCCTATTGGCTATATGAGTGTACCGGATACGGGTTACCATCAAAATACCGGCGAAAAGGACGGCAAAAGGAAGCAGCCAGCTTGTTACGTTCGTAAGGGCGGAGGAAAACCCCGGCAGGCGGTCTGCAATTTTTGGGATAAAATTTTCCTGAAAGATAACAAGGCTTACTACTATTCCGGCGGCGGCGGGGGAAGGGAGCCCGGTAAAATTCTGGTGAGTCGAAAGTTCTGTGTCGTTTTCCACATTAAAGCGGGCAAGACGGATAACCGTGCACAGCATATAAAAGATCGCTACAAAAAGAATCCAGCTTCCGGCCAGATAAGCCAATTGGGCATTCTCATTGGGAAACGTTTTCCACAGGGACATGGGAAAGTAGAATACCCGCATAAAAGTTTCAAGCCTAAGACGGGATTCCGTTACCTTGAGCATAAGGAAAGCCGGAGCCACGCCAAAGCTTATGGCATCGGAAAGACTGTCAAGCTGGCCCCCAAAAGCGGAAGCGGCTCCGCTCCACCGGGCTACCTGGCCGTCTAAAACATCTGCAATCATGGCAAAAACAATCAAGTAGCCGGCTATTGTAAAAAAGGTAATTCCCATTTTACGGAACAGAACTACTTCCAGAAAAATCCCCTGCCCGCGGCTTGCGTATACTACAGAAAGAAAGCCGCAAAGGGCGTTCATCAAGGTAACCGCCGTGGGAAGGACTGCAATATATTTAAGCTGTTTCCGTTGCTTGCGCAAAGCGGTTTCCGGTGTCGTTCTTTCCTTTTTTTGCCTTGGCCGGCGAGGCGGGTTAAGCGTTCTTTCCCTTGGCTTATTCGTTCCTTCCCTTTGCTTAGCCATTGGTATACCTGACAAGCGGAGTTATACCCGCGTGCACGGTATCACCTGCTTTTACCGTCAATTCACACTTCCCGTCATTTCGGGCGGGAAGGTACAATTCCGTCCGCGAGCCGAATTTGATCATGCCGTAAAGAGCCCCCTGCTTTATTTCATCTTTTTCTTTTACCTTACAAACAATGCGCCGGGCTATAGCCCCGCTGATCTGCCGGACCAGGAGTGAATCTTTTGGTTCTGCCAGGCGGGTTAAAAGCAGGGTGTTCGATTCGTTTACCCGGCTAGAATCCGGATCACGGGCATCCCTAAAAAGGCCCTTTTTGTAGGTAATCCGCTCTACTCTGGCCGAGCAGGGAACGCGGTTTAAGTGAACGTTAAAAATACTCAGAAAAATGCTGATCCGTAAAAGCGGGCCCAATTCCTCATCATATACTTCGGAAATGTCCGTTACTTTGCCGTCCGCTGGGGAATAGAGGATCGATTCGTCCGGCACGATTTTCCGGGGCGGGTTCCGGAAGAAAGACAGCATCCAAAAAAAGATCAGAAACAACACCGCTTCTGCGGGAACTATCCAAAAGGCATGGCGGCAGAATACATAGAGGGCGGCCATTCCTGCGGCGGGGAGAATCGGGAAAATCGCCGCCTGTGGAAGGCCCCAACTGGTCAGGGGGTTCCGCATCAGGAAACGGATTACCAGAAAAACAACGGTAAGGGCCAGCAAAATAAAGAGGATGATACCGGCCACCCGGATGGGGTTTTTCACTTCATCGCCAAAGGAATAAACCAGAAAGAACAGGGCATTGGTACTAATTAGCGCGGCAGGAATATCGTAAAGGGCAAAACGGCGCAGGGAAAGGTCCAGAAAACCGGAAGTCATAAAAAGAGTGTTCCTGACGCCAAAGGGAATAAACCTGCAAACAATAAAGGTAAGGGAGCCGTGCTTGTCAAGATGCCGGTGGAACCGTTCCAGGTTTTTTGGAGAAAACGCGGAATCGGCAAATTTTACCTTGAACACACCTTTTCGTACCAGAACCCCCAAGTAATACGACATAAAGTCGCTGATTATAACCCCGGCATAAATCGCCAGCAGGCTGGGGATCAGCATACCCCTGGCCCCCTCGACCTGTGCCTGTACCACTTCCTGATTCAGCAGGGCGCCGGTGATAATAACCAGGTCTTCTGATATAGGAATATTAAGCCCCGCCAGAAGCAGGCTTACCATGGCAACCAGAGGATAAAATTGAATATAATCGCTTAGGCTTGAAAAAATATCTAGAGTATGCACAAAGAAAGTATACAAAAAAGCCCTTCCCTTGGCAATTAGGAAGGGCTCTTTGTATTGCTATAAAGTAACCGACTTTGCGGACAGACGCTATTAGAGTTGTTCAAAAACTTCAGTTTTTGAACAACTTCCTATTAAAACTGCAAAATACGCAGTATTTTGCTTAACTTGTTCAAGAACCAACCGGGTTCTTGAACAAGTCTATTCTTT
>JAITCP010000005.1 GCA_031283025.1 Spirochaetaceae bacterium | reverse complement strand
ATCATATTCATAATCAGCCGCGGATGGAAGTGCGACGCTTTTTCAGAAAATTTCTGGTAAAAGACCGGATCAATTTTTGATATTTCCTTTATCATTTGAGGAATGTACAGGTGCTGGTTGCCGGAACTGTCTTTGCGGACATTGTCCAGATATTTGAACGCCTCTGTTTCTTTGGTAAATACCGTGTACATAAGCCGGAAAACGGTGTTCTTCAGGAAGACATAGGCATTGAGGGTTGCGGTAACCGCCGGGGAACTAACGACAATTCCCTGGCCGGAAAGGAGGAAAAAGTCCAGTATGGATTGATGGCTCCCCGCTCCCAAATCCAGAATCAGCACATCCGTATCCGATTCAAGCGCAAGCAGCCGTTTTACAAGGGCGTTACGCTGAAAGGATTTCAGGTTCGCCATACCGGGTATTTCCTGATCGCCGGGAATAAAGCGCAATCCCCGTATATCGGTTTTTAAAATCACCTGGGAAAAATCATTTTTTGTATTGTTAAGGAAAGTGCCGATTCCCCTGGAAGGGGACTGAAAACCCAGCACCAGGTGAAGGTTCGACGCTCCCAAATCAAGATCAACCAGTACCACCCGCTGGCCCGCCTGAGCCAGGGCTACTGCCAGATTTGCCGCTACCAGGGACTTGCCCACTCCGCCTTTACCGCTGGCTATAGGAATAATACGCACTACTCGTCTCCATTATTATTAGAGTCTGTCTATAATGTAGACACAATTATAGGAAAAATTTACTGTTAGGGCAATACGGGATCGGAGGCCGGAATTTTTCTTAATCAGGGTAGTTAAGATGCTCCCTGCCGGGATTTTTCAATACCGCCGCATACCGCGCCGCTTCCCATTTTGCCATGTTGAGGTTTTGATCCTGCCAGTTGCCGCATTCCGCCGGGGCTGCGCCGGGGATCGCCCCTTCAAAGGCAGCCATCCAATTCAGCATTTCCTGAATCAGGGGAAGAACGGCCTGGGAATCAAGGTCCCCTTCAAGGATCAGGTAAAATCCGGTACGGCAGCCCATAGGCCCAAAGTACACGGTTCGCTGTGCCCATTCGGAGTGATTCCTCATAAAAGTGGCGCCCAAGTGTTCAATGGTATGCACGGCGGGCACATCCATCACCGGCTCCTTGTTCGGCTCCTTAAAGCGCAAGTCAAACGTGGTAAGGACTGCCCCGCCGAATTTATCTTTCCGGGAAACATACAGCCCCGGTTTCAGCCGCAAATGATCAACCTGAAAACTGGCGATCTTTTCCATATTATGCCTCCTGTAATATGCTTCTGTTTTACTTATACAGTTTGATAATGCGCCGGACTATCTCGCAGGAATTTTTGGAAGCGATGGGAAGGAATTCGTCAAAGCTCATGCTGGATTCAGCGCCTGCAATATCGGAGAGCGCCCGGATCACCAGGCAGGGCACATGGAACAGCCAGCAGGTTTGGGCCACGGCGGCGCTTTCCATTTCCACCGCCCGCATTTTGGGGAACCGGGCGGATGCTGCGGCAATACGCTGCGGATCGTGCATGAACACATCGCCGGAACCGATTATGCCCCGGACATGGTTAAACCCCGCAGGCAGTATCCCTTCCTGCTTTAGTTCATCTACGGCACGCTCCGCAGTGGTTATGAGGTTTTCTGGTACCGGAAAAACCGCGGGCATTCCCGGCAGTTGTCCGGGTTCATAGTTAAAGGCCGTTACATCCGCGTCGTGGTGGATAAGGCCGTCGGAAATTACCGCGTCTCCAATGTTCAAGCCGGCTCCTATTCCCCCGGCGGAACCGGTGTTGATTACCAGATCAGGATGATACTTGTCTACAAGGAGGGCGCAGCCTACTGCCGCATTTACCTTGCCTATGCCGCAGCGGAGCAGCGCCACATCTTTACCGTCCAGATTGCCCTCGTACAGTTCAAAGCCGCCTGAACTTTGGGTTTTTACGTTCTTTAAAAGATTACGGAGCAGAATTACTTCCGGCTCCATTGCACCAATTATACCAACCATATTTACAGAGTAGCCAAAAACAGAAAAGAGTGCAATGGTTAAGCAAGGTGGCCGGTATAATCCTAAGTACAATTAACGCCAAGTGGATACATCCTTCTTTGGCATTGCGCTTGTTAATGGCGAACTTGCCGCCGGATTTTATCGCGGAAAATTGCACCATCCTTGAATTCGCCCTGCGTCAACCCTTGGCGGAACAAACCGCCGCCATTCTGGCGGAAACCCCTGAAATCCTTGCTCTGTCTGTTTCTGTCTGGAACCATGCGGCAACGCTGGAATTGCTCGGAGCGCTGGAAGAAGCCTGGAGTAAAACAGACGGGGCCGATGGGCGGCCTGCCAGACCGGTGATTGTGTTGGGCGGCCCGGAAGTTACCGGCCTTGTTGATGCTTTCACAGCAGCCTTTCCGGCGGCATCCGGGATGCAGAGCGAAGCTATTCCGGCGCTTTTCCGTTATGCAGATTTTGTGATCCGCGGCGAAGGCGAGGCGGTTTTTGCAGAACTATGCCGGAATATTCTGGAAAACCCCGCGGCGGCAAAAGAAAAATACGGCAAATTCATTGATGCAAGCCCGGTACATCCTGCCGCCATACGGAGCGCTTATGATTTATACAGCGATGAAGACTTACGTCGCAAACTGATCTATGTGGAGGCTTCCCGCGGCTGCCCCTATACTTGTGCGTTCTGCCAAAGCGCCGCTAATGCCGGGGAACAAAACCAGCAGTTCCCCGCCGTTCATCCCGTCCGGGAATTTCCTCTTGAGGAATTTCTTTACAACATGGAAAGGCTTTTGCAGCGCAGTAGTGAAGGCGGTACAGGCAATAATGTTCCGGTAAAAACAAAAACGGTTAAATTCCTTGATCGCAGTTTTAATATAAACATTCCCCGTGCGCTGCGGATTCTGGAATTTTGTCTTGTAAAAACAGCCGGACTAAAACCTGAAAATGCGCTTCAGTTTCATTTTGAGATGGTTCCCTCCGTTTTCCCCGCAGAACTGCGGAATATGCTGGCGCTGTTTCCGCCGGGGAGCCTCCGGCTGGAAATAGGCATACAGAGTTTTAATACCCAAACCTGTGCGCTTATCAACAGAAATTCCAATCCGGAGCAGGAATTGGAAGTACTCAGATTTTTGCGGGAAAAAACAAACGCTGTGATTCATGCCGATCTTATTGCCGGCCTTCCCGGCGAGGATATAGTTTCTTTTGGCAGGGGGTTTGACAGTCTGTGGACGGCGCTGACTGGCGGTGAAAACATTACTCCCGCGCCTTTTGAGATACAGCCCGGTATACTCAAATGTCTGCCGGGAACTCTCATTTATGCGATGGCGGAATCCGGCGGATTTGCCGTCAAATACAGTAAAACCGCTCCGTATGAAGTAATAGAAACCGATTGTCTTTTTGCGGCGGATATGGAAAAAATAAAAAACTTTGCCCGTTTTTGGGAATTAATTGTAAACCGCCGGGCTGCGTTTCGTCTGCTTCCCCTGCTGCCGGGAATGCCCGTATTTGACCGCTTTATGGAACTGTCGCAGAAACTGTTGAATCGCTTTGGAAAAAACTGGGGTATACCGAAAAACGCATTGGAAGATGCGGTTGGCGATTTCACTTAAACCCTTTCTTGTTCTGTATCTTTCCCTGTGGTAAACTTAAAGCATGGCCGCTGATTATGTGGTTGAAACCGGAAAGGCATTACCCCCCGGAGCGACCCTTACCGGGAGGGGGGTAAACTTTACCCTTTTCTCCCGCCATGCAGAAGAAGTAACCCTTGTTCTTTTTGACAACGCGGAAAAGAACAGTCCCTTTCGGGAAATAAAACTTGACAAGCGGAAAAACAAAAGCGGCGACATTTGGCATTGCCACATAGCCGGCCTGGCTGAAGGAGCCTGTTATTTATACCGGGTAGACGGCCCTTACTTTCCTGAAAGAGGGTTCCGCTTTAATCGCCACAAGGCGCTAATCGATCCTTATGCCAAAGCCCTGACCAGTTTGAGTGAATGGAATATGGGCGAGTCTCTGGGCTATGACCCTCAAGACACGGCGGGGGATATTTCCTTTTCCTTTAAGGATAATCTACAGAGCCAGCCCCGTTGTATTGTTATTAACGACGATTTTGACTGGCAGGGGGATCTGCCCCTCAATTATCCCCTGCGGTTCAGCGTTCTTTACGAAACCCATGTTAAAGGGCTTACCGCCCATTCCGGTTCGGGAGTGGAGCATAAAGGAACTTACCAGGGGGTGATAGAAAAAATACCCTTCTTTAAAGAACTGGGCGTTACCAGCCTGGAGTTTCTTCCCCTTCAGGAATTTAACGAAAGGGAACTTCCCCGGAAAAATCTGCGGACCGGCGAGCAGTTGGTCAATTACTGGGGTTATTCTACGGTGGCCTTTTTTGCTCCCAAGGGATCATATTCTTCTGATTCCGCTCCAGGAGCTCATGTACGGGAATTCAAAACCATGGTACGGGAACTCCACAAGGAGGGACTGGAAGTGATTTTGGATATTGTGTTTAACCACACCGCAGAAGGAAATGAGCTGGGGCCTACTTTTACATTCCGCGGGCTGGACAACTCCATTTATTATATTCTGGATGGAAACCGCCGTTACTACCGCAACTATTCGGGCTGCGGCAATACCCTTAACTGCAATCATCCGGTTGTACGGCAATTTATTATTGACTGCCTGCACTA
>JAITCP010000175.1 GCA_031283025.1 Spirochaetaceae bacterium | reverse complement strand
AAAAGCGGAGGTGGGTGCCCCGGTGTAACATCACTTACAGCATGGAAGGGGTGTTACCCGCAGACAGGCCCCACCGGTTACATTATTGTGCGCTTCCCCCAATAATCAGAAACACCCGGCCATTGGTGAAGCAGGGTAAAAGGCCGGAGCGTTTTGTTCGATAGCGGGTATATTTGCGGGGATAGTAGGAGGCACCGCTTTTCCGCGGCCTGAAGGGGTGTTCTTCCCGCCGCCCATATGCAGTAAAACACATAAAGCGTCCGTTTTTTCAGTGATATTTGCCGCAGGTGCGCCTCCCCCAATAATCAGAAACACCCGGCAGCCTAACCCCCACGTGTATTGCGTGCGCTGGATAATCTCCCGTTTTTCCGGTAAACTGTCCGGTATGCAGGCTAAACGGATTATCCCCTGTCTGGATGTTGATGACGGCAGAGTGGTAAAAGGGAAAAAGTTTAAGGGCTTGGAAGACGCGGGAGATCCGGTGGAACTGGCCCGGCGCTACAACGACGATGGGGCCGATGAACTTTGTTTTCTGGACATAGGCGCGTCGTATAAAAGCCGGGCAACCCTGCTTGATGTGGTAAGCCGTGTTGCAAAAGAGGTGTTTGTCCCCCTCTGTGTGGGCGGAGGAATCCGCACTGTGGAAGATATGCGCCAGGCAATGAACGCGGGGGCGGACAAAGTTTCTGTGTGTACCTCGGCGCTCCAGCGGCCCCTGCTCCTCAGCGAAATGGCAAAAGCCTATGGCAGCCAATGCGTGGTGCTTTCTATAGATGCGGCCCGTGCCGCAGCCCCAGCCGCAGGCTCGGCTGCTCCTGTTGAGCCGGAGGCGTTGCGCTGGTACGCATGGTCCCACGGCGGCAGAACCGATACGGGAATCGACGCCATCCAGTGGGCAATACAGGCCGTTGAATTGGGGGCGGGAGAAATACTTCTCAATTCCATTGATGCGGACGGTACGGGAGCAGGTTACGATCTGGAACTGACTCAGGCAATCATAAAAGCCGTGCCCGTGCCGGTGATCGCTTCCGGTGGCGCCGGAACCCTGGATCAGATTGCCGGCGTACTGCTCGGTTCCGAAGGGGCAGACGCGGCGCTGGTAGCGTCCCTCGTTCATTTCGGTAAAACCACGATCAGGGAAATAAAAAAATATGCGGAAGCAAAGGGAGTCTGCGTTAGATGGTAATTGCATCAATCGACATACAGGGCGGCAAAGTAGTACAACTCAAACAGGGATCGGAATTGGTATTGCAGCGGGACAATCCTCCGGAACTGGCGGAGGAATTTGACCGTTATGGGGAAGTCGCCGTGATAGACCTGGACGCCGCTATGGGCAAGGGGAACAATGCGGAGCTGATCAAACCCCTGCTCCGTAAGGCAGAATGTCGGGTAGGGGGCGGTATCAGAACACCGGAACAGGCAAGGGAACTGATAAGCATGGGGGCGCGGAAGATCATCATCGGTTCACTGGCTTTCCGGGCGTCTAAAGAAAAAACGGAAAACAACGGAGAAAAAGCAGGCGGCGAATTTGGCCTTAACCGGCCATTTCTGGAAGCGCTGGTAAAAACAATAGGCCGTGAACGGATCATCATCGCCGTAGACGCAAAAAAAACCACCGCGGCGGATACGGAAAACTCAAGCGCCAGGCATGGAGCGCGGGGTTATGAAATAACCGTAGACGGCTGGAAAACCCCCACGGGCCTTCCCCTGATAGAAACCGCCGCGGAAGCCGCCCCCTATGCTTCGGAACTGCTTTTTACCTGCATTGACAGGGAAGGAACCATGTCCGGCATAGACTTGGCGCCGGTAAAGCAACTTTGCGATACCGTGGGGAAAGACACCCGGATCACAGCCGCCGGGGGCGTTTCCACCCTGGAAGAAGTTGAAGCGCTTGCAGCATTAGGCTGCGATGTGCAGCTTGGCATGGCCCTCTATACCGGAAAAATCAATCTCGCTGACGCTTTTATCACATCACTAAACTGGGAAAAATCCGGCGGCTTAATTCCGTTAATTGCGCAAGCCGGTGACGGCCAGGTAATGATGATAGGCTTTACCGATACCGAAGCATTAGCCGAAACCTTTAAGCGCGGTAATGTTTGCTTTCACAGCCGCACAAGAAACAAACTTTGGATGAAAGGGGAAAATTCCGGCAATACCTTAAAGCTGCTCCGCCTCCGGGCAGACTGCGACAGGGACGCGCTCCTTGCCATTGTGAAACCTTCCGGCCCGGTCTGCCATACCGGGGCATGGTCGTGTTTCGACATAAACCGCCGCTATACCTGGGAATACCTGCAGTCGATAATTGCAGACCGGTTCCGCAATCCCGTGCCGGGTTCCTACACCGCCACCCTCGACGATGAACTGGTACGGGAAAAAATCACGGAAGAAGCGGAAGAACTTTGCACCGCCAAAACCCATGAAGAAAAAGTTTGGGAGGCGGCAGACCTCTTGTACTTTACAACGGCCCTTATGACAAGGGAAAACATTACCATTGCAGAAGTTCTTGACGAATTGGACAGGCGGCATAAAAGGTGAGTGATTATTGGAATAAACGGACAGCCGCTATATCTCCCTATGTGCCCGGCGAACAGCCCCGCGACCGGAAGTTTATCAAACTCAACACGAATGAAAACCCCTACCCGCCTTCACCAAAAGTTGCTGCCGCCATCCAACAGGCTTTGTCCAGCCGGAAGGACGCGAACGCCCCGCCGGACGGGGAATTGCTGCGGCTTTATCCCGATCCGGTCTGCACCGAATTTCGGGAGGCCGTTGCTTCCGCTTATGGGGTTAAGCCCGCCCAGGTTTTTCCCGGCAATGGTTCCGACGAAGTGCTGGCCTTTGCCTTTGGAGCCTTTTTTGAATCCGGCGGCCTTGCAAATGAAAATGCGGACTCCGCCATACTGTTCCCCGACATCACCTACAGTTTTTATCCGGTTTACGCCCAACTGTGGGATATTCCCTACAGGGCAATTCCCGTAACAGACGGCTTTGCTATTAACCCTGACGATTATGTTGCCCCGTGCGGCGGCGTGATTCTTGCCAACCCCAACGCCCCCACAGGTCGCGCCCTTTCCCCGTCCCCCCTGCTGCAACTTGCCCGGACGCTGGAACAAAACCGCCGCATCCTTATCGTGGATGAAGCCTACACGGCTTTTGGCGCTGAATCCCTCGTGCCGTATATTACGGATCATCCCAATCTGCTTACCGTGCATACCCTCTCCAAATCCGCGTCCCTGGCGGGGCTTCGGCTTGGGTTTGCCATTGGCAGTGAGGAATTAATAGAAGGGCTTTTCCGGGTGCGGGATTCCTTCAATTCCTATACATTGGACACCCTTGCAATAGCAGGCGGAACAGCGGCAGTTTTGGACAAGCCCTACTATAAAGAGGTAAACCAAAAAGTAATTGCAACACGGGAACGGGCGGTGGAATCTCTTACAGCTATGGGTTTTGACGTAATCCCCTCAAAAGCAAATTTTTTGTTTATATCCGGGGGAATTGCCTCCAAAGTGCAGCCCTGCATCAGCGGCCCCGCGCTGTTCCATACATTGCGGGAACGGGGCATACTGGTACGCCACTTCAACAAGCCCCGCATTGCCGATTACGTCAGGGTAAGTATAGGAAACGCCGAAGACATGGACGTGTTTTTATCCGCCTGCAAAGCCATCATAAAAAAATAAGGCCTTTCCATAAAATTGAAAAAGCCTTAATGAAAACAGTAACGCTGTCGAAAAAATTTATTCCTTTATACTGCCCATAGTAAGACCGGAAATGATAAACTTTGACATAAAAATATAGAATATCAAAATCGGTACGAGCGAAATGGAAATTCCCAGATAAATTGCTCCATATTCGGCACGGTAAATATTACCCCGTAAACTTTGAACCAGCATGGGCAAAGTATATTTTTTCTCGCTGGAAATCAGAATAAACGGCGTAATAAAGTTATTCCAGGAGCCTACAAAGGTAAAAATCGACTGAGCCGCAAGCGCGGGAAGCATAATTGGCATAACAATCATATTAAAAATTGAGTATTCGCCCGCGCCGTCAATTCGCGCCGCATCAATAAGTTCTTTGGAAAGGGCAGACATCATGTATTGACGGAGAAACAACACCGTTCCAGCGGCGGCAATACTCGGAATAATGAGCGGAAGATAACTGTTACGAAGTTTCATCAGTGACACGAATTGATAAAAACCGATAATCGAAAGCGTAGCGGGCAGCATTATTATGATAAGGATCACCGTCCACAACACCTTTCTTCCCTTAAACCGGTAGACATGCAAGCCATAGGCGGTCATCGCCGAAAAGTAAACGCTTAATACAGTAGTGCTGACGGAAATAAAAACACTGTTTCCGAACCCCTGCCAAATCTGAAAACCACGCCCGGTTAAGATCTTCCAGTTGTACATGGTATTGCCGCCGGGAAACAGGGAAATTCCCGCGTTGATTTGTTCGGTAGAACGGGTAGCGTTAATCAGCAAAAGGTAAATCGGTACAACGGCGATAAGCCCCAGTATGATCATAATAATGTGTATAAAAAAACGTTTGGCAAAAAGGTCTGTCTGTATCGTTTTCATGCCTCGCCTCCTTTTCGTTTTTTGAGTTCACTGCGGTCCTGCAGGAAGAAAAATATTAAAAGGGCTAGGACAATGGTAACTAAAAATATACCTATGGAAATGGCGGCGCCATAAGCGTAGTCGTTAGCGCCCCTCCCCAAGGCTATATTGTACTGATACACCGTTGTAGTCCGAATCTTAAAATCTGGAGAGCCCATCATATCGGTAAGCTGGAATGGAATGTCAAACATCTGCATACCGCCAATCATTGACGTAATTAAAATATAAAGCATCATGGGGCGGAGCAATGGAAGGGTGATAAACCATGCGGCCTGGCTGCCGCTGGCCCCGTCTATCATGGCCGATTCATACAATGAATTGGGTATGCTGGTAATACCCGCCATAAGAATAATCATGGTATACCCATACCACATCCACCACTGGATAAAGGATACCAAACCCCGCGAAAACGCTACGCTGCGGAAGAAGTTAATGGCTTCTTTCACAGGCACGCCGTTAAGCATAATTGTATTTTGAATGCCCAGAAAACGCAGAAATTGATTCGCCGGAGCGGTAACATGGGCGTTGTAGCCAAAAATACTGCGGAAGAGCAGGGCTATCGATACGGCAGTCAGCAGGTTGGGCATATAGACAAGCGCTCTAAACAGGTTACGTCCGGTAGGCTTAAGCCGTAAATCGGAAAACCACAGAGCAAGTATCAGGGCAAGCCCCAACTGGGGGATAAAATTAACAGTCCAGATAATAAAAGTATTTCCCAGAGCGCCCCAGAAAAACTGGTCTTTAACCAGTTTGGCAAAATTGGCAATCCCTACAAAACTGAAATCAGTCCGCAAACCACGCAGATCGGTAAAACTCAGGATGAAAGTGTATAATGTGGGCCACAGGTTAAACACACAGAACACCACTATAAAGGGCGCAACAAATATATACCCCCAGCGGTTTGTTCTGGTCTCATGGCCTAATGGGTTCATCTTTTGCATCAATCCTCCTGTAAAAAAAAGGCGTGGATAATAAATATCCACGCCCTTGTTAAGATTAGTTTCTAATGGCCTAACTCCACCTATTACAGATTAAATTGGGCTTCCACTTGCGCCCTGAAATCTGCCAGAGCCTGGTCTTTGGATTTTTCTCCGTTTACGAAAGAGGCCATCGCTTCACCAAACATTGCTTCAATGGCTTCATCGCTTCCCTGAAGCAGCCTGCCGTTAACGGCTTTGGCCATCTCGGCAAATTCAGCGTAGTGGTTCTGTCCGCCCAGGTAGGGCTCGCTATAGCTGTCCTTAATTTTGTTGATTACGGTAATGTTATTAACCATGTCTCCGGTTTCTTTTGCCCATGCTTCAAGGAAAGCTTCGTCGGTGGCTACATAGCGGATAAACTCTTTGGCTGCGTCCACATTCTTGGTGCCTTTATATGCGCCAACCCAAGTGCCGCCCCAGCGGTAGGAAGAAGGACCGGGAATCATTGCCCAGTCGCCCGATGTATTGGGGGCATTGGTCTTGAGCACATAATGGAGGCCCCAAGTGGGGAGGAAATAGGAGAATACTTCCACATCCTTATCGGACTCATCTTTAAGCTCGCCTTTCATGCCGGCGAACCAGCCTTCTGACCACTGGCCTACGCGGCCTTCATAGCGGTTATCATGCAGAATCTTGCAAATATCCAAGTATTGATCCATGGCCGGATCGATGACCAATTTGCCGTTCACGATCCAAGATTGCGTCCGGGCGGACAGGAACGAATTGTTCAAATCGCCAAGTGAAGACACTACCACGCAGGAACCGTTGGAATCTTTCTTGAGTTTTTCCGCAGTTTCAAGGAATTTGTTAAAGCTGTTAAAATAGGTCTGCACGGTGGCGGGATCATCAGTCCCAAAGTATTTTTGGGCCAGACTGCGGCGGTAGAACATGGCGCCGGGACATGCCTGCCATGACAACCCATATACTTTGCCATTATAGGAGCCAATTTCCGCCGGATAGGCAAGAAGACTGCTCTTTTTAGCTTCATAAATGTCGGTTACGTCCAGAAGAAGACCGGATTCAACATATTTGCGGACAAATGCGGATTCCAGAGCAATAATATCCGGGCATCCCTGACCGGTAGCTAAAACCGGGTCTATTTTTGCCTGGAACTGGTCCGAGGGGGTTTGGGAATACTCAACATCAATCCCGGGGTGGGTTGCTATGAAACCCCAGGTTGGATTGTTGGTCATATTAGCCAATTCATCAGTAAATGACCAAATAACCAGTTTATTTGGTCCCGCTTCCTTCTTTGCACAGCCGCTTACACTAAAAAGAATAAGAACTATGCCTAAAATAACTAGAGCCTTTTTCATCTTTTTCCTCCAAAATTGGTTTTTAAACCCATACTGGGTTTTTGTCTTTACATTCTAACATAAAGAAAATAAAAATGTCAAGCATTATTTAACTTTTATTTCGTTTCTGAGAATTTTTCTTATAAATTTGCCTGATTGGGACAGTTGATCGTCTGTCCAGTGGCCTTTTCCCTCCCTGTCGGCATTCATTACCAGAAGCCCCGAATCCTCCCCTTTATTGGTCAAAGACCAGTTTACCCATGAAATTTGGTGCTTTTTAAGGAAGGTAAGCCATTCCATAAACTTATCCTCAAAAACCCCCCCGCCGCCTGTAGCCTTGGAAGTGCCACATTCGGTAACAAAAAGGGCCAACCCCTTTTCAATGGCTTTTTCCGCCTTGTCACGGAGTTCCTGGCCGTGGGTTCCGGCGTAAAAATGGAGGGTATACATGATATTCGTGCCCTGAATCGGGTCCCTGGCCGCAATATCAACATCCTGGCTCCAGGTAGGGGTTCCCACAATGATTATATTGTCCGGATCGTACTTCCGTATCTCTGCAATGACCGCTTCCGCATAGGGTTTTATCACCCCATTCCAGGTTACGTCCTTGCCGTTCGGCTCGTTACAGATTTCATATAGCACATTGGGGTAAGAGCCATAACGCTGGGCCATTTCACTGAAAAAGTCCAGCGCATACTTTTGGTACATTTGGGGGTTTCGATCCAGGTGAACGTGCCAGTCGATAATGACGTACAGCCCCAGGTTTAACGCCGCTTCCACGGAATCCACCACTCTTTCCTTTTGGGACGGCTGGGTAATATAGCCCCCCTCGCTAAGGTACATGGCCGCCCGCCAAATCTGCATATTCCAATCGTCCCGAAGCCAGCGGAGCACCCCTTCATTGGCGTATTTCGCGGCATATTGCAGCCCATAGGAACTTATCCCCCGCAGTTGGAGGGGCCTTCCGTCAGCAGTCAATAAGCGGGGGCCCTCCACCCTGAGCTGGCCGAAACGTTCCACCGCTGTCCGCCCCTGCTTGTCCACGGAGAGCAGCCTGTCATCCCCTTGGCATGAAAGCAGTGAAAAGCCCACCACAGCCAGTAAAATAACAAATAATGCGTGAAAAAGCCGCTTTTTCATAATTCCCCCGTATTGGATACCGATTTTGCCCCTATTTTGCCCAAATTCGGGGAAAATGTCAAATGATCGCTCTTGTTTCCGGGACTGTGATTGTACCGTACGTGTTCCCCTTTGATCAAAAAGGCGCTATAATCCAAGTAACCTCTTAAAACCAGTTGTTATCAGAGGTTCCTTTGCAGTTTCTTGCCCTTTGGGATACGAAACGTGCGTTTTTCAGCGGTTAATTTCTAAAAAGAGAAGTTTTTAGAGGTTCCTTTGCAGTTTCTCGCCCTTTGGGCTGCGAAACATGCGTTTTTCAGCGGTAAATCTCTAAAAACTGAAGTTTTTAGAGATTCCCTAATTTAAAAAAGGAGGAATGATATATGTTTACTTTATCAAAAGACATGGAAACCGGTGTTGAAAAAATTGATTCACAGCATAGGGAACTTATCAACAGGATTAACAGGCTGCTGGCAGCAGGAGACAATACCACTTCCGAAGCGGAAACTCGAAAAACAATTGATTATCTGGGTGAATATGTTGTAAAACATTTCGGCGATGAAGAAGAACTTCAAATAATAAGCAAATACCCGAAATATGCGGAACACAAAGAGAAGCACGCTATTTTTATAAATGATTTTTCCAAAATGAAAAGTGAATTTATGGGTAAGAGCGATTCCTTTGAATTTTCAATGAAGCTTAATAATTCATTGATCTCTTGGATTGAAAAACACATAAAGGGCGATGATGCGGAGTTTGGTAAATATTACAAAGCGCAGACATTGTAAAGGTGCTGCCTTCCGATGATAAACCCCGCCTTCCAATCAACATGCTCCGCCGCCACGAATCAACGGCAAAGCCGCTTCTTCCGTTTTTCCAAATCTTCCCGCAGGCCGCCGGGGAGGCTGGCTTTTTCGCCGCCGCCGGGCTGTTCGGCGGAAAGGGCTCTTTCAATATAGGCAAGGGCTGTGTCCTGCCGATCAAGCCTGTGTTCCGCATCAATGGACAATGATCGCAGGGCTAAAGCCTGTATGGCCGCAGTACAGGGAATTTCCCATACCGATTGTTTATCGGCAAGCCGTTGCAGCGCCGCCCTCCCTTTTTCATAACGGCCCCGGCGGAAGTGATCGAAACCCAGCCTAAGGCAAGACCGGGGGTACTGTGCGGCGGCGGCTTTCAGGAGCAGGGCGGCGGTTTTCTCCTGACTGTTTTCGTCCGCATTATCATTGGGCAGCACATCGTGCCGCACACTGTGCCGCCAGCGCATTGCAAGATTTTCCTCATCGCAGTTGAAATGTGCCGCCGCATCCAGCGGAGAAGCGGCAATTTCCGTAAATGCACGAAACAATGAAGCCAAGCCAAAAATGTCTTTAACGTTGTGATCGCAGATTCCCAGCAGCGCCCGGCAATGTTCCGGCAATCGTCCGCTTTCCTCTCCCGCCCCCATTCCGGTAAATTCCCCCCCGGCCCGTAAAAAATTAAACCAGATGTCGGGAGCCTGTGAACCCGGCGTGTCTCCGGTACGGTCAAGCCCCAGCACCATGGTCTCGATGGTAGCCTGGGAACAGTTAGGGAGCATCCGCTTCCAGAGCCGCCGTGCCGGGTGGAGCAGGTCAACCTGTAAAAACGGAGGAAGGGCAAAGCCGTTAAGGAGGCACCGGGTTTTGAGTATTTGGGTATCAAACGCTTTGCCGTTGTAGGTGGTAAGAAAGTACGGCAAGCCGCCGGAAACAGAAGTTTTTAACGATCCCCGGTTTGGCTTGTCCGGCGGCGCAATGAACGAAACAACCTGCTCAAGAAAATCGTCTTCACCGGGATAATCCAGCAGCAGAAACTGGGTAACTTCAAGGCCGGTATAGCCGGATGCCGCCCGTCCGGGTACATTATTCCGTTTGGACAGATTATCCGGTGTTTTCGGGTCATGGACAAAACGCCCAAAGGCGGCAAGGAACGCAACGGTTCCGGCGCCGCCGGACAAGCCGGTGGTCTCCAAATCAAAAAACAGAAAACGCTCCGGCGCGGCATCCTCCGGCGGAATATGAGGAACATCCGGTAAATCGCTGATTGCACCCAACCGATCCCGCTCCAGATCGGGGACAAGCCAGGGGAGGGTTTCCGGCAATATCGTGGGCAGTGTAAAAGGCAGGGTAAGGGTGCGGCGCATTACCTTGTAACCTGCCTCCTGCCACTTGCCGTATTCGGTCTGATTTATACTACCGGGCGCAGGGGTGGGGGATTTTTTCCCGTCGTCCTCGCCCTGTGCCGTCCCAGCCTCCCCCTGAGTTTTCCGTATGCGGGCAAGCCTGGCCCGGAGATTCTGGGGCATACATTACATCCCTACAGATTACAGACCAAACTGTAACCGTACCTGGTTTCTAAAATCCGCCAAAGCCTGGGCTTTGGTTTTTTCACCTTTTATATAAAAGTAAACTTCTTCCCAAAACCGTTGTTGAATATCTTCATCGTCCTTCTGCGCCAGTTTGCCGTTAACATTCTTTGCTATATCCGCAAAAGCGGCATAATGATTTTGTCCGGCAAGGTAGGCTTCATTATAATTGTTTTTAACCTTGTCTATGACGTCCGTATTGCTGACTATGTCTCCCGTGTCCTTTGCCCATTGTTCAAGAAAGCCGTCATTGGCGGTAAGCCATTCGATCATTGCTAACGCCGCTTCCGGGTTTTTGGTGTTTTTATGAGCTGCGATACAAGTGCCGCCCCAATAATACGGAGCGGGGCCTTGTATCATTGCCCAGTCGCCTGCGGTGTCGGGAGCGTTCATCTTAAGAACATACTGAAGCCCCCACGTGGCCAGAAAGTAGGAAAAAACTTCCTGTTGCTTGCCGTCTCTATCCGTAATGTTTCCTTGCATACCCTTAAACCAGCCGTCCGACCATTGGCCAACGATGCCTGCCCATTTATTGTCACGCAGCGTCTTGCAGAAGTCCATGTATTGCTCCATAACGGGGTCTATTACCAGCTTTCCGTTTACAACCCAGCTTTGAGTCCGCGTTCCAAGGAAGGGAAGAAGAAGGTCTTGCGCGCCGGATACAACGGCGCATTTTCCGCGGGATTTATCACCAAGAAGCTTTGCCGTTTCAAGGAACTTGTTAAAATTGGAAAAAAGGAGTTGTACCTTGGCGGGATCATCGGTTCCAAGGTATTTCTTTGCCAGACTTCTGCGGTAAAACATCGCGCCGGGAACCGCCTGCCACGACAGCGCGTATACTTTGCCGTTATAGGTTCCCACTTCCGCCGGATACGCAAGGAGTTTTGCTTTGTGCTTTTCATAAATTGATGTAAGGTCTAAAAGAAGCCCCGATTCAACATATTTGCGGAGTTCCAGCATTTCCAAATTAAAAACATCCGGCGTTCCATTACCGGAAGCCAACGCGGTGTCGAGCTTACTTGGGAACTGATCCGATGGTATAAACGAGTAGGTAATCTGTACGTCCTTATGGGCTGGTTTGAAATAATTGTTGAGCATATTTGTCATCTCATCGGTGTACGACCAGACCGTTAATGTGCCTTTTACATTCTGTGCAGATAAACCGCTTACGGCAAACAGGGCAAATGCCAAAACTAAAAACTT
>JAITCP010000159.1 GCA_031283025.1 Spirochaetaceae bacterium | reverse complement strand
GCTTTTCCAAAACTTCAGTTTTTGGAAAAGCTACCTTAGATTTAATTGAAAAACTGGCCTTTTGGACAGTTTTTCTTAAGCCATTTCCAAAACTAACCGAGTTTTGGAAATGGCTCATTTAGCTTAACTTACAAGACAACGGTTAGGGCTAATGGCCCAAATTTGCGGGGGGGCGAACAAGCCTATTCCTCTTCCAGCCCCAGGTCGTCATTATCCGAAGAAACCGCTGCCGCTTTTGCGGGTCTTTCTTTCTTTTTCTTCCCCGGTTTTGAATATGAGGAAAAGTCAGAATGGCGGGAATAACGGGGATTAGCTACAAAAAAAACCAGTTTAAGGTATATAAGCAATACTATCGTTACAACGATAACCTGCCAGGAACTAATAACTTTCCCCAAAAGACTAATCATTTCACCAGAAGTCATTATAGTTATTATCGGTTTTTTATTATAGAGTTGTTCAAAAATTTCAGTTTTTGAACAACTTCCTATTAAAGCTGCAAAATACGGCAATTCAAAAAAACGGCCCTTGCAAAACCCGGCTGGTTCTGCAAGAGCCGCATTTCAGGCTAGTTTACCGCGTTCAATATTATCCGCAGTAAAAAGATCAAAAACAGAACCCAGCTTACAATGGTAATTTCACTGAATTTCCGGGTTATGATTTTAAGGAACACATAAGAGAGGAGGCCATACACAATGCCATCGGCAATGCTGTATGCAAAGGGCATAATCACAATGGTTAAAAAGGCGGGAATGCCTTCTGCGGGGTCCTTAAAATCAATGCTTGTTACCGCCTGCATCATCAGAAAACCAACCACAATAAGAGCAGGGGCGGTGGCGGCGCTGGGGATCAGCAGGAACAGAGGGGAAAGGAACAGGGCCAGCAAAAAGAGGATTCCGGTAAACACGGAGGAAAGACCAGTGCGGCCTCCAACGGCAACACCGGCGCTGCTTTCTATATAGCTGGTAACGGTAGAAGTACCCAAAAGGGCGCCGGCAACCGTACCAACAGCATCGGACAGCAAGGCTTGTTTTACCTGGGGAATTTCACCGTCTTTTTGGGTAAGGCCGGCCTGGGTGGTAACGCCTACCAGGGTTCCTATGGTGTCAAAAATGTCTACAAAAAGGAATGTAAAGAATACAATAAAGAATTTCAGGGTAAGAAGATTGCTAAATTCAAACTGGGCAAAGATAGGAGCGGCAGGAATACTGATAAGGGAAAAATTTTCCGGAATAACGGTTACTCCCATGAAAATCCCAATAACTGTTGTTACCAGAATCCCTACCAGAATAGAGCCGGGAACCCGGATAACGTACAAGGCAATAGTAATCAACAGGCCTATAATGGCGAGCAAGGGAGCGCCGCTTGTAAGCTTGCTAAGCTCTATAATGGTCCCGCCGCCGGATATAACTATGCCTGCATTGGCAAAGCCGATTAAAGCAATAAAAAGGCCAATGCCCACAGCCACCGCTTTTTTCAGGTTGGCAGGAATTGCCTTGATAATCGCCTCCCGCACGTTGAACAGGGAAAGGATAATAAAAAGTATGCCTTCCAGAAAAACAGCGGTCAGCGCCAACTGCCAGGAATAACCCATCCCCATCACCACGGTAAAGGTGAAGAATGCGTTAAGCCCCATACCGGGAGCCAAAGCCACCGGCAGATTTGCCAAAAAGGCCATTAGCAGCGTGGCGATTGCGGAAGCCAAAGCCGTAGCGGTAAACACCCCTCCCGCGGGCATTCCGGTAAGGCTAAGCATACCCGGATTTACCGCCAAAATGTACGCCATGGTAAGAAAGGTAGTAAGCCCGGCCACAAGTTCCCGCTGTACCGTAGTACCACGTTCCTGAAGCTTAAAAAACTTCTCCATAATTTCCTCCTAAATCACTATTATACTGACCCCACAGGGCTGCTGACAGTATAGCAGTTTATCCGGCAATAGATAAGGGCTCCGGGTCAATGGTTAGTTTTTTACATGAGACATCACGAGGCTCTTTCCCATGTCCTATACATCACTGCGGAAAAAGCCCATAATTTTAATAGGAAGTTGTTCAAAAACTGAAGTTTTTGAACAACTCTATTCTATGTAAGAGGAACCACCTATGGATATTTATGCTCAGGAAACAACCATCCGTTTTGCCGATGTTGACCAAAGCGATACCCTGACTATGGCTTCTACCTTTGATCTTTTTCAGGAAGCGGCGATTAACCATGCCGAAATCCTGGGCGTTGGCCGGGAAGCAATGAAACAAAGCGGGCAAGTCTGGATACTTTCCAGAATTTCTGTTTTTATGGAACGCCGCCCCCCATTTGGGGAAAAAGTTGCCATCCGTACATGGCCGCGGGGCGCCAATAAACTTTTTGCCATTCGCGATTATGATATTCGCAGTTCCCGCGTTGATGTCCGGGGCCGCAGCGGCTGGCTTGTTGTCGATCTGGAAAGACACCGCCCCCTGCGCCCCCAGACTGCCATGGATAACCTGCCGGCCAATGAAGGGGAAAACGCCTTGCCGGGGGTAAACCTGCAAGGCAATGATCCGCCCCCATCCCTGGCAGTCCGGGAATTTGCCCCGGAACAGTCTGTCCTGCGCCGTGTATGTTATTCCGATATTGACTATAACGGCCATGTAAACAATACCCGTTACATTCAGTGGATTCAGGACCTGATTGAGCCGGAAATTCTGGAAACGGCAAAACAAATGCGGTTGGACATTAACTATATTTCCGAAGCCCGTTACGGTGAAACGATCAAACTTTATATCCAGCCCATTAATAAAAACGATTCACCGGAAAACGTATTACTCCGGGGGCAAGTTCCTTTGCCCTGCAAGGCTGCTTTTGCCATAGAAGGCCGCCGGGAAGCCGCATCAAGCGCGGAGGAAACTGTTACAGTATTTAGGGCAGAACTGCAAACAGGGAAATGAGCCTCCGCAGGGCCTGCCTGCGCAGGCAGGCAAGCCCTGCGGTATCTTTAACGTTGAGTTATACTGGAACGGAGGCTCGTTCGAGAGGAAATTTATTATACCGTCTGATTTAATACCATTTCCATATTAATTTTTACTTTATTACAGCCGGAACTCTGCCTGCGTAGGCAGGCAGAGTTCCGAGGTATTAAACCAGACTTTCGAATAACAACCGGTTTTTCATCTAAGGCGGCTTTTCCAAAAACTGAAGTTTTGGAAAAGCTTCGGTTGCGGGCTGCCAACACGCTTGGATTGCTTACAACTCTTCCAATAGTGCGACCGATTCCATTACCTGCCGGCCCCCTTCCCACACGTTGGTCTGGTTACGGCCGTTTCCCTTTGACTTATAGAGCGCTGCATCAGCACGGGCAATTATCTCGTCCGGGGAAGCGTCAGTCTGATCATCAAAACTTACTACTCCCAGGCTGATCGTTACCTGCGGCAAAGGAGGTTCCCAGGGAATTTTCATGGACGCTACCGCCATGCGCAGCCGTTCCGCTATCATCCATGCGGTTTCCGGCGGGGTATTGGAAAGGAGAATGGTAAATTCTTCGCCCCCAAAACGGGAAGGGACATCTTCCGAACGAACAGTCTGCTTAATCGTAAAAGCCAGATTTTCCAGAACACGATCTCCGGCCAAATGTCCAAAAATATCATTAAAAATTTTGAACTTATCCACATCAATTACCATCAGGGAAGAGACCATTATATCCCGTTTTGTTCTGGCAATTTCTTCTTCAAGCCGGGTCATAAAATAACCGTGGTTATACAGTCCTGTTTTTACATCGCGCACCGAATGTTCATGGTGAAGATTATTTTGTACGGCCTGTGAAAGGAAAGACATAAGCTGATCAAGAAAGAACAGTTCATCCGCTGAATATCCTTCTTCAACATTGGCCTTTTTCCCCACCAGCACTATGCCATAAAGGCCAAAGGGGCTTAAAATAGGAACAACCAGTTCCGGATTTAGCTCGTCCAAAACCTTTAGCACATCAAGATCAATTTCGTTCTCCGGAAGAGCAAGAATATCATAAGCCACCGGTTTGGGAAAAGCGCGAAAGAAAGATTCAAAAGGCGTTATGGATTCTATTGGCGTTATAATTTCCGCCGGTTTGCGGTTTATATAATTCCTGACGGTTATATTTTCCCGGTTTTGTTCAGGTTTCCATATAAAAGCAATGAAAAACGGCAAAAACTGATCAGAAATCTTTAAAACCGCCGTATCCAGAATTTCATCAATCGTTACTTTATTAAAAATGTCTACCGCAACACTAAGAAGATTTTTACAGGTTTTTATTTCCCGGTTGAGTTTATCAATAAATTCATTTACCCCAAGGTCCTCAAGCAGTAAATAGTTTTCAACAACAGCCGGATTGGAAATAAAATTCAGGTTTTCTATATCTTCTTTCATATAAATTCTTTTATGTTATTGAATAATGGTCAGCTATTACATCGCGCCATGCCGCCCTTTCTTCTTTGTTTTCCCATTCAAAAATTTTTTTAATGGTAAACGATCTTTTTTTCCCCCGTTCTCCGGAGTCGGCAAAGCGGACAACGCCAAAACGTCCGCCGCCAATATAGCTTAAAACATCGCCTTCTTCCAGGATTTCCCTTTTAGACACTTCCGCCATAGCGCAGTCAAAATGAACTGTTCCGCCGGATTTACTGTCCGTCAATGCCGTATGAAGATCGGTAATCGGCTTGCCGCAACGGATACAAACCGGAACCGGTAGCGGGTCGCTGTTCAGTTTGGGGGCGTTCCAGCGGGGCCGCTCGTAAGGAATGCCGTTTTTATCACATTTTACCGGAGTAGAATTCCTGTTACCCTTTTTCCAGGAATCGCTTTTAGCGTTTGAATATTGATTATTCTGACCGCGCCAGTCCTGTTTTTCCCTTCTGGGCGGATGGCGGCGGCCATTATCCCTTCCGCTCAACAGCTCCTCCTCCGGAAATTTCGTTACTTAAAACAAAAGCAATCCGGTGTATTGCCTCAAACAAATACTCTTCATTATTTATCTTTTTTTTTAATGCGTCAATTCTTGCATTGTTTGAAGAGGCATCTTTCAAAGGATTTTTCCGTTCCACTGGGGACACCTCCCTTTTTTCCAACGTTGTCATTATGACTCCGTAAAAGCTGAAACCAGATGAACCATGGATTCACCAGGATGCAAATAAATAACATCAAACCTTATGGATTTGTTACAATATTCCTGATGCATAGCAAGAAAATATTTAGCGGTTTCTATAATGCGCTGCTGTTTTTTTCTGGTTATCCCATAACTCAAATTCTCCAGCCCATGGGCGGGCCAGGTTTTTACTTCTATAAAAGCCAGAAATTCCCCATCCAGGGCAATTAGGTCAATTTCCCCGTACTGGGAGCGTGAATTCCGGGCTACGACACGTAATCCCTTCTTTTGCAGGGCGAACGCCGCATACATTTCCCCTTCCACGCCAACAAGCCGGGCGGAAGGCCGGATTCCGGCAGTTTTATCCATGTTTTTTTGATAATTCCTTGGGATCAAGCGCCCTTGCTATAAATAGACTCTTTTCTGTTAAAAGATCAATCATATCCCCTTCGTCCTGCTTGAACATTTTACCAAATTCGTCTATTAATATACGAATTTTTGGCCTTAAGGGGGCGTCTCCCTGTACTTCTGTTACCCTGGCTATGGCGCCGTTGTTGAGTAAAATGATAGACCCAATGGGATAAATACCCATCGTTTTAATAAAACCTTTAAGCACATCCGGATCAAAGCGCCGGGAATTGTCAGAAAGAAGGTTTTTCATGGCCTGATAGCCTATCATTGAGTTCCGGTAGGGTTTTTCACTGACCATGGCCTCGAAAGCGTCTGCAACGGATACAATCCGGGCGCCTATTTCTATTCCGGTACCGGAAATACGCCGCGGATAGCCTTCCCCATCCCAGCGCTCATGGTGCTGGAGGGCAATCAGCCCTACATCTTCAGGGTAAAGCAGTTCTTTGGTAACAATCTTGTAGGAATAAAGCGTATGAGCCTGCATACGCTGCAGTTCCGCCCCGGACAAGCCGCCGGATTTACTGGTTAATTCTTTGGGCAGCCGGAGCATCCCTATATCGTGAAGCAGAGCGCCGGTTACCACCTGCATTACCTCATGGTGGGGAGATTTAAGTTCCATGGCGATTAAGGCAGACAAAATAGCCGCATTGATCGAGCTTTTTGCCAGCACATAGCCGGAAACTTCCCCGCCCAGTATAAAACCGATAATGCGGTCCTTTTCTTCCCTAACCGCCTGAAGAAGCTTTCCGGTTATATTATCCACCGTCCGGGGTTCTACGGAAACACCCGCTTCAATATTGAAGAAGACCTCATCCAGCCGCTCAATAAGATCAACATAGCTGCGGTAAGCGCCTTTATTTTCCTGTACATCTGTCAAAGATAAGACGCTCCCTGTGGTTCTTTTTTTTGTTTCACCGGAGATCCCTCCCCCAGGTTGTGTTTCTGCCGAGTCAAAGAAATCCAAAGAAACGTCTTCCAGAACCATTACTTTTGGCTTTTCCGTTGTTTCTACGGTTTCGGCAGGAGGCGGCTGAACCGTATCCCCTTCTGTGGTAACCGTGTCGTAACCCCATTTTATCAGGTGTTCGATGTCCCGTTTGCGGACTGCTATGCCCGCAGGAACCAGAAGGTTGTTTCCCTCTATATAAACCGGCTCGGAGAAAACCATACCCGGATAAAGCGTTTTTACTTCTATTTTTTTCATTGCTAAACTTTACCTTTTTCCCTTGCAAGCACGAATGCAAGTATTCCGGCTACTGCCTCCCAGCACCATGCCGGAATATAATCCCCTGGCCTGGCGGCTTCCAGCATGGCGGCCAAACCTGGGTCTTCCACAATGGCGATTCCCGCCTTTCTGGCCTCTGCCAGAATTAACGCCGCCTCCCTTCCTTTACCGACGGCCACCAATTGCGGCGCTGGCTGGGGCGGTTTATAGGCAATTGCGGCGGCTTTCCTGCCTTTGCTTATATTATACTTTTTCATTTACCGATCTCAAGGCGCTTTCTCTTGAACCGGCAAAAACTGGTATTGCTTCCCCGGTTAAGTCCGCTTCTCCGGTTAAAACTTCTTCCCTGATTGACACTTTATCCAAAGGTAAATCAAGGGCTGCCGCAAGTTCCAGCCTGATCTGTTTCTTTTCCGCCACAGAAAAGCGCCAGGGCACGGAACCGGAAAAAACGCATAATTCCGCATTAGCGCCTGAATTTTCCTCCGGTCTTTCCAGTGTAACAAGCCATCGCTTCTGTTCCCGGCCCAATCGGGTTACTTTAATATCGGCACTCAAACGCCCGGAAACAAGGGCTTTGTCTGTTTGGATGCGCAGAGAAACGGTAATATCCATGTCATCTTCGCTGAATGAGAACGGAACCACAATCCACTGGCCGTTTTTTCCGGGAATCCGGTTAATCAGGTCAAGAGATGGCCTTTTTCCCAGGATTTCCGTTATAACGCGCTGTAATTCCGTAGCGCCTTCCTGCAAATTGCCGTCATCACGAAAACCGCCGCCGCTCCGGCTGTTGTTTCCGGTTCCGGCATCCTGGTTTTCCGGCTCCTGTCCGGGCTCCCGTTCCGCCGTATCATTTGCCTGCGAATCTTCCCCGTGTCGTCCGGCGTTTTGCGGTTCATCAGCGCTTGCCGGAACGGCATCCTCCGGGGCTAAACTTCCGCCCTCAATGGCGGCGGCATATTCGGCAAGGGCCTGTTCGCTCAGTTTTATGCCCTTATCTGCGGCAGCGGCGGCTCCCAGAGCTGCCGCCTCCCGTCCGGCGGCCCTAGCGCCCAGCGCCTCCCGCCGCAGGGCAGCCAATAGCTTTGGTTCCAGGGGAAGGGAAAAAAACCGGGCAAAGGCAATAACCGCACGGGACAAACCGTCCTGGGGCAGTTTAAGCAAAGAAACAAGGCTTGCATCGGCCTTTTCCGGCGAACCGCCGGGCGGCATTTGCGCAACTTTGTTATTTTTTACTTCAGAGCCATGCGGAGTTACACGAAGGTTTTGGCCATTTTTTCTGTGAGACTCCGCAGCCAACTCAATGCTGCCGGGCTTTCCCTGCAAAGAACTTGCTTTGCCTGTCATTTTCCCCGCAGGGTGTTCCTTTAGGGTAAATGCCGGGCTATGGGCATCACCGGAAACTTTCAAAGCACACTTGGTATTAACAAGTTACACTAGGCTTTGGTTTCGGTCTGGACAGCCGCCTTGGGTTTTGCGCTCTTTTTAATGATAAGTTCCTTAATTTTGGCGGCCTTGCCGATTTTGTCCCGAATATAGTACAGTTTAGCCCGTCTGACCTTGCCGGGTCGCACCAGTTCCACCCGTGCAATCCGGGGCGAATGGATGGGGAACACCCGTTCAACTCCAACGCCATAGGAATTCTTCCGGACGGTAAACGTCTTACCCACCCCGGAATTCTTCATAGCGATAACCAGCCCTTCATATATCTGTATACGCTCGTTTTTTCCTTCCACAATCTTAAAATGCACCTTGACTGTATCGCCAACCTTAAATTTGTCCAACTCCTTCTTCATTTGATCGGCTTCAATTCCTTTAATTTCGTTCATTGTCCTTACCCCTTTGATTCCTCTATTAATTTCACGGTTTCCGCATCAAAAAGCCCCATTTGCAGCCCCTGTTCCAGCAGTTCAGGCCGGAAAGCGCGGGTTTTCTCAATCCGCTTTTTTAGACGCCAGCGCCGTATGTTTTCATGGTGCCCAGAAAGCAACACCTCCGGAACTTTCATTGTATCAAAAGTCTCCGGCCTTGTATACTGGGGGTACTCCAAAAGCCCCCCGGAAAAACTTTCCTCCTCCAGCGATTCAGGCGTAATCACCCGATCCACAAGCCTGTACACCGTGTCAATCACCGCCAGCGCCGCCACCTCCCCGGAAGAAAGCACATAATCGCCCACAGAAAGCTCCTCATCCACATACGCGTCAATAACCCGCTGATCAATCCCCTCGTAACGTCCGCAGACAAGAACAAGCTCCTCCATGGCAGCCAACTCCTCCGCCCGCCTTTGCGTAAAAGGTCGCCCGGAAGGCGTAAGGTAAATAATATGGGGGGGCCTGTTTCCCGTCATTCGCCCGAAGCTGTTACTTGCACCGTCCGGCCCCCCCTCGCTCCGGCCCTGCGGGCCTCCGCTCCCCCCAAAAAAGGTGTCAGGCACCATAGTCCCAATACCTCTCACAAAGACACGGAGCCCGCAAAGAAAAAATGAAAGAATTTTGAAAATTCTGCTATTATTCCTAGGCTTTATGTCCTTTGTGTCTTTGTTCCCTTGTGTGAGTTCTTGCGGGATATTTAGGTTAGCGCGCCTTGTATCAGACACCATTTTTAAGGCGCGGCTTAAAGGTTCCGCCAGCATGAGCATACCCGGGCCGCCGCCGTAGGGGGCGTCATCGCAGGTTTTGTGCTTGTCTGTGGCAAAATCCCGGATATTTACTGCCTGATAGCTGATAATCCCCCTGTCCAGCGCCCTGGCCATGATGGAACTGGCAAAATATGCATCGGTAATTTCGGGGAAGAGGGTTAGGACGGTAAATTTCATTCCAGAATCCAGGGTTCCAGCAGTTCCACCCAGCCTGCCGCCGGTTCCACTCTGCCAAAAAATTCGTTCCGAAACGGAACCAGCCGCTTGTTCCCCCCCGGTTCAAGAATGACTTCAACCAGAAAGCCGCCGCCGCCTTCGATTACATCGCTAATGGTTCCCACCGTTTTACCTTCGGCAATAACTTCCAGCCCCCGGAGATCTTCGATATAAAATTCCCCTTCGCTCAGGGGCGCCGCCTGTTCCCGCGGCACCAGAATTTCCGCTCCCTTCAATGCCCTGGCCGCTTCCGGGCTGTCTATCCCCGCAAATTTTACTGACAGCGGGGCGGTAGAAACTTCTTCGATTAAGTATTCCTGTTCCGCGCCGCCTTTTTCTCCACTGCTTTTTTCCCCGCCCCGGCTTTTGCGGAGGACAACCTTTTTCAGGCCGAGCAAGTGGCTTGTTTCCCCCGATGGGGACTCAATTTTAACGCGCCCGGTCAGGCCAAAGGGCGGCCCCACCAGAGCGGCGGCAAAACGTTCAGTCATTTATATATACCCAAAAACAGATAATGAGAGTATAATAATACAAATACCGATACTCAAGGTAGATATGAAAAAAACTTCTATAGCATGCCTTTTCGCAGTATGCCTTTTTCTGTTTTTCCTTCCCCTGCTCCGGGCGCAGGAAGCGGTTACATCCACACCGGGTACGGAAGGAGACATATTCAAAGAAGCGGCTCCCCTGGAAAGCGTTTCCAAGGCTGAGCCTTCTTTGGAAATGGCATTTTTGAATGCGGCTGCTCCGGGGGCAGCCATTAACGAAGAAGATCTCCCCGAACTGGACATAGAAACGCTGCTCCGCAGGCGCATCACGGAAACAGCCCAGGAATACCTGGGGGTTCCCTATAGAACCGGCGGCGCTACGCCGGAAGGCTTTGATTGTTCCGGCCTTGTTTTTTTTGTGTTCCGTGAAGCCGGAATGGAAGTTTCCCGTTCCACTGTGGGACTCTGGAACAGCGGCAAAAAAATAACCCTGGACCAGGTGCGCCCCGGCGATGTGCTGGTGTTCACCACTGTTCGTTCCGGCGCAAGTCATGCGGGAATAGTCCTGGAAAACGGCCCCCAGGGAGTAACCTTTATCCACGCCGCGTCTCAAGGATCAAAGATCGGGGTGATCATCTCCAACATGAACGAAAAATACTACAAAACCCGGTTTTTAGGCGCGCGGAATTATTTTTAGCAGTTGAGTTATTTCCAAACCCTGTTAGTTTAGAAGCATCCTTAGTTACAGCGACGTTATGCCATTTGCCCTAAACTTGGTAAATCAGTTATATAAGGGAATCTCTAAAAACTTCAGTTTTTAGAGATTTACCGCTTAAAAACGCACGTTTCGCAGCCCAAAGGGCAAGAAACTGCAAAGGAACCTCTAAAAACAAGCGGTTTTCAGAGGTTCTCTATATGAAAAAAGTCCCGAATTACAGACATCTATGAAATGAAGAACCCACCCAGTTCAGCCCCCCCCTTTCCCACATCTTCACCCTTGCCCAAAAAGCCTCTTTCCCCCCAAAAAAACCCGCTCAATATGTAGACATTTTTCTTTCATTGTGATAATCATATTAAATATGAACAGTTTTACGGCAATGACGCCGCTGTTAAGGCAACACGCCAACGGACAGAATAACGGCCAAAGGCAACAGGCACACCCCAATAAATGCACGCGAAACATTGAGCGTGTTGACGGGCAAATGCGGCACGGTGAGAGGACAAATAAAAGCCCCATTTATGGAAAAATGTTTCAGTCCGAAGG